>JBNLDR010000110.1:0-6935 GCA_050304495.1 Altererythrobacter sp.
GCCGTTTCGGTGCGCCTTCGCGTCGCGATACCGGCCACGGCAAGCTGGCATGGCGCGCGCTGCACAATGTGCTGCCGAGCCACGAGGACTTCCCCTACACGATCCGCGTCCTGTCGGACATCACCGAGTCCAACGGCTCGTCCTCGATGGCGACCGTGTGCGGTGGCTGTCTGTCGATGATGGACGCCGGCGTTCCGATCGAACGCCCGGTATCGGGTATTGCGATGGGCCTGATCCTCGAAGGCAAGGACTTTGCGGTCCTGTCAGACATCCTGGGTGACGAAGATCACCTGGGCGATATGGACTTCAAGGTTGCCGGTACCGAAGCTGGCATCACCACCATGCAGATGGACATCAAGGTGGCCGGCATTACGCAGGAGATCATGGGTAAGGCGCTGGAACAGGCCAAGGCCGGCCGTGCGCATATCCTGGGTGAAATGCAGAAGGCGCTGGGTTCGGCTCGCACCGAAGTCAGCAAGCATGCCCCGCGCATCGAGACGATCCAGATCGACAAGTCGAAGATCCGTGACGTTATCGGCACGGGCGGCAAGGTTATCCGCGAGATCGTCGCCGAAACCGGCGCCAAGGTCGACATTGATGACGAAGGCGTGATCAAGATTTCGTCGAGCGACCTCGACCAGATCGAAGCAGCCAAGAACTGGATCCTCGGCATCGTCGAGGAGCCCGAAGTCGGCAAGATCTACAACGGCAAGGTCGTCAACATCGTCGATTTCGGTGCGTTCGTGAACTTCATGGGTGGCAAGGACGGCCTCGTCCACGTCAGCGAAATGAAGAATGAGCGCGTCGAGAAGCCGACTGATGTCGTTTCCGAAGGCATGGATGTGAAGGTCAAGGTGCTCGAGATCGATAATCGCGGCAAGGTCCGCCTGTCGATGCGGGTGGTTGACCAGGAAACCGGCGAAGAGCTGGAAGACACCCGCCCGCCGCGCGAACCCAGAAGTGATCGGGGCGAACCGCGTGGCGATCGCCGTGGCCCGCGCGGCAGTCGTGACCGGGGTCGGGGCGGCGACCGTGGCGGCCGTCGTGATCGGCCCGAACGTGGCGGAGACAGCGACGGTCCGGCGCATGTGCCAGACTTCCTGAAGGACTAATCCTTCATTACAATATCGTGAAGGGGCCGTGGGTTCGCCTGCGGCCCCTTTGTTTTGGAGAGAAGACATGCTCCCCCGCGAAGAGATTGCGACAGCAGAAATACCCGGTGGCGACCGGCTGACCCTGATCAGCCATGGCAGGGATTTCATCATCATGCTCGGCCGTGACGAGCTGATGGGCACTCGCATGCAGTTCAGCGAGGAACAACTGGCGGTGCTGACGCTTGAACGCATCGCACGGCCCGATCCGCGCGTGCTGGTGGGCGGATATGGCATGGGCTTCACCTATCGTGCTGCGCTGAAGAAGCTTGGCGGGCGCGGCAAGGTTGTGGTGGCCGAAGTCGTCCCCGAAATCCTCGATTGGGCGCGTGGTCCGCTGGCTCACCTCACCGGCGAGTCTCTGGATGATCCGGCAGGCGAAGTGGTGCTATGCGATGTCGCTGCGTTAATCGACGATGCCAATGACGGGACCTGCGACAAATACGACGCGATCCTGCTCGATGTCGATAATGGCCCGGACGGCATTGTGCGCGACGGCAATGACCGGCTCTACACTCGAACTGGTCTTGCCAAAGCGAAAGATGCGCTGAAACCCGGTGGCGTGCTGGCGGTTTGGTCAGCCGCGCCCGATCACAAATTCACCCGCCGTCTCATGGACGCTGGTTTTGATGTCGAGGTGCGCGAAGTGCGGGCGCGGCCCAATAACAAGGGACCGCGCCACACCATCTGGTTCGGGAAGAAGGCCTGAGCTTTAAGCCGCGACGACTGGCTTCAGGCGCGGCATGCCCATGAAATCGCGCTTGCCCAGCGGCACACCCTTCATCCGCAGGATGTCATAGAAGGTGGTTGCATGGAAATAGACATTGGGCTGGCTGAAGCTGAGAAGGAAATTCGCTGCAGTTCCTTCCATCAGGCGTTGACCGCCCAGAACGAAGCCAACCGTCTTGTCAGCAACTTCTTCCAGCTGTTCGGGAGTGACCTGGGCCAATTCGTCCAGCGTCTTGGCGACCATGGCGCGCATCGCGTCCCAGCCTTGCGGAAGCTCGGTGAAATCGGGCGAGAATTCGCCACTTGGCAGCAGGCTGATGACAAAGGAGGAATGGACCCAGCAGCTGCGGATATGCCAGGGCAAGTTCCACATGTCTTCTGCCAGCCGGCACCCCATCATTTCCTCTTCCGAAATGCCCTTTTCCTTGGCGAAGGTCTCGCCCTTGTCGATCAGGCCGGGCAGGGCTCCGATCATCTGCTGGCAGTTGGGAACGAAGGCATCATAGAGCGAAAGCGACATGGGAAGATTCCTTTGTGGGAAGACGATGAGCCAAAGCTAAGGATAATGGTTGCAATACGCAACGTAAATTTCAGACCATGTGCTCGCAGCCTCGCAAGAATCGTCAAGCAGCCTGCAACTCGGGAACATCCACCATCGGCGGTCGAGGCGCAGGCTTACCCACCGGCAGCAGGCCGCGCTCGAACTGGTCGGTCGCCTTTTCCCAGGTGAATCTCGCGGCATGTGCGACGCAATCCGCAGGATTGAGGGACAGCGCAGTGCAGACCGCTTCGCGCAGATCAGGGCTCATCGCTCCGGCGCGGGGTGAAAGCACATCGCGCGGGCCCGCCACGTCGAATGCGGCGACCGGGGTTCCGCATGCCAGCGCTTCGATCATGACCAGCCCGAACGTGTCGGTCCGGCTGGGAAAGACGAAGACATCGGCGGCGCGATAGGCTGCAGCGAGGAGTTCGCCCTGCAGTAAGCCGAGGAAGATCGCGTCGGGATAGCGGCGCTCCAGTTCCGCGCGGTCTGGCCCGTCGCCCACAACTACCTTGGTGCCGGGCAGGTCAAGCGAGAGGAAAGCTTCCATGTTCTTCTCGATCGCCACACGTCCGACATTGAGCATGATCGGGCCGGGATATTCGCTGAAATCGAGCAGGTCCGGCCCTTCCGGGCTGAAGCGAGCCAGATCGACCCCTCTGCTCCAGCGATGGATCGGGCCGATCCCGCGCTCTGCCAGATCCGCGCCAAGGCTGGGCGTGGCTGCAAACACCGTGCTGGATGCCGCATGGAAGCGCTTGATGATCGGCCAGAACAGGTCAGCAGGCAAGCGAGTGCGCTTGGCAACATAATCCGGGAAATGTGTGTGGAATGCGGTGGTGAAGGGGAAGCCGGCCTGTTTGGCCCAGGCGCGCGCTGCATAGCCCAGCGGCCCTTCGGTGGAGATATGCAGCGCATCGGGCGCGAATTCCTCGATCATCGCGCCGACCTTGTGCCGCCCGGTCAATGCCAGGCGGATTTCGGGGTAGGTTGGGCAGGGCAGCGAACGGAAACGGTCCGGCCCGATCACTTCCACCTCATGCCCCCTGCGGGTGAGTTCGGATGCATTCGCCATCAATGTGCGCACCACGCCATTGACCTGGGGAAGCCAGGCATCGCTAACTATGCAAATTCGCATCATGCCACCTTTCGCATTTCGGTTTGGCCGCGCGCTGCGATCTCGCTTGGCCAGTGGAGGATTTCCATGTGTCCGTTGTGATGTTCGACCAGCGCGGTGCAGCTTTCCACCCAGTCGCCGTCGTTGAAATATTCCACGCCACCGAAGTCGCGCATTTCGGCGGTGTGGATATGCCCGCACACCACACCATCGACTGTCCGCTTGCGCGCGGCACCCGCGACCACTTCCTCGAATTGCGAGATGAAGGCGACCGCGTCCTTGACCTTGTGCTTGGCGTGCTTTGACAGCGACCAATAGGGCAGGTCGAAATACTGCCGCACCGCATTCACCACCACATTGGCGCGCAGCAGGAAATTGTATGCCGCATCACCCAGGAAGGCGAGCCAGCGCTTGGTCAGCATGATCGCATCGAATTCATCGCCATGCAGCACCAACAGGCTCCTGCCATCGGCGGTGGTGTGGATCGCCGATCGCCTGATCTCGACCCCGCCGAAATTCATGCCCGAGAACTGACGGAACATCTCGTCATGATTGCCGGGGATATAGATCACCTCGGTATCGGCTTTGGACTTCTTCAGGATGCGGCGCAGGATCGCATTGTGCCGTTCGGGCCAGAAGAAGCGCTTCTTCAGCCGCCAGCCATCGATGATGTCGCCCACTAGATAGAGCTGATCGCTGTCGCAATGGTCGAGGAAATCGATCAGCAGTTCGGCATTGCAGCCGCGCGTGCCCAGATGCACGTCCGAAATCCAGATCGTGCGATATTGGCGTCGTGGCGCACCCGACGGGCCAATCCGGCGGTTGGATTTGGAAAGCTGCTTGTAGGGCGAGTCGGGCAAGGACTGCCCCTGCTCTTCGGACTTTTCGATCATGCGGTTCCCCGTTTTCCGCTTGATCGCTAGCCTGCCATTATGACTGATTGACTTGATTGTGACAGTTGCGAGAATCTACCTGGCTCGCTTTGCGTCCCCCCCTCAATCGGTTATGCGCTCTCAAATGCATTCGTCGCCAACCGATGATCAGATTGCGCAGGCACAGGAACCGCTCGATTTGATAACACAGCGCCAAAAAGTTGTGATCGGTCGCGATAGGCGGTCTGGCCTGATGAGGACTCCGTCAAAAACTAAAAGAGCCGGGTGTGGAGCTTGGTCAAGGTTCAGCCATCATCATCAGCCTGGCAATTCGAATTGCCGCTGATCGGCTTGAGGTAATAGATGGTGCCTGACTTCAGATTTCCAAGCATTGTGTTGTTCTTTGCGATCACGGCGCTGACGCTTCTTTTTGCCTTTGTACGAGGGGGGAGGCCGGAGAGAATAGGAGGCTTGCTAGTGGTCGCAGGCGCTATTTTCGAGGCCGTCCTCCATATTTTCATCCCCCCTCGATTTGTTGCGATCGATTTCGCCGGGCTCTCGGCCGATCTGTTCCTCTTGGGCGGATTTGGCTGGCTGGCACTCAATGCGCGCAGGATCTGGCCGATCTGGGCGGCGGCGTTCGAATTGCTCAGCCTTGCGAGCCACATCGCGCGCACGATTCCGGTCGATATTGAGCCAATGGCCTATTCGATCATGAAGTCCGCGCCGACGGGGATGGCCATAATCACCCTGGCGATCGGCACGTTTGCTCACGTTCGCAGGGTGGGACGCTTCGGCAGCGATCCGTCATGGATGGATTGGGATAATCTCAAGTAGCCTTGGCACAAATTTTCCTGTTCCGCCCGGATGCAATATCGCGCTGCAAAGGTGAGGTATTGGATAAGATATTGTTTTACATACGATAAACTCCGTTGTTTGAGCGGGAATCTTCTTACCGGAGGCCGTGTTCCATGTGTTCCATCCAGCGGGATTTGGGAGGGTGTGACAGGCGCGCTTGACTCTGCTACTCCCATCGCCCTATCGCGCGCACCGCATTCGGGGCCCTGCTGGCCCTCCTATCCAAATCCCCTGGTCGAGTCCTGTCGAAGGACCTTGCGGATTCCCCTGGCAGGGGGACAAGTGTAAACATGGCGAATGTTACAGTGATTGGCGCCCAGTGGGGCGACGAGGGCAAGGGCAAGATCGTCGACTGGCTGGCGAGCCGGGCAGATGCGGTGGTGCGGTTCCAGGGCGGCCACAATGCCGGACATACGCTGGTGGTGGGCGACACCACCTACAAGCTCAGCCTGTTGCCCAGCGGCATCGTCACCGGCACGCTCAGCATCATTGGCAATGGCGTGGTGCTTGATCCGTGGCACCTGAAGTCCGAGATCGAAAAGCTGGAGGGGCAGGGCGTCGAAATCACGACCGAGAATTTCGCGATTGCCGATAATTGCCCGCTGATCCTGCCGATCCACCGCGATCTTGACGCCTTGCGCGAGACGGCCGCCGGTTCGGGCAAGATCGGCACCACCGGGCGCGGGATCGGTCCGGCTTATGAAGACAAGGTCGGTCGCCGCGCGATCCGTGTATGCGACCTGGCGCATCTCGATAGCCTCGATCCGCAACTGGATCGCCTGTGCGCGCATCACGATGCGCTGCGCGCAGGGTTCGGCGAACCTCCGGTCGATCGCGAGCGGCTGCTCAATGATCTGCGCGAGATTGCGCCGTTTGTGTTGCGCTTCGCCCAGCCGGTGTGGAAACGATTGAAGAAGGTGCGCAAGGCCGGCGCGCGTATCCTGTTCGAGGGTGCACAGGGCGTTCTGCTAGATATCGATCACGGGACCTATCCCTTCGTCACCAGTTCCAACACTGTCAGCGGGACGGCGGCGTCAGGTTCGGGCCTGGGCCCCAACAGCACCGGCTTCGTGCTGGGCATCGTCAAGGCCTATACCACCCGCGTCGGCAGCGGACCGTTCCCGACCGAGTTGGAAGATGATACTGGCCAGCGGCTGGGCGAGCGGGGCCATGAATTCGGTACCGTTACCGGGCGCAAGCGGCGCTGCGGCTGGTTCGATGCAGTGCTGGTGCGGCAGAGCTGCGCGATCAGCGGCGTTACCGGCATTGCGCTGACCAAGCTTGACGTGCTGGACGGCTTCGACACGGTGAAGATCTGCACTGGCTATCGCCTGAACGGCAAGATCCTCGACTATTTCCCCAGTCACGCCGCCGACCAGGCCAATGTCGAGCCGATCTATGAGGAAATGGAAGGCTGGAGCGACACGACTGCAGGGGCGCGCAGCTGGGCCGACCTTCCGGCGCAGGCGATCAAATATATCCAGCGCGTGCAGGAATTGATCGAGACGCCGGTGGCGCTGGTTTCGACCAGTCCTGAGCGCGAGGATACGATCCTGGTTCGTGACCCGTTTCTGGACTGATTGACCAGGCCATTTGCAGCGCGGGGCGGGGCGCGATAATCTCCGCCCACTATGCGCGAAGTGGTCCTTCTATCCCTGTTGGGGCTG
>JBNLDR010000111.1:0-6532 GCA_050304495.1 Altererythrobacter sp.
ACTGTCAGGCACACGCCCGAACAGGCGATTGAAGCGCCGATCGCAATTCGCGCCGGGTCGAGCGGAGCGCTGATGGTCAGCCGCAGATCGCCGCGCTGCTCGACGCTGGTGATGGATCCGATGGCGGTGACTATTCCGGTGAACATGTATGCTTCCCTTGCCTAAGTCGGCTGTAAGCGGCGAATTGATCGCTGCCAAGCTGGCACTGTTCGGCAATTTGCCAATTGCCGCTGGTGGTGAGCGCGGCATCATCGAGCCCCGCCGGTGCGCGCAGCCCGTCGCCAATGTCGATCGGGGCGCGGTAAATCTCCAGCCGGTCAATCAGATCGGCTTCGAGGAAGGCTTGCGCTGCGCCGCCCCCTCCTTCGCAATAGAGATATTGCACGTCCTGAAGATCGAACACGGCCTGCGCAGAGGAAAGTGCGTTCGCGCCTTCGGGCGGCGTTCCATGCGTCAACACATAGCGCTTTGGGCTGCGATCCTTGAGCCCCGGCAATCGCACGTCAAGCCCGGGCGCATCCTTGCGCCAGGTTTCGCCGCCGACCAGGATTGCATCCTGCTTTGCCCGGTGGGCGTGAACATGGGCGCGCGCCTCTGCCCCGGTGATCCACTGTTCGCCTCCGGCCGGGCGGGCGATGAAACCGTCGCGTGACATGGCGAGTTTGAGCGTGACATAGGGGCGGCCCAGCTGGCGCAGCGAGAGATAGCCGCACAGGCTTTCGCGCGCGGCAGGGTCATCCAAGGTTACAACCTCGATCCCCGCCGCGGCAATGCGCGCCGATCCCACCCCTGACGTGCGCGGATCGGGATCCGCCTGACCGATCACCACACGGGCAAGTCCGGATTCCGCAGTGAGATCGGCACAGGCCGGACCGCGCGTGCTCTTATGCGCGCAGGGTTCCAGCGTGACATACATGGTCGCGCTGCGCGCCTGCTCGCCCGCATCGGCAAGCGCCATTGCTTCGGCATGGGGGCGGCCGCCCGGCTGGGTCCAGCCGCGACCCACCACCACTCCGTGTTTGACGATGATTGCGCCGACCGCAGGGTTGGGGGTGCTCAGCGGCCTGCCGCGCGCGGCGAAGCGTGCTGCCGCCGCCATCCATTCGGCGTCATTCACCTTGTTGATCGCCAACTGCCCCGCGTCTCGCTGCCTGTTGAGCCTCCTCGCGCGCCTTGTCGCGAGCGATCTGCTCCTCCATCGCGTCGACATCGAGCCCGGTCGCGCGGCCCAGTTCGCGGTACATTTCCTTCTTGCGTTCGGACAGCTCTTCCTGCTGGGCGCGCAGCTCGTCCTTGCGGCGTTGATTTTCCTCGTTGGTGGCCACGATTTCCGCATCGCTGCGGTCAGGCGCGTAGCTGGTGATATAGGTCACTTCGGGCCGCGCGGGTTCGGCATAGTAGATGTCGTTAAAGAACCAGCCGAGCACCACACCCACCGGCAGCGCGGACACCGCCAGGATCGGCCAGCGATAGGGGTTGGGCTTGCGGAATTCATGCCAGAAATCGAGCAGCCCTGGACCGGGATTGAAACGGGACTTGGAAAACATCGGCTGAACATAGGCGCAGCAATGCGCCTGCGCCAGTGGGGAGCTTATCCGAAGCTGGAATAGAGCGTGCGGCCATGCGCCTTGAGCCAAGCATCGGCGGCGACCAGATCGCCATCGAAAATGCGCTTCAGCGTCGCGTGGAATGCCGGGCTATGGTCGAAATGCAGCAGATGGGTGACTTCGTGGGCGACGACCGAGCGGCGCACGTGATCGGGCGCCTGGACCAGCCGCCAGTTGATCCGGATCAGCCGCTTGTCCGAACAGCTGCCCCAGCGCCGCTGGGCGCGCGACAGCGCTACAGGCACCGGATCAAGGCCCGCCGCCGCGCAATATTCGCCCGCATCTTCCTCGAACAGTTCGAGCGCCCGCTTCTCGAACCAGCGCCGCAGGCGAACCTCCAGTGAAGATTGCGGACCGCCCAGCGCAATTGCCCCTTGATCGAGCGCAGGCTGGCGCGGCAGCGCCTTGTCCCACAGGATCGAGATCAGCTCGCCCCGATAGTGCACCGCGCCTCCGGGTAAGGGAGCCTGGCGTTGCGGAAGCTTGGCCAATTGCGCACCGAGCCATTCGCGCCGGGCATGGGCAAAAGCGATCGCCTCTGCGCTGCGGGCCCAGCGCGGCAGGGTGATGCGCACTTCGCTGCCATCGGGCGCGAGCCGCAAGGTCAGCCGCCGGGCGCGTGGGTGGCGGCGCAAGGCGATCGGCAGAGTGCGGCCATCCAGCTCAAGCTCCGGCGAGAGCATTTCGCTGCGCAGCCAGTCCATCATGGTGCGCCCCAATCAACTATGTGATGTTCCAGCGGCCCGGCATCGTCCTCGCTCACCACCCGTCCGGCGACAGAAGCCCCGGCGTGCTTCACCGCATCGCGATCCCCACTGATGAGGTAGTGCCAATCAGGCAGGGGCTCGCCGTCGGCGCGCAGGCGATAGGCGCAGCTGAGGGGCAGCCAGTTTACCTGGTTCACCAGCCGCGGGGTCAGACGCAGGCAATCGGGCACAAAGGCGCGGCGATTGCGATAATCCTTGCAGCGCGCGGTTTTGGTATCGAGCAGCTTGCACGCGACATTGGTACCGGTGATCTCGCCAGTATCCTCATCCTCAATCTTGTGCAGGCAACACTGGCCGCAGCCATCGCACAGCGCCTCCCACTCGGCCCGGGTGAGCTCAGCGAGCTCCAGCTCCCAGAATTTCGCCCTCAGTTCACCCATTTGGCGAGTTCCGCCGCAATCGCCTCACCCCCGTCATTGATGTCGGTGGGCAGTGTGGCGAGCGGCTCTCCATTTGGGCCGAACAGAAAGGTGATGTTGGAGTGATTGACCAAATAACCCCCGGCGCTGTTGGTCTCGCCCTTCTCGTAATAGACGCGGAAATTGTCCGCCGCCTGCTTTACCTGTTGCGGCGTGCCTGTCAGCCCGATGATGTCGTCAGAGAAAGCCGCGGCGAACTGACCGACCTTGTCCGGCGTATCGCGTTCCGGATCAACCGAGATGAAGATCGCCTGGATCTTCTCGGCCTTGGCCGGATCGTCTTGCTCTAATTTTTTCAGGCCGCGCGCCATGCGCTGGACATCCAGCGGGCAGATATCGGGGCAATAGGTATAGCCGAAATAGACCACGCGGTATTTCCCCGCAAAGTCTGCCCAGCGCACCGTCTGGCCATTCTTGTCCACCAGTTCGAACGGGCCACCGATATCGGCCCCGGCCAGCGGAGGTGTCTGCCTCGCCTCGCCCCCATCCTTTTGGCCGCATCCCGCAATCAACAGCGATGCGCCCAGAAGGATGGGAACGAAAAGATTGCGGATCGGGCGGGGCTTGGCGGGTCGGTTCATCGTCTGCTAACTGGGGATGGTGGACAGTGTGACAAGCTGTTTCTGGCAGGATTTTTGAAAGGATGACAGCATGACGCGAGCCGTTATGCGCAAAATTGGGTTCGCAGGCGCGCTTTTGGGTGCGGTTTTGGCGAGCCCGGCGGGGGCGCAATTCTTCTCCGATGGCTATGAATTTCTGAAAGCGGTGAAGGATCGTGACGGTGATGCCGCAACCCAGGCACTCAACGAACCGGGCACCACGATCATCAATGCTCGCGATCTTTCCAGCGGCCAGACCGCGCTGCATATTGTTGTCGAGCGACGGGACCTGATTTGGACAAAGTTCCTGCTGCAACGCGGGGCGAACCCCAATATCCGCGACAAGAAGGGTGTTTCGCCGCTGCAGCTCGCGGTTGGACTGGGATTCACTGATGGTGTGGAAGTACTGCTCGATTCAGGAGCAGAAATCGATGTCAATGACAGCGCGGGTGAAACGCCCTTGATCGCTGCGGTGCATCGGCGCGACACGGCCTTGATCCGGCTGTTGCTTTCAAAGGGAGCAAACCCGGACCGGACCGACAATTCGGGCCGTTCGGCGCGCGATTATGCAGAGTTGGCGGTGTCGAACCGGGCAATTCTCGATGAATTCACTCGCGCTGACGATGAACGCGTGGGTAAGAAGGAAGAGAAGAACTACGGACCGACCTTCTGATAGGGGTGGAATGGCTGACATGAGCGAAATGGCCGACATGACATTGGACGAACTGCGGCTTGCCCTGGCCCCCCAGATCGCCGCTGCCGCCGTGTTTGACGGGTGGAGCGATGCGGCATTGTCGCTTGCCGCCGAAGATAACGGGGTAAAGCCCGAAGTGGCGCGCATGGCTTTCCCGGGCGGCGCGATCGACATGATTGCCGCATGGATTGAAACAATCGATGTGGCTATGGCGCAGGCGCTGCCGCAGGAACAACTCGCCGCAATGAAGATCCGCGAACGCATTCGCGCATTGGTTACCTTTCGCCTGCAGGCAGTGGCGGGGCAGGAAGAAGGCCTGCGCCGCGCGCTGGCGATCATGGCCATGCCGCGCAACGCAGGCCGCGCGCTCAAGCTCGGCTGGCACAGTGCTGACGTGATGTGGCGGCTCGCGGGCGATGATGCCACCGATTACAACCATTACACCAAGCGCGCGATCCTTGCTTCGATCTATGCAGCCACGCTGGCGGTGTTTGTCGATGATCAAAGCGAAGGCAAGCAGGCGACTTATGACTTCCTTGACCGCCGAATCGAGGGAGTGATGAAATTCGAAGCCACCAAGGCCAAATGGCTCGGCCGTGATCGCGATCATTTCAGTGTCTCGCGATTCCTCGGTCGTTTGCGCTATCCAGCGATGTGATCAATCTGAAAAGCTTTTTGCGAATCGCTTGCAATTAGCGTGGCGCTCTGGCAGCGCGGCAGCATGACACTCGACCATCTTCAACGCGGCGAAAGCGCTACGATAACGGCGATCGACTGGAACCTGCTGGCGCCCGAAGAGGCGCGGCGGTTGCGCGCTCTGGGGATTGACGAAGGTGCGGAGGTTGCGATTGCGCATCGCGGCGTGTTCGGCGGTTCAGATCCGATCGCACTGGTGGTGGGGCGGATGACCGTGGCCCTGCGGCGCTCGCACGCCCGCGCCATGCAAGTGCGCCGCTCCGGAGTAGTGGCCGCATGAATACCCCGCGAAAGGTTGCGCTGGTTGGCAATCCCAATGCCGGCAAGAGCGCGCTGTTCAATGCACTGACGGGTGCGAGGCAGAAAATCGCTAACTATCCCGGCGTAACGGTTGAGCGCAAAGCGGGCCGCGTCCGCACCGCGTCGGGCGAGGAATTTGAGTTGCTCGACCTGCCCGGCAGCTATGGCCTCAGGGAAACATCCAGTCCGGACGAGGAAGTCACCCGCAAGGTGGTGATGGGCGAGTTTGCGGGTGAGGTGCAGCCAGACACGATTGTTCTGGTTATCGATGCCGCCAATCTCGAGCAGCACCTCGTCTTCGCGCAAGAGGTGCTCGAACTTGGCCGCCCCACCGTGGTGGCGCTCAATATGATCGACCTCGCCGAACGCGACGGGTTGGTGCTTGATCCCGATGCGCTGTCCCATGCGCTGGGTGTGCAGGTAGTACCGACCGTGGCCGTGCGGCGCCGCGGGCTAGACGATCTGGCCGATGCGATCGTGAAAGCGGAATCGAGCGAGGTAGAACACGAGCTGGAACATCGCGCCGGGCATTTGACGCTGCCCGAACGGCGGCTGGCGGCCAAGAATATCGCGCAGGCAGCGATCCTTTCCGAAAGCGGGGAGCACCGGCTCCATGCCGGGCTCGACCGGATTTTGCTCCACCCATGGATCGGTCCGCTTATCCTGTTCGCCCTGCTGTTCGTGATTTTCCAGGCGGTGTTTGCCTGGGCCACGCCCTTTGCCGATGTCTTGGAGGCGGCAGCAGGGGTCCTGTCCGAGCTGGCCAGCACACACCTGCCTGCGGGCTTGCTGCGCGATTTGATCACAGATGGTGTGATTGCGGGCGTGGGATCGGTGGTGGTCTTCCTGCCGCAGATCGTGATTCTTTTCTTCTTCATCCTGGTGATGGAGGCGAGCGGATATATGGCGCGCGCCGCCTTCCTGATGGATCGGTTGATGGCGGGCGTCGGTCTGTCCGGACGCAGCTTCATCCCGCTGCTGTCCAGTTTTGCCTGCGCCATTCCAGGCATTATGGCGACGCGCAGCATCTCCGACCCGAAAGACCGGCTGACGACGATCCTGATCGCGCCGCTCATGACCTGCTCGGCCCGGCTACCGGTCTACGCCGTGATCATCGGGGCATTCATCCCGGCGACCAAGGTCAGCGGCGGGATCGGCCTGCAGGGGCTGGTACTGTTTGCACTCTATGTCTCGGGGATTATCGGTGCGATGGTGGCGGCGCTGCTGCTGCGGCGGACAGTGACCAAGGGTGCTGCCAGCGGATTTATCATGGAGCTGCCGCGCTACCAGATGCCGCGGATCGGCGATTTGCTGATCGGCCTGTGGCGCGAGGTGCAGGCCACGGTCTTCTTCGTCACCCACGACATCACCGAGGCGGTCTACCTGGGCGATCGCTGCTTCGTGTTCTCGAGCGCCCCGGGGACCCTGCTGCGCGTGCTGGACGTTCCGC
>JBNLDR010000112.1:0-6474 GCA_050304495.1 Altererythrobacter sp.
TGGGCGTGGACCATGAGGAGGTCAAGCACACCATGATCCAGCAGGCCATCCGCTTTTCGAACCTGCAGGAATTCATCAAGTCCGTATTGGGCGCCCAGAAGGCGCAGGCGCGCGACCTGACCCTACGCGGCCAGACCGAAAAACAGATCCAGCTGATCCAGGATTTCCGGCCCGACATCATCATGGTCACGCCCAGCTATATGCTGACGCTAATCGACGCTATGCGTGAACAGGGGATCGATCCGCGCTCAACTTCACTCAAGATCGGCATTTTCGGAGCGGAGCCATGGACCGACGCCATGCGCAAGGAGATCGAGGAAGCGCTCGATATTGGCGCGGTCGATATCTATGGCCTATCCGAAGTCATGGGGCCAGGTGTGGCGCAGGAATATGGCAAGGCGCAGGGCTGCCCCACGATCTGGGAAGATCACTTCTATCCAGAGATCATCCATCCCGAAACAGGCGAAGTCCTGCCCGATGGCGAGGAAGGCGAGCTGGTCTTCACCTCGCTCACCAAGCAGGCCATGCCGATTATGCGCTATCGGACCCGCGACCTGACGCGGCTGCTGCCCGGCGATGTCGGGCCGATGCGGCGGATGGCCCGGATCACCGGGCGCTCTGACGATATGCTGATCATTCGCGGAGTGAACGTCTTCCCAAGCCAGATCGAGGAGCAGATCTTGCGGGTGGCCGAACTTGCGCCACACTATGAGATTGAGGTTTCACGGCCGGACCGGATGGATATTGTTGATATTCGGGTGGAGCTGCGTCCTGATCTGACTGGCACCGATACCGGAGCCGTGGCGCGCGAACTTGCTCACCACATCAAGACCAATATCGGCATCTCTACCCGGATCGAAATCGCCCAGCCTGGCAGACTCAAACGGTTCGAAGGCAAGGCCGCGCGTGTGGTCGATCACCGCAAGGTGAGGTGACACTCTCCACTCAGTGGGAAATTGGTGGACGATAGAGACGCCGCCCATCCTGGAATGTCCAGCCCCACCAACGACAGGGGAAGCCGAGCCTTAAGCGAAACCCCGCAGCAATTTTGCCCAAAACCGCTTGGTCGCATGCTCTGACCCGTGCCATCATCCCAATTCAACGGTCTGCAAGGGGTGTATCGGGGAACGATTTTCGATGGAGCTGGTCTTCCAAGGCAGCGGATTGAGCAAGATTTACCAGACCGGGGAAACCGAGGTCCACGCCCTGAGGGGCGCCGATCTCGAGATACCTGCGGGGGAACTGCTCGTGCTGCTGGGGCCGTCCGGCAGCGGCAAATCGACCCTGCTCAACATCATCGGGGGGCTCGATCGGCCAACTTCCGGGGAACTCTATTACCGCGGCACCGATCTGGTCGCGCTTGACGACAGGCGGCTGACCCAGTTTCGCCGCACGAATATCGGCTTCATCTTCCAATTCTACAATCTGATCCCCAGCCTGACCGCGAAGGAAAATGTCCAGCTTGTCACGGATATTGCAGAGGACCCGATGCCCGCCATGGAGGCGTTGGATCTGGTCGGGCTGACTGACCGGGCGGATCATTATCCGGCTCAGCTTTCCGGCGGGGAGCAACAACGCGTTGCCGTCGCCCGCGCGGTTGCCAAGCGGCCCGGTGTGCTGTTGTGCGATGAGCCGACAGGTGCGCTGGACAGCAAGACAGGCACGCGGGTTCTGGAAACGCTGGCCCGGGCCAATCGCGAACTTGGCACGAGCGTGGTCATCATCACGCATAATGTCGGGATTGCGGCCATGGCCAATCGCGTCTTGCACTTCCTCGACGGACGGATCGCGCGCGTCGAAACGAACGATACCCCGATAGATCCCAGGGACATCAGCTGGTGAGGATGCTCGACCTCAAGCTGCTACGCGATTTGTGGCGCATGCGGGGTCAGGCGCTTGCAATCGCATTGGTCCTGGCCGCTGCCACCTCCACATTCGTGCTGTCGATGGGTGTCAGCCGTTCCCTGGCCGAAACACGGGACGCCTATTACGCTCGCAACCAGTTCGCCGATATCTTCGTGGAGATGACACGCGCCCCGCGCAGCGTGGTCAAGCGGATCGCTGCAATTGAGGGAGTCCAGCAGGTCGAAGGGCGAATCCAGCAATACGCCTCGCTCGACATGCCGGGGCGGATCATCCCGGTACGTGCGCTGATCACTTCTATCGATGAACATGGCTACAACCGCCTGAACCTCGTCACCTTGCGCGACGGGCGCATGCCGCGAGCGGGCGCGCCCCAGGAGGTGATCGTCGACGAATCCTTTGCCAAGGCCAATGCCCTGGCCATCGGGGACGAAATTTCGGCGCTGATCTATGGCAGCAGACAAACGCTGCGCATCGTCGGTGTGGGACTGGCGCCGGACTTCATCTATTCTTTGGCGCCGGGAGATCTCGTTCCAGACAATACCCGCTTTGGCATCTTCTGGATGGGAGAGCAGGCGCTCGAAGCGACGACCGATCGCAAGGAGGCGGTCAATTCGCTTTCGCTGACCCTTCAGCGGGGAGCATCCGAAGCGGAAGTAATCCGCAAGATCGACAATATAGTCGCGCCCTATGGCGGGGCGGGCGCCTATGGCCGCAAGGATCACATCTCCAATGCATTTGTCGATAATGAGCTGACGCAGCTCGACGCCATGACGCAGGTCTTCCCGCCGGTCTTCCTGGTGGTCGCGACCTTCCTTGTCTATATCGTGCTGGGCCGATTGATCCGCACCGAACGGGCGCAGATCGGACTGATCAAAGCCTTTGGCTATTCGGACTGGGCCATTGCTGCGCATTATCTGAAGTTCGCGCTCGCAGTCGCCGGACTTGCGACGCTGGGTGGGTCACTGGCCGGAATCTGGATGGGCCGGGCGATGACCGAACTCTATCTTGAGTTCTTCCATTTTCCCTTCCTGGAATACCGCATTTCGGGCGGCGTGTTTCTTGGCGCAGCCCTGTTGTCATTCGGTTCGGCCAGCCTGGGCGCAATGGCGGGCATGCGCAGTGCAGCAAGGCTGAATCCCGCGGTTGCGATGTCGCCGCCACCACCGCCGGTCTATCGTACTGGCAAGCTTGAGCAGCTTGGTGCATGGTGCGGTTTTTCCGCGATCGGTCACATGATCGTCAGGCACATCGCCCGCTGGCCCTGGCGTTCGGCGATAACCGTGCTGGGCGTGGCCCTATCGCTCGCATTGCTGTTTGCGACCCTGCAATTTCTCGATTCCAGTCGGACCATGCTCGATTCCTATTTCTTCCGCGCCCAGCGGCAGGATTTGTCGGTGACCTTCACCGAGCCGCGCAATGAGGACGTGCTTTACGAGCTGGAGCAGCTGCCGGGCGTCTTGCGCGTCGAACCGCTGCGCGGCGTGCCGGTCAAGCTCAGCTTCGCCAACCGGACGGAACGGACCGCAATCGAGAGCAGCAGCGAGGGTGCTATGCTGTCTGCGCGGATCGATTCCGCAGGTAACGAGCTGGAACTTCCGCCCGCCGGGCTGATGCTCAGCCGACAGCTGGCTGACAAGCTTGAGATCACAGCCGGGGACAGCGCGCATGTCGAATTGCTCGGCGGACGGCAGACCCAGCTCGACTTGCCTGTTGCCGGTATCGTCGATGAATTCGTCGGCGAGCGTGCCTATGCAACGCAAGGTGTGCTCGAACGCCTGACGCGCGATGCGTCACCCGTCGGGGCTGCACTGCTCAGGATCGATCCGGCTGCGCGCGATCAGATCCTGACCAAGCTCAAGGACATGCCGCTCGTTCTGGGTGTAACCGAACGCGATGCATCGATGGCGCGGTTCGAGGAATTGATCGACGAGAACATCTACACAATCCTGTTCTTCTACATTGCCTTCGCCTCCGCAATCGCCGTTGGCGTTGTGTACAACAGTGCCCGCATCCTGTTTTCCGAACGCGCCCATGAACTCGCGACCCTGCGTGTGCTTGGCTATTTCCGCAGCGAAGTGGGCATCGTGCTATTGGGTGAATTGGCCCTGCTTGTGGTTGCGGCGGTTCCCGCAGGGTGCATCCTTGGCTATTGGTTGGCACAGTTCATGACCGCAATGTTCAGCTCTGACCTGTTCCGACTTCCCTTTGCGCCCTCGCGCGCAACTTATGGCGTTGCGAGCCTGGTGGTCATGACGGCAGCCTCGCTCACGGCTATAGCAGTTGCGCGGCGGGTACTCCGTCTCGATTTGGTGAGGGTGTTGAAGGCGCAGGAATGATCGGTTCGCTCTTCAATCGTTGGCGCTGGGCCCTTCTGATCGCGCTGCTTCTGGCAGCGGGCTTGATCTACGCATTCTGGCCCGAAGCGGTGCCAGTCGATTCGGGCGCGGTTTCGCGCGGTCCGATGACAGTGGGAGTTACCGATGACGGCGTGACGCGGGTGGAGGAATATTACGTCGTTTCCGCGCCGGTTACCGGCAATATGACCCGTATCGAACTTGAACCCGGCGATAAGGTAAGCCGCGGTGCGCTGATCACGCAGATGGCCGGTGCCGCCTCCAACCCGCTCGACCCGCGCAGCGAGCGCGAGCTCAAGGCCGCGCTCGCCTCTGCCCGTGCCAGCCGAAAGGGCGCATCTGCATCGCTAGAGCAAGCCAGGCGAGACCTCGCCCGGGCAGAGGAGCTGGCCGAACGCGGCTTCCTGCCGCGCGCCCAATTGGAAGCCGCCCGCACGCGGGTCGCAAATGGCAACGCCCAGCTGGATCAGGCCCGCGCAGAGGTATCGCGATACGAGGCGCTGCTGACACAACCTGCAGGGACCGGGCCGGGAACCCCCGTTGCCGTGCGTGCGCCGATCGGCGGAACCGTGATGTCTGTCATTACGGAAAGCGAAGGCGTGATCGCGCAGGGCACCCAGCTCATGACCATCGGCGACCCGCACCGGATCGAAGCCGTGGTGGACTTGATCTCGCGCGAGGCGGCACGCGTCAGCCTTGGCGACCGGGTTTTGATTACGCAATGGGGCGGCGCAAAGGCGATCACGGGCAAGGTGACCCGGGTCGAGCCATTCGGGCGCCTGAAAATATCCGCGCTCGGGATCGAAGAACAACGCGTCAACGTGATCGTCGGTTTCGATCCGGCCCAGGCGGAAACGCTCGCGCGGCTTGGGCATGGATACCAGATCGATGCGACGTTCATCCTGTGGAGCAAGAACGATGCCCTGCGCGTCCCGATCGGGGCGCTGTTCAGAGGGGCAGATGGCAAATGGCGCGTATTTGTGATCGAACATGGCCGCGCTGCCGAACGAGCAGTCACCCTGGGCCATTTGAACGACGAATATGGCGAAGTTCTGGATGGGCTGGCGCAAGGGGATCGGGTGATCCTCAACCCCGGAGGCGCATTGGCTGACGGCGTCAGGGTCGAAGCCAGGGAATGAACGTTCCCTTTCTGCCGCAATCACAAGCGGTCCGGCTCAGTTCGATAGCCCCAAACCGTCAAGAACATCTCTCCAAGAGACATATTTGAAGTTCTGTGGGTTGGGCCTGTTCTTTCCATCCTGGGCCACGAATAGCCCGTCAGGGTAATCGGTCCCGAAATTTGCAGTCACGAGAGCAATGCCGTCAGTGTGTTCTGTGCCGCCGACCGTCCCAGCTACAATGCGAAAGCGCCCGTGGGGCTCAAAGTCAGGCAGCTTGTAAACCGCGAAGGTGTTGTCTCCCTGGCTCGACCCAATGAACCAACCCCCATCACCGCCTATTGGCGCGATCGTCAGTCCTTCGACATCGTCATCAAGCTGTTTGTGATCAACCGGGGCGACCATTCTGCCGTTCGGCCCGCCCTCTGGACGGGCATCGAAGGCCCAGATTCCGTGATCCTGCTCGCCCACATAGAGGGTGTTTGTCCGCGGATCGGCAACGCAACCTTCCGATTTATGGGCGATCTGCAAAGTCCGCACGGTTGCGCCGGAAACTTCTGCCGCAGAAAGGTCAATTCTGGTTTGAAGAACCGGGCCGTTCTTCAGCACTGAGAATGCGTAGAGGTTGGAGCTGGTTCGAAACAGGCAAAGCCCGTACCCCTCACCTTTCCCAACGGGAACCACACCAAGCAAATGGAGCGTCGCGGATTCGGTCTGCAATCTGTAGACCCTGAGCGCGGCGTTGCTCTTGTCATTGCGATCGCTGGCAACGACGATGACGCCACCGTCTCCCATGTCGACCAGGTCGACATTGTTAATTCGGCCGTCCGGAACAAATTGTCGCCGCTTGCCATCGAGACCAAAGACATGGAGGCCGGCCTTCTTGTCGGTGCCGATAATCAGGCTCTTTTCCGGCACAGCAGGATTGAACCAGATGGCTGGATCGTCGGCCGAATCCTGGCCCACTTTGCCAACGGGATCGGTCTCGGCAACTGCTCTGATCTCCGCTGTTTGTGCGAGAGCGCCCTGCGAGAGCAATAGTGTGCCGATCAGGCAAATGGTCGATATGCGGCTTGGGGTTCCCACTCAGCGCCATCCTTCCAGCGATGGCGAATGTTAATCCTATCAAGCCATGT
>JBNLDR010000113.1:0-6436 GCA_050304495.1 Altererythrobacter sp.
GGCTGATCCCTTCAGGGCGTGGAGGAGGCGTTGCATCATTTTTGACATGTCATCCGGTGCGAAAAACCGCGCTTTGGCGCGTAGCGCCGACGGGGGTTCAGGGCGAGCGCCGCGACTGCGCCGTCCCGAAAACGCACACTGGAACGAAAAAGGTTAACTCAGCGGCACTTGCGGCCATCCGGGTGCGCCCCTATCGCGTCGGACCAGCAGCAATGAACAAGCAGACTTCCTTGAACGTGAAACGGGCGATTCTGGCGGCTGCATGCGCAATGCTGCTTTCTGGCTGCCACGCTGCGCCACAACCTGATCGCAATGGGGGCGATGCGCCGCGCTTTGTCAGTCTCAACCCATGCACCGATGCCCTGCTGGTAGAACTGGCGGATCCGGCGCAGATCCTGGCGCTGTCACACTACAGCCGAGACCCGGCAGCAAGCTCGATCGATCCGGCAATCGCGGCAAGGTTCCCGATAAATTCGGGCACGGTCGAGGAAGTAGTCGCGCTCGAGCCCGATCTTGTCCTGTCGAGCGACTTTCTTGCACCATCGACCCGCGGCGCGCTGGCCGATCTTGGCTTTCGCACCGAAACATTTGGGATCGCCAGCGATGCGGAGCAGAGCTTTGCACAGATAAGGCGTATGGCGTCGCTTGCCGGGCATGAAGATCGCGGCGAAGCGCTGATCGGGCGGATAGAATCAGCGCTGGCGGCCAATGCCGCGCCTGCGCAAGGTCAGCCGGTCTCCACCGTGCTGTGGCAGCCGGGTGAGATCGTACCGGACGAGGCGACGCTGATCGGCAAGTTGATGCGCCATGCCGGGTTTGCCAGCCACAGTGCGCTGCTGGGATTGGGGCAGGCGGATTACCTGCCGTTGGAGCAAGTGATCGCCAGCCCGCCGCAATTGCTTTTGGTGGCGGGCGGCAGCCGGGGACAGCAGCATCCAGCGCTGGCCAGCCTCAAACAAACCAGGGTCGAAACGCTCGATCCGGCGCTGCTCTATTGCGCGGGCCCCACCATCATCCGTGCCGCCCAGCGGCTGGGCGATATCCGGCGGAGCATGATGTGAACCGCGCTAGCTTGATCTTTGCTGCCTTGTTGCTGGTGGCCATTCCGCTCTCGCTGCTGGCCGGGCGGGTATGGCTCGATCCGGCGAACACACCCAATGCCGCGCTGATCCTGATGGAATTGCGCCTGCCGCGCGCGGTGCTGGCGGTGATCGTAGGGGCGGGGCTGGGCGCGGCGGGGGCCGCGATGCAGGGTTATCTGCGCAATCCGCTGGCCGATCCGGGCCTGTTCGGAATCGCGCCCATGGCTGCCCTGGGCGCGGTCGCCAGCCTGTGGTTCGGATTTTCCGTAAGCGCATGGTTGCTGCCGTTCTCGGCATTGGTGGGGGCCGGGCTGGGCATGGCCATGCTGGCCGTGATCGCGGGCCGTTCGGCAGGCATCGCGCTGTTCACGCTGGCGGGCTTGATGATCGCCAGCCTTGCCGGATCGCTGACGGCGCTGGCGATTACCCTGTCCCCCAGCGCCTTTGCGATGAGCGAGATCGTGATGTGGCTCAACGGCGCGCTCACCGATCGCAGCTGGCGCGATGTCTGGATCGCCGCGCCCCTGGTGGCGTGCGGCGTGGCGTTGCTGGCATTGGCGGCGCGCCCGCTCGACGCACTGACGCTGGGCGGGGAGGCGGCGCGCTCGCTCGGCGTCGATATGCAGAGGCTACTATGGCTGCTGGTGGGTGGGGTTGGCCTGACCGTGGGCGCGGGCGTGGCGGTGGCCGGGATCATCGGCTTTGTCGGTCTGATCGTGCCGCATCTGGTGCGTCCGCTGACCGATCGGCTGCCCTCCAGCCTGATTGTGCCGAGCGCACTGGCGGGCGGGCTGCTGGTGCTGGTGGCAGATAGCCTAGTGCGGATATTGCCTTTCGTCACCGAATTGCGGCTGGGCATTGCGCTGAGCCTGATCGGCGCGCCCTTCTTCCTGTGGCTGCTGATCCGGATGCGGAGGCAGGCGGTATGATGCTCTCAGCCCAAAGCCTGGTGCTCGATCGCGGTGGTGCGCGCGTACTCAATGGAGTGAGCGCGGCGCTGCGCAAGGGAGAAATTACCGCGATCTGCGGCCCAAATGGCGCGGGCAAGTCCAGCCTGTTGATGGCGCTGGCGGGATTGCTTGCCCCCTCTGCGGGTTCGGTGATGCTGGACGGCGGCGATCTGTTTCACATCCAACCGCGCGAGCGTGCGCGCCGCGTGGGCTATCTGCCGCAGACCGGCGAAGTGGCGTGGGATCTGTCGGTCCGCAATCTGGTGGCGCTGGGGCGGTTGCCGCATCGCGACCGGGGGTTGCGCGAGATCGAGGGTGCGCTGGAGGCGACCCATCTGACCGGGCTGGCCGATCGCCCGGTTTCGACCCTTTCGGGCGGTGAGCGCGCGCGGGCGCTGTTGGCGCGGGTTCTTGCCGGCGATCCCGAATGGGTATTGGCGGACGAGCCGCTCGCGGCGCTCGATTTCTACCATCAGCTGGAGGTGCTGGCGAGCCTGCGTGCAGCTGCCGGACTGGGGCGCGGGGTGGTGCTGGTACTGCACGATCTGGCGTTGGCGATGAACCATGCTGACCGGGTGATCGTGCTCGATCATGGGCATGTGCATGCCGATGGGCCGCCAGAACAGGCGTTGTCAGCGGGCAATATCATCGAAGTGTGGGGCGTCGCTGCACGCTGGTTGGGAGAAGCAGGTGCACGGGCGCTGGTGACCGGGGGCGGAAACTAATCCTCCCCCGGCGCACCGGCATCATTCAGCCGCGTCGGTCAGTCCGCGCGATTCGAGCATCGGCGTCACGTCAGGCTCGCGCCCGGCGAAGTTCCTGAACATTTCGAAATAGTCCATCGTCCCGCCCTGGCTCAGCACGGTGGCGCGGAAATGATCGCCATTGGCGCGGGTCAGTCCGCCATTGTCGCGGAACCATTTGCGGCTGTCCTTGTCCAGCATCTCGGTCCACAGATAGCTGTAATAGCCGGCCGAATAGCCTGCCGGGCCCGAGAAGATGTGGTTGAAATAGCTGCTGCGATAACGCGGCGGGACCAGGTCGATTTCCAGACCCAGTTCCTTCAGTGATTTGCGTTCGAAGGCATCGACTTTCTCGACCGTGTCGATCGCCGCTGCCTCTTCTGCGCTGAGCGCATGCCACTTCATATCGAGCAGGGCAGCCTCGACGGTTTCGCCGAAATCATAGCCCTGGTTGAACTTTGCGGCGGCCTGGATCTTCTCGACCATTTCCAGCGGGATCGTTTCGCCGGTTTCGTAATGCTGGGCGTAATTGCGCAGCACCTGTGGGTCGGAAGCCCAGATCTCGTTCACCTGGCTGGGATATTCGACAAAATCGCGTGCCACCGCCGTGCCGGACAGCGAGACGAAATCCTGATCGGCAAAGAAGCCGTGCAGCGCATGGCCGAATTCGTGGAAGGTAGTCTCGACATTGTCGAAATCGACCAGCTGGACCTCGCCCTCAGGTGCCTTGGGAATGTTGAGCACATTGTAGATCACCGGCCTGGTGCCAAAGCGATGGCTCTGATCCACGAAATTGCTCATCCATGCGCCGCCACGCTTTGACGGGCGCTGGAACGGGTCGAAATAGAACAGGCCCAGCTCCGATCCGTCTCGATCGAAGACGGTATAGGTCCGCACATCGGGGTGATAGACGGGCAGGTCCGTGCGGCGCTTGAAGCTGAGACCATAAAGCTTGTTGGCGGCGAAGAACACGCCGTCTTCCAGCACCCGGTCGAGCTGGAAATAGGGCTTAACCTGGCTTTCGTCGAAGGCGAATTTCTCTGCCTTCACCTTCTCTGCGTAGTAATTCCAGTCCCACGGGGTCACTTCGAAATTGCCGCCATCGGCCGCGATCCGGCCATTGAGCTCTTCTGCATCGCGGCGCTGCGCTGCGGCAAGGGCGGGGACCATCTGTTCCATGAAGCCGATCGCGGTCTTGGGCGTTTTCGCCATGCGATCCCACATGGTGTAGCTTGCCCAGTCAGGCTGGCCGAACAGCGCCGCCTTCTGGGCGCGCAGGGTTGCGATCTTGGCCAACAACAGGCGCGTATCATTGGCATCGCCCGCATCCGAACGATGGAAACTGGCCCAGAACAGCTTTTCACGGGTCGCGCGATTTTCCAGAGCGGGGTTGAGCGGGTGGCGCGTGGTGTTTTGCAGCGCCAGGGCAAACTTGCCGTCATGGCCCTTTTCAGCGGCCAGTTTGGCGGCTGCGTCGATATCGGCATCAGGCAGACCGGCCAGCTCTTCCCGGGTGTCGAGGATCAGTGCATTGTCGACCGTCGCCTGGCGGACCATCTGGCTGAATTCGGTGGTCAGCGTGGAAAGCTGCGAGTTGATCGATTTGACCTGCTCTTTCTGTTCTGCCGTCAGCATCGCCCCGGCATGAACCATGCCGTCATAGGTCTCTTCCAGCAGCTTGGCCTCTTCGGTGTTAAGCTGCAGAGCGGCGCGATTGTCGTAAACCGCCTTGACCCGTGCGAACAGGATCGGATCCAGCGAGATGCCGTCGGAATGAGCTGACAGCACCGGGCCGATTTCGCTGTCGATCGCATCAAGCGTGTCATTGGTGTTGGCGCCCGTCAGCGCGAAAAACATGTTGGCGACGCGCGACAGCATCCGACCCGAGGTTTCCAGCGCGACAATTGTGTTCTCGAAACTGGGCGCTTCGGGATTGTTGCGGATCTGCGCAATCTCTGCCTCATGCACCTTGATCGCGGCCTTGAAGGCGGGGAGATAATCGCTGTCCGCGATCCGGCTGAAATCGGGCGCGCGGAAGGGCAGCACGCTGTCATTGGCGAAATACATGATCGCTGCATCGTGCGACCGTTTGCCAGCAGCGCTTTCGGTATCCTTGGCCATGGTGGGCTGTATTGGCAGCGCCGTAGCCAAAAGCAAGGCAGTGGCGGAAGTCGCAAGTTTGAAGCGGGTTTTCATAGTCAGTCCTCTGTAACGCCAGGCGCGATTGGCGCGCGAGGCAGCATATCCGATGCGAAATTGGGGAGACATGAACAGCAGGCTGATTGCAATTGCAACTATTTGTGCTGCATTTTGCAGAACCGCATCTGCCGCTGATCGATTGGCCGGCTTCCCGCCAGCGCAAAGAAAATGGGCAGTGCAGATAAGCGGTCGGCCGAGGCGACGCCTGCCTGCACTGCCCATCGTACGGAATCCTGGGCTGCGACCCTGTTGCGACCCAAATGGCTCGGCGCGGGAAGATACGTACGAAGAGACCCCTCCCATGCGAAAGTTAGGGATTCCTGTGCACTTAACTTTTTCTGTAGTGCGGCCCCTAAATCAAAATAGCTCAACCAAGGTTGAGCTATTAAATCTCTTAAATTTTAGGTTGATAGGCGAGGAAGCCTGTAGCCTCCCCGCCCAACAAAAGTTACCAGATGCGCGCGCGATCTTCCGGCGCAATGTACATTTTCGAATCCGGGCCGATGCCAAAGGCCTTGTACCAGGCATCGACATTGCGCAGCGGTGCAATCGTGCGATAGCGCGCCGGGCTGTGCGGATCGGTGGTGACCTGGTTGCGCAGGGCATCTTCGCGAGCCTTTGCCTTCCACACCTGGGCATAGGCCAGGAAGAAGCGCTGATCGCCGGTCAGCCCGTCAATCACCGGGGCTTCCTGCCCGTTCAGCGATTTGTGGTAGGCGTCATAGGCAACCAGTACGCCGGCCAGGTCGGCAATGTTTTCACCCATGGTCAGGTCCGGCTTGATGAAGGCCCCGGGCACAACTTCGAAAGCGGCATATTGTTCGCCAAACTTCTTGGCTTCAGCCTTGAAGCGTTCGTTGTCTTCGGGCGTCCACCAATCCCTGATCGCGCCATTGGCGTCGATCTTGCGGCCTTGGTCGTCGAAGCCGTGGCTGATCTCGTGGCCGATCACCACGCCGATTGCGCCATAATTGACTGCCGGATCGGCCCAGGCATCGAAGAAGGGCGGCTGCAGGATCCCGGCCGGGAACACCATCTTGTTTTCCAGCCCGCCATTATAGGCGTTCACCGTCTGTGGGTTCATCGCCCATTTGCTGCGATCGACCGGCTTGCCCAGATCGCTCATCGCGTAATCGGCATTGAACTTGGTGGCTGCGACCATATTGCCATAGAGGTCATCAGCGGACATCGGCAGCTGCGAATAGTCGCGGAACTCCTTCGGAAAGCCGACCATGACGTCCATCTTTTCCAGCTTTTCGAGCGCTGCGGTCTTGGTATCCGCGCTCATCCATTCATTGCCGCGGATGCGGTCTGCCATGGCCAGCTTCAGATTCTTGACCAGCTCGTCCATGCGCACCTTGGCCACTTCAGGGAAGTATTCCTTGACGTAGCTTTCGCCCACCAACTCGCCCAGCTGGCCGTCGATCAGGTCAACCGCGCGCTTCCAGTGCGGGCGGATTTC
>JBNLDR010000114.1:0-6405 GCA_050304495.1 Altererythrobacter sp.
CCATTTGTCGATCGGAAATTCATCAACCGGGGAAACGTGCTGCATCCCGGCATTGTTGACCAGGATATCGAGCGGCCCCAACTGCGCCATCATCGCTTCGATCTCGCCCACATCGAGAAGATTGGCATTGGCATACGTCGCCGACATCTCTTCGCACAGGGCAGCGATGTCGCTTTCCTCGCCAAAACCGTTGAGGATTACTTCCGCCCCTTCGGCATGGAGCGCCCGGGCAATTGCCAGCCCAATTCCCGAAGTAGAACCGGTAATTAGCGCGCGCTTTCCATTGAGGAACATCGATTTCTCCTGCATGCTGAACTTGCCGCAAAGCTTTTGCGCCGAGCGGCGTTCCTGTCCAGCGATAATCGGCGCTGGGACAATTGGCAGGGAGAGACATAGATGCGCCTGAACCCATTCAACACTGACAATATCCGGGTGCGCGAGGGTGGCGGACGCGGGCGAATGCCGGGCGGCCCAGCGGGCGGAATCGGCTGCGGCACGATCGTGATCGCGCTGGTCGCCTATTTCGTGTTCGGGGCCGATCCGACGCAGACCATTGGCGCGATTGAGGGGATGCAGCAGCAAGCGCCTGCATCGCAACAGCAGTCTGGCCGGAGCGAGGCCGAAATCTGCAATACCGGCCGCTATTCGCAGGAAGCATGCGCCGCGCTGACCTCGCTCAACCAGACATGGGAGCCCGAATTTCGGCGCGCCGGGATCGCGTTTGAGGACCCGATCCTCACCTTCTACAGCGGCAATATCACCACCAATGGCTGCGGCAGCGCCAGCTCGGCAGCGGGGCCCTTCTATTGTCCCGGTGACATGGGGATATATCTGGACACCGGCTTTTATGACCAGCTGGCGCAAATGTCTGGCGAGCGCGGGGACTTTGCGCGCCACTATGTCATCGCGCATGAATATGGCCACCATATCCAACGCCTGACCGGGCTGGCAGCGCAGGTACGCAGCGCGCAGCAGCAGAATCCGGGCCGCGCCAATGAATTGCAGGTTCGCATGGAGCTTCAGGCCGATTGCTATGCAGGTGTTTGGGCAGGCAAGAACCGCCGATTGATCGAACCGGGCGACATGGAGGAAGGCCTCAACGCCGCCAGCGCCATTGGTGACGATACCTTACAGCGCAGCGCCGGCCAGCGGATCAATCCCGAAAGCTTTACCCATGGCAGCAGCGCGCAGCGCATGCAGGCGCTGCGGGCGGGCATGCAAAGCGCTGACGATGCGGTGTGCGATCGCTATTTCGATATGGGCTGAGCGTGCCGGGGCATTTCCGGCAATAGGAAAGGCGGGTCCGGTTGGGACTGGATGACCGAACCCGCCTTCTTTACCTCGCGCCATTTGGGGGACGGGAGGCTGGCTTATTAGCTGAGACGGTGCCTAACCCGCCTTCTCTTTCTTCATCCGGGCGATCTCTCGATCGAGTTCGCGCAAGACGTCCTTGCGGATCTCTTCCGACATTTCCTTTTCCCGGGCTATGCTGGCGCGGGCCTGCTCCAGGCCGGACAGGGCGCTGGCCATGATCTCGCTGGTACAAACGCGCTCGATCTCGCCGTCCGGGCTGTGCAGCTGAATGCCCTCTTCGCCATCATCGCAGCGGATCTTGATCACAGTCGCGCCGGCCTTGGCATCGTTCAAATCCACCATCGCGACGTGAATTTCGCGCTTCGCTTCGGCCAGGCCGCGCTCCATATCCGCCATACCTTCGCGCAACTCACGGATCATTTCCTCGCGCTCTTCGTTCGACAGCTCTTTGCCGTCACGTACGATCTTGACCTTGCGAACCTTATGCGCTCGGCCGTCAGCGGCCGCGTCACCTTCATCGCGCCATACGAAGACTTGCTCGTCCGCTTCCGGTGCTTCAGTTTCAGCTGCAGCCTGGAGCGCCACAGGCGCGGCCGGTGCGCCAGGAGCAACCGGCGCAGCTGGTGCTATGGGCGCATCGGGGGCCATCGGCGGCGCAGGCGCGGCCGGAGCGGCAGGCTCCGCATAGGAAATCGATGCTGTGAGCGGCAGCGCGATCAGCGCGGCGGCCAGCAATCCGCGCCCGGCCATCCGGCGGCGCTGCGAGAGATCATTCATTTTCAGGCTCCTCAAACGTTGTATTATCGATTTATCGCCCAGCACCGGGCACGCCATCGGCGCAGCGAGTGCCACCTTGGGGCCCGCCGCAAAGCTGGCAATCAGATTGGCGTAACTCGCTCGCTGCGCCGGACCGCGTGCACGCAATACGCGCGCATCGCAGGCGGCCTCCTGATCTCGCCGCATGGCAAGCCAGCCGATCCGGGCAAGCGGATTGAACCAGTGCAGCGCAAACAACGGCTGGACCAGCATGTTGACCAGCAGATCGTGCCCCTGGTGGTGGGCCAGCTCGTGCGCCAGCGCCAGATCGCGCGCCTCACGGTCGTATCGCGCCATGAAACCTTCGGGCAGCGCCACGATCTTGTCGCGCACGCCCAATGCCAATGGCGAGGCAGTGGCGGGGGTTTCGATCAGGCGGACCTTGCCCGCCTGCCCCACGCCGCGGGCTTCGGCCAGCAGCTCGGCCCGGACCCGGTGATAGGCGCGAAAGCGCAAGAACATGAACAGCGCTGCCCCGCCCAGCCACAATGCCAGGGTCACTTCGGTCAATGGGAAGCTGTCCAGCAGGGAAACGGGCTCTACCGGGGCGGTGGCGAGCGGCTCCACCAGATAGTAGGTTTGCACCGCATCGGCGGCCCCAACCGGAACCGGGGCGGGGTCCATCCATGCCGGCAGCTCAATCGCGGGCAAGAACAGGCGCAGCACCGGCAGCGCCCATAGCGCATAGGCGGTCGTGACGCCGAAATAGCGTGCCACGGGGCGGCGGAGGACCAGCACCAGCACGATCAGTGCCGCGGTCCAGGCGAATGTATCGAACAGCCAGTCGATCATTGCTTCAGCTCCTTCAACAGAGCCTCGATTTCGGCCAGGTCCTGGTCTGACAGCGCCTCCTGTTCGGCCAGATGCGCAAACAGCGGGGCCGCGCGCCCGCCAAACAGGCGGTCCATCAGGCGGCGCGATTCACCGCCGACATAGTCGGCGCGCGCAATCAGCGGGCTGTAAAGGAAGCGGCGACCTTCGGGCTGGGAGGCGATGGCCTGCTTTGCAACCAGGCGGCCGAGCAGCGTCTTGACCGTGGCAAGACTCCACCCGCGTGCCGCGCAGACCTCATCGCATACTTCGGCGGCGGTGACCGGGCTCTTCGTCCAGAGCACCTCCATCACCGCATACTCGGCCTCGCTAATGCGTTCCGGCCTCGAATCGTTCCCTTGCGCCAAGGCATCCTCCCAACGTTTCGATTACATCTGTAGTCATATCGACTACGTCCGTAAACATGAAGGCTGGATGAATGGTATTCAGCTTTCGACGAACGACTTCTAATGGCAATTATGCGCGTTGTGCCTCGGCAAAATCAGGCCTCGCCTCCATCGCCATCTTCGCCATCCTCGCCATCGCCTTCTTCATCCTCGGCAAAGGGGTTGTAGAAGCTGTTCACCTTGTTCCATTTCGCCTCGGTCGCGATTTCAAGCAGGGCTTCCACCTCTGCTCCCTCATCGATTTTCTCGATGATCTTAAGGGCGGGATTGTCTTCTGAACCGTGCGAATAATAAGCCATGGGAGCGATGACCTTGCGCGCGGCATCCGATTCGCCTTTCTGCAACAAGGCGTAGCCGAGCCTTACTCTAACCTCAGGATCCTGAGGCACGAGATAGGCTGCCCTGGCAAGCCCCGTCATTGCGATTGGCGGTACCTCTACTCCCTGCGCGACGTAGCTATCGTAATACAACACCAACGGCAGCGCATAATTGGGGTCAACTTCATTGGCATTCAAAATGTGGTCGCGGACTTGTTCCCAAGCAGCGGCTCCGCCCTGGCTGTCCACCGCTCTCCGCCCAAGGATGCGCGCCTTGTACAATTGACCCATCACGTTCTTGGAATCAGCCGCGATGACGCGATCCGCTGCAAGTTCGGCTGCATCCAGATCATTTGCATCGAATTCGATTTCGGCCATGGTGCGCTGGACATAAACGTCATCAGGATAAAGCGCTGCCACAGGCCGGGCTTCTTTCGCGAGTTCGGCGGCCATTTCCTTGTCCACGCCACGCGCCGAACGGATTCTGAATCGCATGATCGCCGCCTGCCCTTCAGAAAGCTCCTCCATGTCGAACTTCACGTTCTCCTTGCCAAGCTGCTCGGCAGTCAATGTAAAGCTGTTGAATCTGGAGTTGTTTCTATAGCGATCGAACTCCTTGTTGAGCTTGTCGAGATCACCAAATGCCTTTTGGCCCGCCTCCAATGGCGGCATCCCCTGATTGATTGCCTCGAAATAGGCACTTAGCTGGCCAGGGCGATTGCCTGATAGGAGGAGGTAGTGAATCAGCAGCCATCCGCGTGAATATTTCTGTTCGAATTCTTCGGGACTAAGCTTGGTTGAATCGCTTAGCAGCAACTCCTTCAACATCATGCGATGCGGAGAGTTTACAGAAAAACTTCGTATCGTGTTTGGTGCACCAAAAGTCAGGCTGCCATCACGGTTGAAGTTCACTGTCGAGAAGAACTCCGCCATCCCTTCGGATGCCCAACCGGGATAAATCTGGTCAACATTGCTTAGCAGCATGTGGTGGGCATATTCGTGCAGCAGGATGTTCTCGACCGTCAAACGGAACTGGTTGGTCACGAATCCACCCGATTCCGGTGTAATGATCAAAGGCAGCTGGGCAGAAGGGATGTAGAAAGCGAGTACATTTCCGCCACCATTTCCGACAAGTTGCTGAACCTCGCCGACATCGGACACAACAAAAATGGTGACCTTGCTCACCTCTTTCGATTTTACGATCTGGTTCAGGGCTGCATTGTACCGTTCAAGCCGAACAGCGAAATCGCGCATGTCATCGCGAGACATGTCGCCATAGAAGACAAAGTTTTCGGATTCCCCACGCAACCATTTTGCCGAGGCCGGCGATGAAATAGCAGCAGCAAGTGATATTGCGATCCCAGCCGCCATGCGCAGCTTCTTGAGCATTCTTGTCTCCAGAATTTCAGTCCCTGGAGATTCGAATAACATCCAGCATTCAGATTTCAACCAAAAGACCAATAATTACATAGGGACACATGCCCATCAGGGCCCCAAGCTGGCTGGGCAATCCAAACCAATTGACCAAATCCTGCTTGGCTTTAATTTGCCACCATGGCCAGAAATTCGCTGCTCGGCACCGCTCTCACCGCGCTAATCGTTTTCTCGGTGCTTCCCCCCCTGCCCGCAGTGGCCGGGGAATCATATTTGCCCCAGACAAGAGTCGTCGAGCCTGATTCTGCTACTCCAGGAAACAACGACCTGGGTGAGCTGTCCTATCGAGGCGGACTTGATATCGAGCCGGGAGAGGTGGAGATCGGGCGCATATCGGGCATGGAATGGTCTGACGGCAGGCTCTATGCCGTCACCGAAGATGGACGATGGATGATCCTGACACCCGATGGATTTCGGGACCAACTGACCGATGTGATCGAGGTCGAACACGGTCCGCTGCTCGACCAAAAGGGCAAGAAGCTCAGCCGCAAGAGCGGCCAACAGGCCAAATCAATCAGGCAAAGCCCGGACGGGGAACTGCTGGTCGCCTTCGATGATGGCAGCCCGGTTTGGCGATATGCCACGCTGGACGAACGCGCCGAACCGGCAGACGATCTCGCCAATGGCCTTGCGGGACTGGACCCGAACATCGCGATCGACATTCCGCCCGGCAGCAAGGAAATGGATGTCGATTGCGCCACCAGCGGGGTTTGCTTCCTGTTGTTCCGCAGCATCGCGCCGGATGGCGGCCGAACCGCCACGATCATGGCGGTCAGCCCCGATGGGAAACAGGAAACGCTTGCCAATCTGTCTGCGCCGCTCAGCCCCGACAATCTGCAGAGCCTGACGGTGCGAGAGGAAGGCCAAAGGACCTATCTCTACTTTGCCTCCAACGCCGATCCTTCCAGCGACGAGCGGACGCGCTTGATGAAGTTCGAAGTTAGCCGGCGGGCTGCAACCCAGCCCGGAGTACCGGAGAAAGTCTATGCCACCACGCAGATCGTGCTGAACACCGCCATGGGCGAAATCACCGTGGCGCTTGAAACCGAACGCGCGCCGATTACTGCCGCCAATTTCCTGCGCTATGTCGACGAAGGCCGTTATGATGGCACCGCCTGCTACCGCGCGATGCAGCACAAGCAATTGAACGAACCTTCGGGCTTTCTCCAATGCGGCACACAAAATGACCCGAAGCGCATCCTGCCCCCGATTGCGCATGAGCCGACCAGCGAGACCGGGCTGAGCCACACTGATGGAGCGCTGTCGATGGCGCGGTTCGATCCCGGCACCGCGACGGGTGACTTTTC
>JBNLDR010000115.1:0-6326 GCA_050304495.1 Altererythrobacter sp.
TGCCTACCGCATCCGCCGGACGCATTGCGCCCACCAGCACCACCGGCTTGCCCGCGTCGGTTGTCAGGTCGAGCAGGTATGCGGTTTCCTCCGCCGTATCGGTGCCATGGGTGATAATGACTCCGCGCACCGCATCGTCCGCTTGCGCGCGCAGCACTTCGGCATGCAGCCGATCCCATTCGGCCCAGCCGATGTCCTGCGACCCGATTGCGGCGATCTCTACTGGATCAAGCTCGGCCTCGATGCCCAATGCCTTGATCTGGTCAAGCATCTGGGCGGCGGAGACCTGCCCCGGCCGGTACCCGCTGCCAAAGGCCGAGCCGCCGCTTCCCGCAATCGTCCCGCCAGTGGCGAGCACTCTGATCCTGCCATTGTCCATCAAAGCGGCGGATAGCGCCAGATTCGACGCAAAGCCACATTCGGCAATTGATTTTGAACGAATCGACGCTAGATAGCCCCCACTTGCAAAGCGAGCCGTGGGGCGATTAGCTCAGTTGGTAGAGCATCTCGTTTACACCGAGAGGGTCGGCAGTTCGAGCCTGTCATCGCCCACCACCGTCGCTTTGCGCCCAATCAGTTTCCGGACAATCGAAACACCAGCGTGTCATGGGGTTCGACCGTGCGCTGCAAAGGCTGCGCGGTGCTGCCGGCCGGCTTGCCGGTCCACACGTCGGTCAAGGCATAGGTCGTCTGGTCAAGGCGCGCATTCATGCTGTAGAGGTCGTCACCCAAGGGCAATTCCTTCCAGTCGATCGAAATCTCCTGCGGCTCGTTCGACCGGTTGAGCAGAGCAATGGCCCAATCCCCGTCGGCCAGTGCACGCGCCCAGACATCGTATTCGGGGGTCGAAATCCAGCGCAAGGCCGTCAATCCTGACTTATCCTGATTGATGGCGATAAGGCCGCGATTGGAAAGCACCGCGCGAATTTCCGGCTTCATATCCTCGATGCTGGTTCCCATGATCAGCGGCGCAGGCAGTATGGCCCACATCGCGAAATGCGACCTGTTTTCCTGCAAGGTGGGAAGGTTCCCAACCTCCATCATGTCGGGATCATTCCAGCCGTCGGGACCGCTGAATGCGCGCAGCTCAACCTGCTTGTCGAGGATAGGCAGGATGCCCGAACTGGTCCAGCTTCCATGGCCAACGAGACAATCCCAGCAATTGATGATGTCGCCTGTCGTGCGCCACAGCTGGCCATATTGCTTGCCCCATAGCCAAGGCTTGTTGTCGCCCCATTCGCAAATCGAAAGGATCATCGGCCTCCCGGTGGCAGCGATCGCCTGGCTTATGGTGCGATAGGCCTCGCGCGGATTGCGCTGCTCTTCGTCCTCGCCCGTGTTGCACCAATCGTATTTGATATAGTCCACGCCCCAGCGCGCATATTGTGCCGCGTCCTGGAATTCATGCCCCTGGCTGCCCGGGCGGCCAGCGCAGGTCTGCCGCCCGGCATCACTGTAAATGCCAAAACGCAGTCCGCGCGCGTGCAGATAGTCGCCCAGCGCCTTCATGCCTTGCGGGAAACGCACGGGATCGGGCTGAATATTGCCTTGTGCATCGCGCTCGCCGTGCCAGCAGTCGTCGAGATTGACATAGATATAGCCGGCGTCTCGCAGGCCCGAGCTGACGAGCGCATCGGCTGTCTCGTGGATCAAGGCTTCATCAATGTTGCAACCATAATGATTCCAGCTGTTCCACCCCATCGGCGGCGTCAGCGCCAGGCCCGCCTGTTTCTGCGCGTGAACAGGCCCGCCGATGGCGAGCACGAAAGCCGCCGCAACAGAAAAAATCGCCCGAATTCCCATGATTCAGTCTCTCCACGATCCCAAAAAGGTAGCGCTATCATACACGGGCGGGATGAACAATCAGGTTCCTATTGCTTCCTCGATCGCAACGCGCGCTTCCTCGCTGGACCAGTCATAGCCGCCCGAAACGCGGAACACTTCCTGCCCCATTGCATCATAGAGCACGGTTACCGGCAATACGCCGTTGAAGGCGAAGCCGAGTTCATTCTCTGGATCGAGCCAGGGTTCGAGATTGCGGAACTTTTTTTCCTCGAAGAAAGGCGTGACCCGCTCTGCGCCTTGCAGATCCTGGCTCACTGTCACCACTTGCAAGCGGTCACCGAATTCATCGGCCACGTCGTCCAGCGTGGGCATTTCCACGACGCAGGGCGCGCACCAGGTCGCCCACAGGTTGAGCAGTACGGGCCGCCCTTGCAGCGCCCCCAGATTGAGCCTGTTGCCGTCTGGATCGGTGACATTCACTGCCGGCATCAGCTCTCCCGCATAGCTGCGATCGATCTCGCCCGACAAAGCCTGGCTTTCGCCCGCCAAATCGCCATCTTGTTGCGCTGCGTCCTTTGCCTCTCTATCGCAGCCAGCCAGTAACAGCGCCGAGGCAAGAATTGTGAGCGACCAGCGGAAAGACACGTCAGGCTCCAATAGCATGTGGGGGGGCAGGTTCGCCGAAGGCCCTAGCGCGATCATGCGCGAAATCAATGCCTCTATCCCCTTCGACAAGGCATTGTGGCGGCAGGATATCGCGGCGTCAAAGGCGCATGTCGCCATGTTGGGCGCACAGGGAATCGTCACGGCAGAGGATGCGGCGGCGATTTCGGCGGGTCTCGACCAGGTCGCAGGCGAGTATGAGCGTGACGGTGTGCCCGAGGATTGGGACCTCGAAGACATCCACATGACCACCGAGAGCCGGCTGGCCGAATTGATCGGGCCGGTCGCCGGGCGGCTTCACACCGCGCGCAGCAGAAACGACCAGGTAGCGACCGATTTCCGGCTGTGGGTGCGCGATTCGTTCGACCAGGTCGATGTCGGCCTCAAGGCGCTGCAGCAGGCGCTGGTCAGCCGTGCGGGCGAACATTCAGCCAGCATCATGCCAGGCTTCACCCATTTACAGACAGCTCAGCCGGTGACGCTGGGCCACCACTTGATGGCGTATTTCGAGATGATCCGGCGCGATCGCAGTCGGTTCGCGGATGCGCGGGTGCGCATGAACGAGAGTCCGCTGGGCAGTGCCGCGCTGGCAGGCACCGGCTTCCCGATTGATCGCGAGGCGACCGCCGCCGCGCTTGGTTTTGACAGACCTACGGCCAACAGCCTGGATGCGGTATCGGATCGCGACTTCGCGCTCGACTACCTGATGGCGGCGAGCCAATGCGCGCTGCACCTCTCGCGGCTGGCGGAAGAATTCATCATTTGGGCCAGCCAGCCTTTCGGCTTCGTCAAATTGCCGGATTCGCTCAGCACCGGCAGTTCGATCATGCCGCAGAAGAAGAACCCCGATGCGGCGGAACTGGTGCGCGGCCATGCCGGGCGGGTGATCGGCTGCGCGACCGCATTGATGGTGACGATGAAGGGCCTGCCGCTCGCCTATTCGAAAGACATGCAGGATGACAAGCCGCCAGTGTTCGAAGCGGCAGGCTTGCTCGCGCTCAGCATTGCGGCGATGACCGGCATGGTGGCTGACAGCAGGTTTGACACCGCACGCATGCGTCAGGCTGCCGAGCTGGGATATGCCACTGCAACCGACCTGGCGGACTGGCTGGTACGCGAGGCGGGTATCCCCTTCCGCGAGGCGCATCACATCACCGGCGCGGCGGTAAAGCGGGCCGAGGCGAATGGCGTCGCGCTGGACCAGTTGCCGCTGGACGTACTGCAGGCGATCGACGCGCGGATAGACGAGCGCGTCTATGCCGCGCTGTCGGTCGATGCATCGGTCGCATCGCGCGCCTCCTATGGCGGTACCGCGCCCGATCAGGTAAGGGCACAAGTGGCGCGTGCGCAGGCACATCTGGACGGGGAATGACAATGCGAGCCGCAACTTCCGCTTTGCTGACCGCCTGCCTGTTGGCCGGCTGCGGGCAAAAGGCCGTTCTGGAGCCGGTTGCCGGGGCCAGCCTGCCGCCCACGCGCTATGGCGGCGAAGCGCAGCCCAGTGCGGAGGAGTTGCTCGAACAGGAAACACTCGCCTCGCCGCAGCGAAGCGTGGAACTGCGCCGCCGATCCGAAGTGAGGGAAGACGATCCCTTCGATCTGCCCCCTGAATAGAACCGAGATTCCATGGACCATTTTGAACTGCGAAACGGCGTGTTGCATGCCGAGGATGTGCCGCTAACGCGCATTGCGGAAGAGGTCGGCACCCCGGTCTATGTCTATTCGCGCGCCACGCTGGAACGCCATGCGCGCGTGTTCGCGGAAGGGCTGGCGGCGATCCCCAGTAAACTGATCGCCTTTGCCGTCAAATCCAACCCGAATCTCGCCGTACTCAGGATCCTCAGCCGCGAAGGCTATGGAGCAGACGTCGTTTCCGGTGGGGAACTGCGCCGCGCACTGGCAGCCGGCATGCCGCCCGAAAAGATCGTGTTTTCCGGCGTGGGCAAGACCCGTGCAGAGCTGGAACTGGGCCTCGATATGGGCATCGGCCAGTTCAACATTGAATCCACCGAAGAAGGCCGCGAACTGGCTGAAATTGCAGCTGCGCGGGGCCAGCGGGCACCCGCCTGCCTGCGCATCAATCCCGATGTCGATGCCAAGACCCATGCCAAAATCTCGACCGGCAAGGCGGAGAACAAGTTTGGCGTGCCGCTGATGCGGGCCGCCGAAGTGTTTGGCGAACTGGCGGCGCTGGAAGGGCTGAATTTGCGCGGCGTGGCGGTGCATATCGGCAGCCAGCTGGGCGATCTCGAGCCGCTCGAAACCGCCTTTGGCAAGGTCGGCGCACTCATCGCTGATTTGCGCGTGGCAGGCCACACCATCACTCATGTCGATCTGGGTGGCGGGTTGGGCGTGCCCTATCGCAAGGGTGATGTCATGCCTTCCCCAGCCGAATATGGCGCCATGGTGGCGCGGGTAACGAAGGATTGGGGCGTGCATCTGACCTTCGAACCGGGACGTGTGATCGCGGGCAATGCCGGGGTACTGCTGACCCGCGTCGTGCGCGTGAAGCGCGGCGGCAATGGCCCTCCCTTCGTCATTGTCGATGCAGCGATGAACGATCTTGCGCGGCCCGCACTCTATGGCGCGTGGCATGATTTCGACGCAGTCAGGCCGAGCGGCGAGCGGATGACCGCAAATGTCGTCGGCCCGATCTGCGAGACCGGCGACACTTTCGCAACCGACCGTGATTGCGACGCGCTGCAAGCAGGCGACCTTGCGGTGTTTCGCACCGCCGGGGCTTATGGCGCGACCATGGCCAGCTCCTACAATTCGCGCGGTTTCGTGGCCGAGACTTTGGTCGATGGCGACAGATATGCGGTGGTTGCAGACCGGATCGATGCCGGTGCGATCATGGATGCAGAGCGCGTACCGGAATGGCTGGAATAGCCAGCCTTCCCCTGTTCCACCGGATCGCGGGCGAGCCCGTGCTGGTCTTGGGCGATGGGGAAGCGGCAGAGGCCAAGCGGCGCCTGGTCGAGCGCGCGGGCGGCCTTGTGGTCGATCAGGTGACAGACGGCGTACGCCTTGCCTTTGTCGCGCCGGGCGATGGGGATGATGCAGTGGCAATCGCGGCGGAACTTCGCAAAGCCGGACTGCTGGTCAATGTCACAGACCGGCCAGAATTGTGCGATTTCACCGTGCCGAGCATTCTTGATCGCGACCCCGTGCTGATCGCGGTGGGAACCGGCGGTGCATCGGCAGGTCTCGCCAAACATCTGCGCCTTAGGCTTGAACAAATTCTGCCGCAAAGGCTGGGGGATCTGGCGCGGGCTCTGTTCAAAATGCGTGACCGAGTGCGAGAGCGCCTGCCCGATGCGGCAGAGCGCCGCCGCGCGATCGACGAGGCCCTGCGCGAAGGCGGACCGCTCGATCCGTTCAACCCGGACGCGGCGGATATTGTTACGGCATGGGCGGACGGAACCGTAGCAGATGCGCCCGCTCGAACCGAAACCATCACCCTCTCCAGCGCCGATCCTGAAGACCTGACGTTGAGACAGGCGCGTCTGCTGGGCGAAGCGGACATGCTTGTGCTCGACGGTGAGATTCCGGAAACGATCCTTGCCCGAGCCCGGGCTGATGCGGTGCGCGTGGTTGCGGCAACCGCCGCGACCTGCCCGGGCCTTACCGTAAGGCTGAGAGCACCCGATCAGGCGGCATAGGCCAGGGCTGGCTTGGCCACCTCAGCGAAATAGCGCGCCATGGCATCGACCGACCGGTCGCTGAGCGTGATGAAGGCCCGGCGGCGGTCTGCCGAATCCTCGACCCGTTCGAACAGGCCACTGTCAGTCATTTGCCGAATCCAGCGCAATGCTGTCGTCGCGGGAACGCCCGAAGCTATACAGAGTGAAGTCACCGAGACGCGGCTATGCTCTGCA
>JBNLDR010000116.1:0-6188 GCA_050304495.1 Altererythrobacter sp.
AACTACTATCCGTCGCGCCGGTCAGAGCTGGAATTCGAAGTGGGCGGAAACTTCACCCGCCAGAAGGACAATTTTGGCGGGACACCCACCACGTTAAGGGAATCGGGCATCTTGATCAACGCAGGATACCGGATTGACTTCTGACCAGCCAATGGCCCTATCGGCGCATGCCAGGAAGAGGGCGCAAACTTGATCGTTGAAGCTGGACTCGCTGCACTATGGCTGGCCGCGGCGCTGGCATTGAGCCAGCTTGCGCTTAGCGTGCTGGCGCTGTGGAACAGTGAACAGGAATACGGCCTGTCTGTTGCCCCGGTCGCCGTGCTGCAATCCGGCTTTTGCCTGGTCGCGTTCCTCTGCCTGGTCGCAGTTTTCATGCGGTCCGACATGTCGGTGCTGCTGGTTGCGGCCAATAGCCATTCCCTGAAGCCGATGATTTACAAGATTTCCGGCACATGGGGAAACCACGAAGGATCGATGCTGTTGTGGGTGACGATCCTGAGCGCTTCGGGCGCGACTGTCGCCCTGTTCGAGCGCAAATTGCTGGCCGACACTCGGATCGCCACACTTGGGGCGCAAGCAGCCATCGCTCTCGGATTCTATGCCTTCCTGCTGTTTGCATCGAACCCCTTTGCCCGGATCACCGGCGTGATCGAGGGGGCAGGACTCAACCCGCTGTTGCAGGATCCTGGCCTCGCGTTCCATCCGCCGACTCTCTACGCGGGCTATGTCGGCATGTCGGCAGCATTCTCCTTCGCGGTCGGCGCCCTGATAACGCGCAATGTCGGGCCAGACTTCGCTCGCGCCATGCGGCCATGGATACTCGGGGCTTGGGTGTTGCTGACAATCGGCATCACAGCCGGCTCCTATTGGGCCTATTACACGCTTGGCTGGGGTGGCTGGTGGTTTTGGGATCCGGTCGAAAATGCGTCCTTGATGCCGTGGTTGGCCGCGACCGCGTTGCTGCATTCGGTCACAGTGTTGGCAACCCGTGACGGATTACGGGCATGGACGATCATGTTGGCGGTGCTGGCATTTTCGATGAGCATGGTTGGGACCTTCCTTGTCCGATCGGGCATCCTCACCAGCGTGCATAGCTTCGCTGTCGATCCGAAGCGCGGCATTTTCATCCTGGCGCTGCTGGCAATCTATATCGGCGGGGCGCTCGCGCTGTTCGCGGCGCGAATTGGCACCGTCAGCGAGGGCAATCGTTTTGACATCGTCAGCCGCGAAGCCGCACTTGTGGTCAATAATCTGATGCTGACGGTGATCCTCGTCATCGTACTCGCGGGTACGCTCTATCCGCTATTCCTTGAGGCTGCGACCGGGAACAAGATTTCGGTCGGCGCCCCCTATTTCAACGCCGCGGCAGGACCGATTGCGATCCTGATGCTGTTGCTGCTTGCTGCCGGGCCATTGCTGCGCTGGCGCAGCGACCAGCCGCGTTTGCTGGTGGAACGCCTTGCGCTAGCTCTGCTTGCGGGCGCGCTCTCGCTGCTGGCACTGGCAATGTTCGGCGGCGAGATCGGGATATTCCCGCTGCTCGGTCTGGTGGTCGCCGCAATCGTCGCAGTCGCCAGCCTCGCGCCGTTGTGGAAGCGAAACCTGCGCCGGACCCCACTGTTCACCTATGGCATGGTGCTGGCACATCTGGGGTGCGCGACCAGTATCGCCGGAATGGCCTGCGACGCGGCATTCACCCGCCAGAACATGGTTGCGATGAGCCCAGGCGATACACAGGCGATCGGGCCATACCAGGTCTCGCTGACAGGTCTGCGCGAGAAGCCGGGGCCAAACTATCTGGCGCTCGAAGCGGTGCTTTCAGTGACCAAGGGCGACGATGGCGCGCCCTTTGAAATGCTGCCGCAGCTTCATTCCTTCCAGCAGCCGCAGATGACCACCAACCAGGCGGCGATCCGGACCTTCTGGAATGGTCAGCTATATCTGGTCGTGGGCGAACCTTCGAGCGGCGAGCGCTGGATCATCCGCATGTGGTGGAAGCCCTTCGTCACACTGATCTGGCTGGGCGGGGCGATGATCGCGCTGGGCGGGGCGCTGTCGCTGGTTGGGCGGGTCAGGCGTGATCTCTTGCCCCAGCGAAGCATTGCGCCGACTGCTCAACCAGGAGCGAGCGCATGAAGCGTAAATGGGTCCTGTGGTTGCCGCTGATGCTGATGCTGGGCATCATGGTGGGATTCTATGCCGGGTTGGAGAACCCGACCGATCACATCATCGAATCCCAAGTCGTGGGCCAGGAACTGCCTGACTTCGCGGCACCGGCTGCCTTCGCTTCGCAACCCGGAACGAATGCGGCAGATTTCCGCTCTGGCAAACCGCGCCTGCTCAATATCTTCGCCAGCTGGTGCGTGCCCTGCGTGCAGGAAATTCCTGTCCTCAACCGACTCAAGGCGCAGGGTGTCGAGATTGGCGGGATCGCCATTCACGATTCGCCCGCCGCGCTCGACCAGTTTTTGGCCAGCAACGGCAACCCCTATTCCAGCATCGGGATGGACGCTGATGGCAAGGTGCAGATCGCGATTGGCTCTTCCGGCGTGCCCGAAACTTTCGTCATCGATGGCAATGGCCGTATAATTCTCCAGCACATCGGGGTTGTGAGCGAAGCCGACGTTCCCGCACTGATGGCCAAGCTGGAGCGCGCAAGATGATGCGGAAATTCCTGTTTGGATTGGCGCTGTTGCTATCGGGAAGCGCAGCTCATGCTCAGGACTATGCCGATGTGTCCTTGCCTGACCCTGGGCAAGAGGAGCAAGCCGCCAAGCTGATGGATTCGCTGCGCTGCGTGGTCTGTCAGGGCCAGCCGATTTCGGGCAGCAATGCCTCGCTGGCGGGCGACATGCGGCGGATCGTGCGCGAACGTATCGCAGCCGGAGACAGCCCCGATGAAGTACGGACCTATCTGGTCAGCCGCTATGGCGATTGGGTCAGCTTCAAGCCACAGGTGAAGGCAGCGACCCTGCCACTGTGGTTGGTCCCGTTTCTCGCGCTGCTTGTAGGCGCTTTCCTTGTGTCACGAAGATTGAGGCGGAGGGCGCGCTGATGGGCTGGGTATTCCCTGTGCTGTTCGGCGCGATCGCCATTCTTGCATTTTGGCGCAGCAAGCGCACTTCGCGAGCCGCGACGGAGATTGTGGCCGCAGCTGTCCTTTTAGCGATCGCGGGATATGCCTGGCAGGGCAGCCCGGACACGGTTGGCCATCCGGTGGGGAAGGGCGTGGCTGCGCCTTCTCGCTAAGGTGCCTATCGGGCGGTGGATTGATCACGGCCGATCAGCCGACCAGCCTGCCAGAAGTTGGCAATCGCCATCACCAGGATCAGGCTGATCGCCACCAGCTCGCGCTTCGATGCGCGGAAAAACCTTGAGCGGACAACTCCGTTAGTCGTTGGCGGCTGGAGTGGGGCGGGGCGCCTTTTGCCTGGCGGTAGCACTAGCCTTGCCCGATCGCCGTCAAGCCAAGCACGGTCCAAATGGTCTTTGCAGTATCGTGCATGATCGCATCGATATCCTTCCCTTCCTGGTCGAGGACCATCTCAATGGCAGCATAGCCGAATTCGACCGCCAGTCGAGTACGACGTAGGGCGGTGGCGCGGTCTAGCGCGGGGTCGCGTTCCAGCAGTGCCTCGGCCAGTTGCGATGCGACCGCATGGTGCGAGGCTAGCCGCACTTGCGCCAGCTGCGGCACGGCGCGTAGCATCCGCATCACCCATGGGCCGCCCGGATGCGCCAGTGTGACCCGCACATGCTCCACCAGCGATGCAGTCAAGGCCGCTTCGTCCTCATCGGGATCGAGCACCACCAGCGCGTTTTGCTGTTCCATAAGCCGCTCGCCCAGTGCCGCCAGCAGGTCATATTTGTCGGCAAAGTAATTGTAGAGCGTTGGCGGGCTTACGCCGGCGCGTTCGGCCACAAGGTTAGTCGAGATCCGCTCTACCCCCAATTCTTCCAGCAGCTCGCCCGCGGCATCCAGCAGCCGTTCATAGGTGGCGATCGCTCGCTCTTGGGTGGGTTTTCGCGCCATCTGACTTGTCGTTGACTAAAAATATAGCGATAACTATAAATCTGCAAGAGGATTTTGGAGGGATTCGACAATGCGTTCATGCGCGCCCTTGCTGGCAATGGCGCTTGCGGCCTGCGGCGGTGCAGAAGCGCCGCCAAGAGTGCTGACCGAAGCGGAAAGCGCAGCCTTGAGTCCAGCCAATCCGCATCTTGCCACACTCTACGAAGGTTCGTGCAAAGCCTGCCACACGGTGAAGGATGCGCAGGCTCCGCTCGCCGGTGACCGCGTGGCTTGGGACCCGCGCTGGGCCAAGGGCGAGGATGCGCTGCTTGCCAGCGCGATTGGCGGAATAAAGGGCATGCCGGCGGGCGGGCAGTGCTTCGAATGCACCCCGGATGACCTCAAGGCGCTGATCCGCTTCATGGCGGGGCACGAGCAATGACGACCCGGCGCAAAGTCCTGCTCGGTTCAGCCGCAGCAATCGCCGTGGGTGCCGGTGGCCTGGCTGGCCGTGTGGCGTGGCGTGACCGAGAGCCGTCGGCACTGCCGCCGCTTGACAGCGAAGGGCGCGCATTGTGGAGCAATTGGGCGGGCCTTGAGCATGCTTACCCAATGCGCCGTGCTGCGCCTGCCAGCGAAGCAGAACTGGCGGCGTTGCTGCCCGCCACGCCAATTCCGATCCGCCCGGTTGGCTCGGGACACAGTTTCACCGCCATCGTCCCGACCGAGGGCACGCTGCTCTCGCTCGACCGGCTAAGCGGGATCGCCGGAAGCGATAGCGACGCGGTCACCGCTACTGTAGGTGCGGGCACCAGGCTTTCCGCCCTTGGCCCTGCGCTGGCGGGCATCGGGCAGGAGATGATCAACCTCCCCGATATCGACAAGCAGACACTCGGCGGCGCGCTGGCGACGGGGACCCACGGCACCGGCAAGGGTGTGCCCGCGCTGCATGGCCGCGTTACCGCCATGCGGCTGGTTGCACCTGACGGTACGGTAATCGAATGCAGCGCTGACCAGCGGCAAGAGGTGTTCAACGCCGCCCGCGTCGGGCTTGGCGCGTTCGGTGCACTGAGCCAGGTAACGCTGCAGAACTGGCCGCTCAACCGGGTGAAGAAGACCGTTCGTGTGGTCGATACGGATGCCGTACTCAACGAATGGCCCGGGCTCGCCAGCGAGCATCGCAACGCCGAATTCCTTGTCCTGCCTTTCACAGGCAAGTCAGCTCTGGTGACGCATGACATCACGACCGAGCCGGTAAAGCCGCGCGGGCCCGATGCCGATACTGACGCGCTGATGGAGCTGAAAAGCCTGCGCGACATGTTCGAATTCACTCCGTCATTGCGCCGCCGTTTTGCAGCGCATTTCCTTGGCCAGACCCCGCCCGAGATCGCAGTGGATGAAGGGTGGAAGCTGCTCGCCAATTCGCGGCCCGTGCGGTTCAAGGAAATGGAATACCATCTGCCGATCGAGGAACAGGTCGGTGCGCTGCGCGAAGTGATCGCCCGCATAGAGCGTGAGGCAAAGGATGTTTTCTTCCCGATCGAAGCGCGTATCATTGCGGCTGACGATGCCTGGCTTTCACCCTTCAACGGACGAGAAAGCGGGTCGATTGCGGTCCATGCCTATTACAAGGAGGCGCATGACTGGATGTTCCGCCTGATCGAACCGGTATTTCGCGAGGCGGGCGGCAGGCCGCATTGGGGCAAGCTTCATTCGCTCGCCGCGCCCGAACTGGCGGCGCTATATCCGATGTTTGGAGAAGCGATGGCGGTGCGCAAATCGCTCGATCCGCAGGGCCGGATGCTCAACCCCTTCCTGTCCAAGCTGTTCGAAAATGCCTAGGCTCTCGCGCAGGGGCATGTTGATCGGCGGCGGCGCGCTGGCCGTCGCCGGGATAGGCACGATGCTGGCACGACCGGCGATGGGAGGCGGAATGCACGATCCCTATTTCTCCGCGCTGGCGAAAGCGCTGCGCAAGGCGGACCTGATGCGGCCTACATTGGTGGTGGACCGGACGCGGCTTGATGCCAATATCGCTGCCATCCGCAAGACGACCGATGCGGCCAAGCTGCCGCTACGGGTGGTTGCCAAGTCGCTCCCGGTCCCGCAACTGCTCGTCCATGTGATGCAGGGCATGGCGCAGGACCGGATGATGGTGTTCAGCGCGGAAATGCTG
>JBNLDR010000117.1:0-6014 GCA_050304495.1 Altererythrobacter sp.
GGGTGAAATATTCGGCCATGCCCCATGCAGCGCCCGCTATCAGCAGGCCGGAGAAGGGCGGCGGCCCATCCACATTGGGGGTGAAGGCCTGGCCAATACCGGCCATCGCCACCAGCAACAATACCGATGCGATGGTGACGAAGATATCGTTGAAGCTGTTGATCAAGCGAAAGTTTTCTTCGTCAGTCGCGGGTGCCGCACGGCTCGTGCGAACCGAGTTGCGCAGGGCATCGGCCGCCTCGGCGCTGATCGCACCGCTGGCGACTGCATTGCGCAGATCGTCTTCCGTATACATGGGGTTCCTCTCCCTATTGCTGGGGAGAGGATTACGCCTAGTGTATTAGTGTGTCAATACAGCGCAGGACCATGCCTATTCGAAGGCGCTGGCCAGCCGCCCCCCGGTCAATTGCGCCCGCGTCACATTCTTGATGATCCGTTGCAGGAACCAGGCCGATCCGGCGAGCAGAAATAGCGATAGCACCATCAGCGCCTGGTTCGCCCAGAACGGAGTGGTGACGTAAAGGCCCGGAATTGCATCGATCGCATTCGAAATCAGCACCACTGTCGCGACCAGGATCGCTCCCATGTGGCAGGCCCACCAGGACGTGACATCATCGACCGAACTCTCGCCAAGCTCTGCCGGTTCCCCGGCCGATCGGTTATGCAATTCGCGCATCGCCCTGAATGGCACGAACCAATTCAGCACCGGAATGAAATAGCTGAATGTCACCCAGCCCGCCTTGTGGTGCAGGCCATCGATCCTGGCGCCGTGCAAATTTGAATGCGCGATGTAGATCCAGATCAGCACCGGGATGACGCTCACCAAAAAGATCAGGGAATCCACCATGCTCAGAATGCCGCCGATGGCCAGCAACTCGATCCGGTCTATCATTAGCGAATATGCCACCAGCCATCCGCCAAGCGTCAGCGCGGTCAACATGCTCAACACTAGAACCGCCCATGCGAGTAAGCGCACGAAGTTGGCCACATCGACAAGATTCTTGCCATTGATCATAAGCTGGCCTCCCGACCGGGCGCACAGTACGCCCAATGCGCCAAAATCGCCGGACGCGCGCACGCGACTGGCAGGTGGTTATGATTTATGGCTGCGACACCTAGGGAAAAACCCCCACCTCTTTACAAGGCAGGGGTTCCCAAAAAAGTCAAGAAATTCAGTTGTTATGGGGTTAACGCCCCAGGTATATCATCCGCGTGCGCTGGATGGTCCCTGGCCGGTCACCTTCTGCATGGCGCGCAGGATATTGCCGCTCTGCTCGCTGCCCGATTGCGGGGCGACGAGGTTGGAGAACTCGCTAATCTTGTCCCAATTGGCGGCAAAACCTTCAACCGTGCGCTCGCCCTCAGGCAGCCACACCGCATCGTTCATCACCGTCCATGCGCTGTGATAGCCGCCTGCGCCAGCGCCGACGATGGCATTGGTGGGGGCATCCTCGCTCACCAGGAACAGCGCGGCGGGAACCACATTCACCGGATCGAACAGCTTGAAAGCTTCTTCCGGGAACAGGTCTTCAGTCATGCGTGTGCCCGCGACCGGGGACAGCGTGTTGACCTTGATGTTGTATTTCGCACCTTCGAGCTGCAGCGTCTTGGTAAGGCCCGCCAGGCCCAGCTTGGCCGCGCCGTAATTAGCTTGGCCGAAATTTCCGAACAGGCCGGTAGAGCTGGCTGTCATCAGGATGCGGCCATAGGCCTGCTCGCGGAAAGTTTCCCAACACGCCTTGGTGGCAAAGGCCGAACCGGTCAGGTGAACCTTCACCACGAATTCGAAATCGGCCGGTTCCATCTTGGCGAAGGTTTTGTCGCGCAGCACGCCGGCATTGTTGATCAGGATATGGACGCCGCCCCATTTTTCCTTTGCCTGTGCAACCATGGCTTCCATCTGGTCATATTCGGTCACCGAATGACCGTTTGCCATGGCCTCGCCACCAGCAGCCTTGATTTCTTCGACAACCTGCAGTGCCATGTCCGAATGGCCGCTGCCATCGCGCGAGCCGCCGAGATCGTTGACCACAACCTTTGCGCCGCGGCGCGCCAGTTCCAGCGCATATTCGCGACCCAGTCCGCCGCCTGCGCCCGTCACGATAGCAACCTTGTCCTTGAAATCGATACTCATGGAATCTCTCCGAAGCTTTCCGTTTACGTAATATGGGGCGTGGGTTGGCACTTTCCTTGTTGCGTTGCAACAGCCACGCCACAACTCCGCAATGCCGTAAGGGCAAGCGGACGGCTACAGCATCTTCAAGGCGGAAATCAGGCCAGCCAGCGAATCGATCACTGCATCTCCGCCCAACTCATGCGGCGGGCCGTCGCAGTATCCATAGGCCGCAACGAGGACCGGCACGCTCGCACCGCGCGCTGCCTTCACGTCATAGCTTGAATCGCCAACAAAGGCGAAACGGCCGCCCCCGCAGCGTTCGCGCGCCGCGATTACCGGGTCCGGCATCGGCTTGGCGAGATATTTGCCGTCTGCGCCACGTCCCAGGCTGTTGCCGCCGATCACGGTTTCGAAATGCCCGATCAGGCCAAGCTGGGTCAGGATATCGCGCGCGAATTCCTCGAATTTATTGGTCACCACCGCCATGCGCACGCCGTGTGCGGCCAGTTCGTGCAAGACTTCGCTCGCCCCTTCGAATGGCACCGTCAGTTCGGCATTGTGATCGGCGTAATAGGCCAGCATTTGTTTGTAGAGCGCATGAAAATCATCCTCTGGCATTCCGCCCTGCCGGTCCACCGCGCGCGCCAGCATCACCTTGGCCCCGCCGCCGATAAGGTCCTTCGAGCTGTCCACCGGGACCGGATCGAAGCCGCCCAATTCCAGCGCATGGTTTACCGCCGCACCCAGATCGCGAAAGGTATCGAGCAGCGTTCCGTCCAGATCGAAGCCCACGGCATCAAAGGGAAAATCAGTCATTGCGGGATTGCGTGGCGGATGGTGCTTCAATCTGCAAGCATTTGGTGGCATTGGCCTCAATCATGAGTGAATTTGCCGCCATCATCCTTGCAGCGGGCAAGGGTACCCGCATGAAGAGCGACCTGCACAAGGTGCTGCACCCGATCGCGGGCAAGCCGATGCTGTTCCACCTGCTGGACAGTATTGAAGATCTCTCACCTGCCCAGATTGTGGTGGTGGCGGGGGACAGGCATGAACAATTGCGCGAGGCGGTTGCCGGGCGCAATGTGACGGTCGCCTTGCAGGAACCGCAGCTGGGCACGGCCCATGCGGCCTTGATGGCGAAAGACGCGCTATCTGCTTTCAATGGGCTGGTCATGGTCTGCTTCGGTGACTGCCCGATGGTGAAGGCTGCAACCCTGCGCTCGCTGTGCGAGGCGATTGAAGGCGATGCCAAGGTCGCCGTGCTCGGTTTCCGGCCCGATGACGCACTGGCCTATGGCCGGATCATCGCCGATGCCGATGGCACCGTGCGCAAGATGGTGGAGCACAAGGACGCCACCGAAGAAGAGCGCGCCTGTGACCTGTGCAATTCAGGCGTGATCGTCGCACATAGCGATGACATGTGGCGGCTGCTCGAAAGCGTCGGCAATGACAATGCCCAGGGCGAATATTACCTGCCAGATGTTGCCGTGACCGCCATTGCCGAAGGCGCGCGGGTGGTTGTCGTCGAAACCGATCCGGCAGAGGTCGCCGGGATCAACAGCCGCGCCGAACTCGCCCAGGCAGAAGCGCAATGGCAGGATTTTCGCCGGACAGAGGCGATGGACGATGGCGCCACCCTGCGCGCGCCGGAGACGGTTTTCTTCAGCTATGACACCACGGTTGGGCGCGATGTTACGATCGAGCCCAATGTCGTGTTTGGCCCTGGCGTCTCGATCGCCGATGGCGCGACGATCCACGCCTTCAGCCATCTTGAGGGCGCGAGCGTGGGCGTGGGCTGCTCGGTTGGCCCCTTCGCCCGGCTTCGCCCCGGCGCGGTGATGGAACAGGGCAGCAAGGTCGGCAATTTCGTCGAGATGAAAAAGGCGGTGCTGGGCCCGGGGGCCAAGGCCAACCATCTGACCTATCTGGGCGATGCGACTGTGGGAGAGAATGCCAATATCGGCGCGGGAACGATCACCTGCAATTATGATGGCTACTTCAAATACCGAACGGAAATCGGTCCGCGCGCCTTCATTGGCAGCAACAGCGCGCTGATTGCCCCGGTCAAGATCGGCGCGGATGCGATTGTCGCGGCGGGCAGCGCGGTCAGCCGCGATGTCGATGAAGGCGAACTGCGCATGGTGCGCGGGGAGCAGATCGTGAAACCGGGCTGGGCCGATCGCTTTCATGACGCGATGAAGAAGAAAAAAGCGGCGCAGAAAAAGGACTGAACTTGCCCACCAGTGAGAGCCTTGTCTGCTGGCTATGCCATCGTCCGTTGGAAACGCTGATCCAGTGGCATCACCCGGTGCCCAAGGCGAAGAAAGGGAAGGGCACGGTTCCGGTCCACCCGATCTGCCATCAAGCCATTCACAACAGCTACACCAACTCCCAGCTCTCCCGGATCGGTGACGATCGTGAGGCGCTGGTCGAGAATGAGGCGCTGGCGAAATTTCTCGACTGGGTGAAAGACAAACCGCCCGACTTTCACGCGCCAACCCGGCTGGGGACTGGTGGAAGGCGGTGAAAGCGGGCGGCGGTCCGGGTAGAAGACCGTTTCGGGTAACGTAACTCAGTTCGTTTCGAGAACCTTTCTGGGCGCATCTTCGCGGGCAACCCTGCGTTCCCAACTCTCGAATTCCTTGCGGCTGAGCAAATAACGCCAGCGCGCTTCGTCAAAGCTGATCAATCGATCGCGAACCGCGCGCACCACGTCGGCCTTGCGCGCTTCGGACCAGTGAACATTGTGCGACTCCGGAAGGCCCGCGCGCTTGATAGCGTCTGAAACCGTCTCGTGTGGGGAGTATGCCATTCCTTTCCTCCATTTGGCCCCCCGTTGGCTTAAGTTGTGGATTTCCAGAGTTAATTTGAGCCTTCCAAATGTGGTCGCCGCCTCGTTTACCACCCCAGTCGTGGCGGATTTGCGGCAAAATGATGCGCCGGGCCTAAGGGGCAGACGCTTTCCCCATCAGTCGCTGCATGAGATAGACATATTGCAATGCCTGCAGCTGTGCGCGCTGCTCATTGTCGACTCCGCCCGAATGGCCACCGGTCATTTCCTCATAATAATAATAGGGCTGGCCCAGCGCTTTCAGCTTTGCCGCGCCTTTGCGCGCGTGAGCCGGGTGGGTGCGGTCATCCGCGGTCGAGGCCCACAGGAAGGGGGAGGGATAGTCCACGCCTTCCACGATCTTCTGATAGGGTGAATAAGGTTCGATCCAGGCGCGCTGTTCGGGGACGCGCGGATCACCATATTCCGCGATCCAGGATGCACCGCGGCCGATCTGGTGATAGCGCAGCATGTCAAACAGCGGGATCTGCACGATCGCGGCGTTGAGCAGGTCGGGCCGCTGGGTGATCGCGGTGCCTACGAGCAGCCCGCCTTGCGAGCCGCCCTGGACGCCGAGATGTTCGGGCGAGGTGATCCCGCGTGCCACAAGATCTTCGGCAATGGCGATAAAATCGTCCCAGGTGCGCTGCTTGTTCTCGCGGATCGCGCTCTGGTGCCATTTCGGGCCGAATTCGCCGCCACCCCGCAAGTTCGCCATGACGAAGGCACCGCCCTGTTCGAGCCAGAGCTTGCCGGCCAGCGCCATATACCCCGGTTCTTGCGAGACCTGAAAACCGCCATAACCATAGAGCAACGTGGCAGTGCTGCCGTCCTTCGGTGCATTGGCGGGTTTGATCAGGAAATAGGGGATCCTGGTCCCGTCTTTGCTGGTCGCTTCGTGCTGTTCTACCACCATGCCCGACGCATCGAAGCGGACTGGGGATCGCTTGAGCACCTCTGGCGTGCCGCCATCCGAATAATAGAGCGTGGTGGGGGTGAGGAAATCGGTCACCGTGAACATGATCTGGTCAGTGTCATCGGACGATGTCTGGATTCCGATCGTGGCAT
>JBNLDR010000118.1:0-5967 GCA_050304495.1 Altererythrobacter sp.
GCCCGAACCATAGAGCAGCAGCAGCACCGCGCGGTCTCGCGCACCGATCCAGTCCTCATTCGCGGTGCCGCTTACCAGCTCGGCCAGGTTGACCGCCTCGTCCGGGGTAACGGGGCGGGGCAGGCCCTTCTTGATCCGGGGTCCGCGCAGGCGCGGCGGGGTGGGATCAGCTTGCCCCACTTGCTGCCGTGCGAAGCCGATAAATGCCTTGAGCGCGGAGAGTTCGCGCGCGGCGCTGGTATTGGCGATCCCTTCCGCGCGGCGGTTGGCGAGATGTCGGCGCAAGTCCGGTGCTTCTAGCCGCGCAACCTGCGACCAATCTTCGATTTCCAGCGCTTTCAACAGGCGATCCGCGCAGGCAAGATAGGCGCGCACCGTATGCGGGCTGCGCCGGCGGCCCAGCGCCAGATGCTCGCGCCAGCTTTCGAGGAGATCGGGAGCGCTCACGCGGTCACCAGATCGTCATGCACCAGATCGCCGAGCAGCGCATCGAGCAGCGGCATGCCCTGGCGGGTCAGGCCGATCCGGTCATCACGCTGCCACACCAGACCGAGACTCTTATGGAATTCCAGTTTGGCAGAATCGATTAGCTGGGCCCGCTGGATCCCGAAGCGGCTTTCGATATCCAACAGATCGATTCCTTCGGCCAATCTCAAGCCGACCAACAGGGCTTCAGAAGCCTGTTCGGCATGTGTCAAATCTCGCTGCATCTTGATGCCGTTTCCGACTGTCTGACAGGCACTTAGGTAATTCTCCGGCTTTCTGTGTCGCTCTGTGGCGCTGTTCTGTCGCCGCCCATGCGCACCGGGGCCGATCCCGCAATAATCGCGATAACGCCAGTATGTGAGGTTGTGGCGGCTTTCCTCTCCGGGCCTTGCATGGTTCGAGATTTCATAGGCGGGAAGCCCTGCCGCAAGGGTCAAATCCTGCGTCAGAGCGAACAAATCGGCCGCAGGATCATCATCCAAGGGATTGAATTTGTTGAGCCTTACGTCGGTGGCAAAGCGGGTATTGGGCTCGATCGTGAGCTGGTAAAGCGAGAGATGCCCAGTCCCCAGCGCCAGCGCCCGGCGCAGCTCCTGCTCCCACGCTTCTGGCGTCTGGCCGGGGCGGGCATAAATCAGGTCGAAGCTGACCCGCGCAAAATGGCGCTGCGCCACATCCAGCGCGGCGAGCCCTTCGCGGGCGGAATGCAATCTTCCCAGGAACTGCAAGGCCTGATCTTCAAGTGATTGTAAACCCAGAGAAACACGGTTCACGCCAGCGCGCGCCAATGCCGCAAAATTCGCCGCCTCTACCGATGAAGGGTTGGCCTCCAGCGTGATCTCGATATCGGGCGCGAAGCCCCAGAGTTTTTCCACTTCTGAAAGGAGTTCTTCGACCAGGGCAGGGGGCATCAAGGATGGCGTCCCACCGCCGAAAAACACGGATTCGAGGCGCTCTCCACCCGCAATATCCGCCTCGTGCCGCATGTCGGCAATCAACGCATCCTGCCACACCGCGACATCCACTCCGTCGCGGACATGGCTGTTGAAATCGCAATAGGGGCATTTGGCCAGGCAGAATGGCCAATGGATGTAGAGCGCGCGTGCCATGGCGGCCTATTACGCCCGAATGCGGCTATTGGCCAAACTGATCCGCTACCAGCTTGGTAAAGGCATCGGCCCGGTGGCTGATGCGGTGCTTTTCGTCCGGGTCAATCTCGGCAAAGGTCAGCTCGCCGCCTTCGGGCACGAATACGGGATCATAGCCAAAGCCCATTCTCCCTCGCGGGGGCCAGGTCAGCGAGCCGCCGCATTTGCCCTCGTAAACGGCATATTCGCCATCCGGCCAAGCAAGCGCCAGCACGCAATGGAACGCGGCTGAACGATCAGTATCGGGCCCCATCTGCTGGAGCATGCCCTCGACCTTGCCCATGGCCATATACCAATCGCGGCCCGGTTCGCCTTCGAACCACTGCCGCTCTGCCCAATCGGCGGTATAGACGCCGGGGCGACCGCGCAGTGCATCGACTGACAATCCGCTGTCATCCGCCAACGCCGCCATGCCCGATGCCTCTGCCGCAGCCCGCGCCTTGATCAGTGCGTTCTCGACGAATGTTGTGCCCGTCTCGGCGGGTTCCGGCAGGCCCAGCGAGCCCGCGCTGATGCATTTCACGCCATAGGGTTCGAGCAGTGCCGAAATCTCTTTCAGCTTGCCCGCATTATGCGTGGCGATCACCAGCGTGCCGGAACCGATCCGCCGAGACGATTGGGGGCTCACTTCACCGCGTCTCCCTGCGCCTTGAATATCTGGTCGCAACCCATCCGCGCGAGGCGGAGCAGGCGCAGCAGGCCCTCCTCGTCATAGGTCGCGCCTTCGGCAGTAGCCTGCGCCTCGGCGATCTGGCCGCCGCTCAAAAGCACGAAATTGGCGTCGGCATCGGCGGAGGAATCCTCGTCATAATCGAGGTCCAGCACGGGGCTGCCCTTGTATATGCCGCAACTGATCGCTGCGACCTGTCCGGTGATCGGGTCTTCCTTGATCGCGCCTTCGGCCATCAGCTTGTTGACCGCCAGCCGCAGCGCAATCCACGCGCCGGAGATACTGGCAGTGCGGGTGCCGCCATCGGCCTGCAGCACATCGCAATCGAGCGTGATCTGGCGCTCGCCCAGCTTCTTGAGATCGACCACGGCGCGCAGGCTCCGTCCGATCAAGCGCTGGATTTCCTGGGTTCGGCCGGATTGTTTGCCCTTTGCGGCTTCGCGCTGCCCGCGGGTGTGGGTCGCGCGCGGGAGCATGGAGTATTCGCCGGTGACCCATCCTTCACCCTTACCGCGCAACCATGGCGGGATCCGTTCTTCAACGCTGGCGGTGCAGAGCACGCGTGTTTCGCCAAAACCGATCAGGCAACTGCCCTCTGCATGTTTGGTAAAGCCGGTCTCGATAGTGATGGCGCGCATCTCGTCGGGCGCGCGTCCGGAAGGTCGCATGAGATATCCTTGATCGATTCGTGTGGCAGCGGTTTGGCCGTGAAGGCTTGAGGCTGCAAGAGCAGTCGCTAGATAGGAACAATGTCGTCACCACCAATCTCCGAACTGACCGATCGCGCCAGGGAAATCTTTCGCCTGGTAGTCGAAGGATATCTTGAGAGTGGGCAGCCGGTTGGGTCGAAGACCTTGGCCCATGACAGCGGCGTGAACCTTTCGCCTGCATCGATTCGCTCGGTGCTGGCTGACCTTGAACAGCTTGGCCTGCTCGCCGCGCCGCACACCAGCGCTGGTCGCATGCCAACCGAATCAGGTCTGCGGATCTTTGTCGACGGCATGATGCGGGTGGCCGAACCCACGGCAGAGGAACGCGCGCGGATCGAACAGCGGCTGTCCGACCCCGGTCCGATCGAGGCGGCGCTGGAACAGGCCAGCACGGTGCTGTCAGACCTTTCAGGTGCAGCCGGAATGGTGATGGTGCCCACGCGCGAACAGCGACTGGCGCAGTTCAGCCTGGTCAATCTGGGGCAGGGCAGGGCGCTGGCCGTTCTGGTGAGCGAGGATGGAGGGGTCGAAAATCGCGTGGTCGATCTGGGCCTGCATGCCAGCCCCGCTGCGCTTGAGCAGGCTAGCAATTATGTCACGGCCCGCCTTGCTGGGCGGACATTGGCTGAGGCGGCAGCCACAATGCGGGCAGAAATTGCCGCTGGGCAGTCCCAACTGGACAAGGCAAGCAGCGATCTGGTTGAACGCGGGCTGGCCGTGTGGAGCGAAGACGCGGCCAGGCGGCCGGTGCTGATAGTGCGCGGGGCCTCCAATCTGCTCGACGAAGCGGCCTTGGGCGATATTGAGCGCGTACGCTCGCTGCTTGACGATCTTGAGAACAAGCAATCGGTTGCCGAACTGCTCGAAAGCGCGCGCGTGGCCGAAGCCACGCGGATTTTCATCGGCAGCGAGAACCGCCTGTTTGCCCTCTCGGGCTCGTCGGTGATCGCATCGCCCTATCGCGATCGCGAAGGAAGAATTGTTGGCGTGCTGGGCGTAATCGGCCCCACGCGGTTGAATTACGCACGTGTCGTCCCCATGGTGGATTTGACCGCCCGATCGCTGGGCAAATTAATCGGATAGCTTTGAGATATGAACGACAACGACAAGCCGCGCGATAAAGCGGTTGAAAAGGAACTCGAAGGCGTGCCTGAGGAATTTCTCGACAAGAGTGATGAGGAAACCGTCGAGGAAGAGACCAGCAGTCTCGACAAGGCGCTCGATCGTCTTCGTGAAGATCTCGAAACCGCGAAGCAGGAAGTGCTCTATGCCAAGGCGGAAACGCAGAATGTGCGCCGGCGCCTGGAAAAGGATATGCAGGATGCGCGCGCCTATGCTGCTACCGGCTTTGCCCGAGACATCCTGTCGGTAGCCGACAATCTTGAACGCGCCATGGCGGCGATCCCCGAAGCGTTGAGGGAAGATGATTCCATGAAGGGGTTGGTCGTGGGGATCGAAGCGACCCAGCGCGAGATTGAGAAAGTGTTCGCACAGCACGGCATCACGCGCGTGGCATCCGTCGGCCTGCCGCTCGACCCCAATCAGCACCAGGCGATGATGGAAATCCCCAGTGCAGAGCATGAGGCCGGCACTGTGATACAGGAAATGCAGAGCGGGTGGATGATCAAGGAGCGGCTATTGCGCCCGGCGATGGTCGGTGTGGCTAAGAAGCCGGATTAGAGCCTAGAGAGCACGGATTTCCTTGGCTAGTTCGTTCATGTCGGCGGTCAGTCCGCGAAGTCCTTCCAAGGTGAAGAGCCTCGCAGTCTGGCTGCCGCTGGCGCAATGACGTAGATTGATGAAGCAAGCCCGCTGGTCATCAGCGATCACGGCCAGCTTCAGCGCCGAGTGGACGATGTCATTTCGCAGCTCGCTTATCGCCAAGCAGCCATCGAGAAGCTTCTGGAGCCGCTCGATCTGCGCTTGGGAGAATGTTGAAGTAGCTTTTGCCTTCCGCAATTGTGCGAGCTTCTGACCAAAAGACTCGGCTCCAACTTTGCCACCGATTTTGGCGATCACACCGATCAAGGCTTCCTCGACCGCCGAGAAAGCATCAATGCATCTGCTTCGTTCTCGATGGAAGGCGTCGACTCCGGGCCGGGGCGTGGGATGAGCGTTCATTGTGAAGCCGACTACCGGAAAATTATGACTTCGCGGTAAATTGATACGACCACCATCAGACCTTTCGATTACTCTCAATCGTCATCCCGGGTCAGGCCCGGACGACGCAAGGAGTGTAGTCGTGTAGATGAATTGAGCAGTCCTGCCGTCAAAACTGCACCAACACCTCGTAAGCCCGCTTGCCCTCAACCCCCGGCAGCTTTGCACCGTTCCTCAGCAGGAAAGCGTGGCGCACGATCTCCGCCTGCTGTTCGATCCCGTAGCGTTCCAGCGGCCATCCAGGTTTGAGGCTGTAATCGTATCGGCGCGAGAATGGGCGCACCAGCGGCAGGTACCACCAGCCATGCCTTTGCGCCTGCCACACATGCACCAGCTCATGGATAAACAGGCCCTGGCGCTGTAGGCTGGCGAGCGCAAAATCCTCGCAATAATGCTCCCCATGCGGGTGAAAATGCAGATGACCATGCGGCGCCATCACTACGCGGCGGGGCTGGAACGGGAACCATTTGCGCCGCCTCAGCCGGACGCGCGCATAATCGATCGCGTTACCGAATATGGTACGGGCGAGGGCAATTTCTGCGGCTGTCAGCGGACGCTCCCCGCCAATGGGGCATGTGTCCGCTGCTGCCGTTACCGGATCATCTGTCAGCGATCGTCACCTGCGGCAAGGTTTCTTTCCGCGAGGCGCTGCTGTTCACCCACCGGGGCCTGAGCGGGCCGGCGGTGCTGCAGATCTCCTCCTACTGGTCGCCCGGCGCGCCCATCTCCCTCGACCTTGCACCCGATAGACAACCCGGCTGGTTGGAGCTCACCAAGCGGAAACGATCGAAGG
>JBNLDR010000119.1:0-5939 GCA_050304495.1 Altererythrobacter sp.
TATCATGTCGAAAGCCTGACGCTCGACGCCGATGACCGGCTCCATGCCGAATGCTTTCCGGTCAAGGTCCAGCGGGTTGAGGGCGACCATGTGACCAAGGGGGACGCGGTGCGGCTCGACCTGGGGCGCGACATCGATGTCGTCCTGATGCGGCAGGATCCGCCCTTCCACATGGGCTATATCACCGCCACCCATTTGCTTGAGCGGATCCAGGGCGAGACGCTGGTGGTCAATGACCCGGTCAGCGTGCGCAATTCCCCCGAAAAGGTGATGGTGCTCGATTATCGCCAGTTCATGCCACCCACGCTGGTTACGCGTTCGGTGGAAGAGGCGCGGCGCTTCATGGAAGAACACGGCGCGATCGTGATGAAGCCGATCCACGGCAATGGCGGCAAGGCGATCTTTCGCATTCCGGAAAATGGCGAAAACCTCTCAGCTCTGTTCGAAGTGTTCAACCAGATGTGGCCTGAACCGCATATGCTCCAGCCGTTCCTCCCCGAAGTGGCAACAGGCGATAAACGCATCGTCCTGATCGATGGCGTGGTGGCTGGCGCGATCAACCGCATTCCGGGCGAGGGCGAGTTCCGCTCCAACCTCGCCATGGGCGGCAGCGCGCAGCCAACCGAATTGACCGAACGCGAGCAGGAAATCTGCGACGCTCTGGGGCCGGAGTTGAAGCGTCTGGGCTTGATCTTCGTCGGGATCGACGTGATCGGCGGGAAGTATCTGACCGAGATCAACGTCACTTCACCCACCGGGATAATGGCAATCGACGCCTTCAACGGCACCGATACGCCGGGCATGATCTGGGACGCGATAGAAGCGCGGCTGGGGTAGGTCCGCTTACGGGAACGGTGCGATCATATACTGATGTTCGCAATTTGGGGTGGAAAGCGGACGATCTGCAGTAGCTATCCTGTAGCTTCAAGCAGTGCCATCACCTCATCAAAATCCTCATGGACATTGACTTGTGCTCCCCCGGGAAAGTTGAGAATCGCTCCCCTTTCGCCCCTTCCGACAAACAACACTTGTGCAATACGGCAAGCTACTCCTGAGCCATCGGTCCGGTGGAGCAGTACAAATTCGGAATCTCGTTTCATTGCAGTTCCTTGATCGCGCATCGTGAAAGAAACCCCCGCCGATAAACGGCGGAGGCTCTAGTTGGAGACGCAGGAGCAATTGCTCCTAAATCTCTCGGGTCGCATAGGTGCAGATGCGGCCTGCATTCGATTGGAAAGGATCGCGAACCGAGAGCAGAGGCCCCCGGCTCAGCCAAGCGTCAGCCAGCCTGATTGCGAGCCTGTTCCATGACGGTATTGACTGTTTCCGCCTGCGCATGGACGTTGATCGCATAGCGCTTGCCATTATCCGCGTCCTTCACGTCGTAGCCGTAGCGCTGGTCCAGCTGCGGAACGCTTGCCTCATCCTTGAGATCGGACTTGCGGAATGCCAGAATATCGCCACCCTCTTCAGGGGTAATCCGGCCCTTGCCGATGCTGCTGTCGTAGTTCTTGATCTTGCCATAATAGGTCATCGATCTTTCCTTCAGGTAAGCGTGCAGCGCGCCAGAATTGACCCGGCTGCGACTAAGAGGCGATAACTGAAGGAGGTGACTTCGCAGACGAAGCCAAAGACCGTCGATTACGACTGGAAGCTTATTTAAAGGTGGCGATGACAAGGATCGTTTACAACCTCTACGGCCATATGGATCTGTCGGCCACAACACGCCAACTTTCAGTCGAAGGTAGAGCCGCCAAAGCAACTTGGCACATTACAAGCAGCCTATTCTATCCTGGCCTGCGTATTGCCAGATAGAAACCTTCGCGCTCAATCGAAGTAATAATCTCTGCCGGTTCAACACCAAATCTACATCGACCGCCAATAATCACTTCCGTAAAGCCATCGGCCTTCCAAGAAGAATTTGGCTTCGGCAGTTTTGCTCCTGAAATACCATCAGTAATTGCTACTGCAGAGCCATCTTCCTCATGGAATCGGTAGTATTTCAACGAATGATCTCACTCTCAAAACATAAATAGGGACTATCAGTAGCGTTACAATGAGCAAGCCTTGCGTCCCATGTCCGCAATGGGGTCGTTAGTGGACATTGCATTTTGAGACCCAAGACACAACCGCTCAGCCAGAGCGGGGTTGGGGTTGGCTTGCAGCCGGAATGGCAACGACGAACCCCCAAACCCTGTCCTACATCGCCTTCTCGTAATAGACCCGTGGAATGACCGCGTTTCGCTCTTTCCATCTGCGCCCGGACCCGCGATGGAGCCAAGCGAAGTTTTCTGGCCTTTGGACCGTGTTCCATGTGTTCCATCCAATAGGATTTGCCGAGGGGAATCCAACGCGTGACTAGCCGCATTTACATCCGCCCGATCACCTTCGCGCCTGGCCCGCAATCGGTGGAGGGCGACGCGGTGCCGCTGGCAGGCGGCATGATCTATGCTCGCGAATTTGCAGTGATTATGCGTGAGGGCGGGCAGACGGTCAGCCGCGAACTGGCCACCCCGGCGACGATGGGCGAGGTGTTGTCGGCGCTCCCCGGCGAACTGGCGGCTGCGGGTGGGGAACAATGGACCAATCTGCGCCTGCGCCATCCGCCGCTGGAATGCGGGGCGCGCACGGTGCGGATCGACCAGCCGCAGGTGATGGGCATCCTCAACGTTACGCCTGCCAGCTTCAGCGATGGCGGCGACTTCCTTGACGATCCCGAAGCGGGCAAGGCCCATGCCTGCGCCATGCTGGAGGCAGGCGCAGCGATTATCGATATCGGTGGGGAAAGCACCCGGCCGGGCGCGGCGGCAACCTGGGAGGGCGATGAGAAGGATCGCGTTCTCCCCGCAGTGGAATATTGCGCCGCCATGGGCGCGGCGATCAGCGTCGATACCCGGCGTGCGGGTGTGCTGGAAGCAGCACTGGCCGCCGGGGCGCACATCGCCAACGATGTCTCTGCCCTGCGGCATGATCCGCGCAGCGTCGAGCTGGCGGCGAGGGCCGGTTGCCCGGTGATCCTGATGCATGCGCCCGGAAAACAGGGGGGTGAGGGGGAGGATCTCCACGCCGATGGCGATTATGAAAACGTCGTGTTCGATGTGTTCGACTGGCTCGCCGCACGGCGTGACGAGGCCGTTGCCAGGGGCATCTCGCGCGCCAATATCATTCTCGATCCCGGGATCGGCTTTGGCAAATCACTGGCTGAGAATCTCGCTCTGATCAATGCGTTGCCCTTGTTCCATGCATTGGGCCAGCCCTTGCTGCTGGGCGGCAGCCGCAAGCGAATGGTGGGCGCGCTGTCAAACGAGGCAGAGGTGGAAAAGCGGCTGGGCGGCAGCGTGGCGCTCGCCATTGCCGGGATGAATGCAGGGGTGCAGTTGCTGCGCGTCCACGATGTGTTCGAAACGGTACAGGCGCGCAATGTGTGGCGCGGGTTGCGCGATGCGGCGCTGACCGATTTTTCGGATTTGCCTGTGGGTTAGGCCTTAGGCCTGGGGCGTTGGCGGCGGAGCAGATCCGCCCGCATTGGCGCCCGGCTCGATCCGCTCCATCAGTCTGCCGAGCGTTTCACCAATCCAGGCCTCGTCAACTTTGTCGAAATCGGTATGGATCGGATCGCCCTGGGCAATTTTCATCGGGCTGCGATCGACCGGGCCGATGTTGAGCACCGCACGGCCCCTGTCGAGTGCCGCGCCAATCCCGGCAATCCGCTTGCCATGGACTTTGATGACGAACCTTTTGGTGTTCTTCTCGCCGCCTTCTTCATTGATCTCGACATCGGTGCGTTCGCCTACCGATCCCTTGATCAGCTCTGCGAGTTTCAGCAGCTTCGGGAACTCGTCCCGCGTCCAGCGGAAGCGTTCGAAGTTCTCCGCATCCACCTTGTGCGACAGCAAGTCGCAGGCCTTCTGGAATCCGCCCGGAGACATATCTGTCATAATCGCTGGCCCGGATTCATGCTGCGCTTTCGATTCCGAGATCGCTCAGCTTGCGATAGAGTGTCGAGCGCCCGATACCGAGGCGGCGAGCGACTTCGGTCATGCGGCCGCGATAGTGCCCGATGGCGAGGCGAATCACATCGGCTTCGATCTCTTCCAGCGGTCGCAGATTGCCGTCTTCGGTGTAAAGCATCACGCCCACGCCTTCATGGATCGGGTTGGTGCGTTCCTGCGGCTCTCCCAGCAGTTCGCACAATTGCGGAAAGCTTGCCGTGGTGAGCGACTGGCCGTCGCAGAACACGGCGGCACGGAACAGCACGGCCTGCAGCTGGCGGACATTGCCCGGCCAGTCATAGCTCGCAAGCAGTGACAGCGCGTCATCCGAAATGGCGAGATGCATCAGGCCCGGTTGCTCGCCAATGCGGGCGAGGAAGTGGCGCGTCAGCGCAGAGATGTCGCCCGGGCGTTCGCGCAGGGGCGGCAGTTCGATCGTGGTCGGGGCCAGCTTTTCGAGCAAATCAGCGTTGAACTGGCCGTTCTGAGACAGGGCGCGCAGCGGGAAGTTGCTGGCGCACAAGAGGCGCACATCGACGCGGAAGCCGTGCTGGGCGCCGACCGGGCGGACAATCCCGCTTTCGAGGATGTTGAGCAGCCGTTGCTGCAGATCGTCATTGAGCCGGTCAATCTCGTCCAGCACCAAAGTGCCGCCATCGCAATGCTGCAATGCGCCGATCTGACGGTCGAACGCGCCGGCGAAAGCGCCCGGTTCATGGCCGAAAAGTACGGATTCGAGCGAATTGGCGGGAACCCCGCCGATATTGATGATGCGGAATGGCGCCTTGGCCCGCGGGCTGGCAGCATACATGGCGCGGGTCAGCATTTCCTTGCCGGTGCCGCTTTCGCCCTCGATCAGGATATTGCCATGGCCGCGCGCAGCCTTGGCCGCCTGGGCCAGTGCGGTGCGGAATTTGGGTGCGGTGCCGATCATCGCATCGAAATCGAGCGAGGACGCCATTTTCTCGGTCAGCGGAGCAAGTTCGTCTTGCGCAGAGCCTTTTTCGGTCGCGGCGCGCAGCGCCTCCATCAACCGATCGGGTGCGACCGGCTTGACCAGGTAATCGGTCGCCCCGGCGCGCATCGCCTCTACCGCCAGCAGCGGAGAGGCGCTGGTGGTGAGCATCAGGATCGGCAAAGCAGGGCGGCGCGCCTTGAGCTCGGCAATCAGTTCACAGGCATCATCGCCCGGAACCCATTGATCGAGGATGATCGCGGACAGGTGCATCCCGTCGCGCGTGCCCAGCATGGCAATGGCGGTGTCCGAATCGCTGGCCACGACCGTGCGCCAGCCCTCGCGGGCGGCGAGCGCCGAGATCAGCCGGGTCTGCGCCGGCTCATCGTCAATCAGCATCAAAAGGCGATCTTCGTCGCTCGACATATCCCCAAACCGTCCCATGGTGGTACGGCGCAGGATTTACGCGAAAGGTGTAAAGAGCCGATTAAGGCTGTCAGAAAAGCGCTCATCCCTTGAGATAGCGGGAATTGCGCGATAGAGCTTCGCGCGGGTTAAAATACTAAGGGTAGGAATTACATCAATGGCATCGCAAGACATGAAGGCAGCTGAACGTTCCTATAGCAGTTTCATCACGATGGTGAAAATTTCGGTTCCGCTGATCGCTCTGATCGCGGCAATCGTGGTCGTGATCATCTCGAACTGACACTGACTGAACCTTGCTCATAACCATCCTTAGGGAGCGCGCGGACGGGGAAACTCGTGTAGCCGCCACACCGGAAACGGTGAAAAAATTCATCGGTCTGGGGGCAGAAGTTTCGATCGAAAGCGGCGCGGGTGAGGGCGCTTCCATCGCTGATTCCGCCTATGCGGAAGCGGGCGCGAAAGTGGTCTCTGCCGCCGATGCGGTAAAGGGCGCGGATATCGTGCTGGGCGTGCAGGCGCCCGATGTCGATCTGCTGGCTGGCGCCAATTCGGGCGCATGGGTCGCT
>JBNLDR010000120.1:0-5935 GCA_050304495.1 Altererythrobacter sp.
GATTGCCCGGCTTGATCGCATTGTGGTGACTCCGGACTGGCAATATCAGGGCAGCGGTGTGCACCATTCCTCGCTGGCAGCCTCGGCTTCTGATCATCTTCCGGTCTGGGCCAGCCTATCAATGCCTAAAAAATTGGCATTCGCCTAAATATTGAGCAGTCCATCCTTGGCTGCCCGATCCGGATTCTCAAAAACCTAGTTTTATCAGCTAATTGAAAAATTGGCACGCCTTTTGCTGCATATGCGAAGCCGGGACAAACCCCGGCTAGCAGAAAGGGGCAGGGATGAAGTTCATCATCGCTATCATCAAGCCGTTCAAGCTCGACGAAGTGCGGGAGGCATTGGCCAATATCGGCGTTGCCGGGATGACCGTGACAGAGGTCAAGGGCTTTGGGCGGCAAAAAGGGCAGACCGAAATTTATCGCGGAGCCGAATATTCCACCAACATGCTTCCCAAGGTGAAGGTTGAAATCGCTGCGAGCGACGAGATTGCCGGCCAGGTGGTCGAGGCGATCCAGCACGCGGCCTGCACCGATGCCATTGGCGACGGGAAAATCTTTGTGCTCGACCTTGCCAATGCGACGCGAATCCGCACCGGCGAGACCGGCGAAACCGCGCTCTGATTTCAGGAAGGACAGAAGAATGATCCGCTCAATCTCTCGCGGTCTAGGGGCGCTTGGCGTTACCCTGTTCACCGCAACCGCTGCGCTGGCGCAGGAAGCGACCGAAGCCGCTCCCGCCGTGCCCAATCCGGGCAACAACGCCTGGATGATGACTTCGACCGTGTTGGTCCTGTTGATGATCCTGCCGGGCCTCGCATTGTTTTATGGCGGCCTGACCCGGTCCAAGAACATGCTGTCCACCATGACCCAGGTTGGCGCCGCTGCGGCGCTGGCGATGCTGATCTGGGTGGCCTGGGGTTACTCGCTGGCATTCGGTCCTGAATCGACGGGTGCGCTGAGCGCCTTCTATAGCACCGGCAGCTATTTCCTTTCCAGCGTCACGCCTGACAGCACCGCTGCGACCTTCTCCGAAGAAGTGATCAGCGAATATGTCTTTGTCTGTTTCCAGATGACCTTCGCCGCCATCACGGCTGCGCTGGTTTTCGGTGCGACGGTTGAACGCATGAAGTTCTCGGCTGCGATGGTGTTCACCGCCATCTGGCTGACGATAGTCTATTTCCCGATCGCGCACATGGTGTGGGCGGGCGGCGGCCTGATGTTCGAATGGGGCGCGCTTGACTTCGCTGGCGGCACCGTGGTGCATATCAGTTCCGGCATTTCGGCGTTGGTCTGTGCCTTGTTGATCGGCAAGCGGTTGGGCCACGGCAGCGAGCCGATGCCGCCCCACAACCTGACCTACACCGCCATCGGTGCCACCATGCTTTGGGTCGGCTGGTTCGGCTTCAACGCCGGTTCGGAACTTGAAGCTGACGGCACCGCTGGACTCGCCATGATCAACACCTTCGTCGCCACGGCTGCTGCGGGCCTCGCCTGGATGCTGGTGGAACGCCTTTCCGGCCACAAGGCCTCGGCGCTCGGTTTTGCCTCCGGCATTATCGCAGGTCTCGTCGCGGTTACCCCTGCGGCCGGCAACTCTGGTCCGCTCGGCGCGATCGTGCTGGGTGCGGTGGCTTCGGTTGTCTGCTTCTTCGCGGTTTCCAAGCTCAAGCCCAAGTTTGGCTATGACGATTCGCTGGACGCCTTCGGCATTCACGGGATCGGCGGCATGATCGGTGCGATCGGCACGGGCATCGTCTATTCGCCTGCGCTGGGCGGCCCGGGTGGTGACGATTTCGTCATGAGCGCCCAGGTCATTGTCCAGATCAAGTCGGTGCTGGTTTCGATCGGCTGGGCCGGTATCGGCACGGCTGTCGCGATCTACGTCGCCAAGGCTCTGACCGGGCTGCGTGTCTCCCCCGAAGTCGAACATGATGGTCTCGACATCGGCGAACATGGGGAACGCGCCTACAACTGATCGGGGAGCATCGCGTGAAAAGTGGGATCGGATTTTCACTTTCCGCGATGCGACCAGGCTAGAATTCCAAGTTTGGCGGGGAGGTACATCCTCTCCTTCCCCTCCCCGCCTCACCATGTTCCTCCTGCGAACATCCAACTATTCGGGCCGGAGCCAAGCGCTCCGGCCCGTTTTTTTGACTGTGGCCCGGCGGTAACATCGTTTCGTAAACCGGGAACCGCGCAACATTTTCGCATTGATTGTGCCCACTCCTAGAATCACAGGGAGCCAGTGAGGTGGTCGACGACCACCGTGAGAGGAGCATTCGTGATGACAAAGCTTAATTTGCTTCGTGCCGCCATGTTGGCGAGTTGCGCAACAGGCCTGGTTTCAACTTCTGCATTTGCCCAGGATGACAGCGCCGATGCATCGGCCAACACCGGGAACGTCATCATCGTTACGGCGACCAAGCGCGCTTCGACGATCCAGGACGTGCCGTTTTCAATCAATGCGCAGACAGCTGAAGATATGCGAAAATCGGGCGCTACTTCGCTGGAAGATATTTCGCGTAACGTTGCCGGACTGACCGTGCAGAATCTCGGGCCGGGCCAGAGCCAGGTTTCGGTGCGCGGCGTTTCGGCCGGCCAGATCGTTCGTGACCAACCGGGCGTGAAGGAGCAGGTTGGTGTCTATCTTGACGAGTCGGTCATTTCACTTTCGCTGTTCACGCCCGATTTTGATCTGTTCGACCTCAACCGCGTCGAGACCTTGCGCGGCCCGCAGGGCACGCTGTTTGGTTCGGGCTCTGTCGGCGGAACGGTGCGTTACATCACCAACCAACCAAAGCTGGATACTGTTGAAGGCACGGTTGAAGCGGGTGCCAATGTACTCGCCGGCGGTGACATGGGCTACAATCTGAAAGGCGCGGTCAACGTTCCGTTGGGCCAGAATGCGGCGCTGCGCGCAGTCGCCTATGGCGAACATTTTGCCGGTTTCATCGATGCGATTGGCCCGGCGGCAGGTAATAACGTAAATGACGGGCGCCGCTATGGCGGGCGGTTGAGTGTCTTGTTTGAGCCCTCTGCAGGCCTGAGCATCACGCCGCGGATCATCTATCAGGACGTTCAGGCCAATGGCTTCAACCGGGCCGAGCAATATAATCTCTATTTCAATCCGTTGATCAGCCCGACCAACGAATTTGCGGAACGCGAGCAATATCTGCTGCTGCGCGAAGAGTTCCGGGACAAGACCACGCTGGCCGATCTCAATGTCAGCGCCGATCTTAGCGACAGCATTCAGCTGACGTCGGTCACCAGCTATACCCATCGCAACATCCTGGTCAGCCGCGATGCCTCGGCACTAACTGGTTCTGTTTATGTCTCGTTCGCCGGCGCCGATGCTGCTGCGGCTGGCGGTGCGGCACTTCCCTCCAACTTGCGGGATACTACCAAGCTTGATCAGTGGACGCAGGAATTGCGCCTTTCAAGCATCGGCTCATCGCCCTTCCAGTGGGTCTTGGGCGGGTTCTACAGCCATGTTGACCGCGAATACTCCCAACGCCTGCCGACCCCGGGGGCGGATGTTTACAGCCAGATCTTCCTTGATGCGGCTGCCGGCGGCCTTCCGGTTGAGGACACCTACAACGGTTTCCCGGCGGATTCGCCCTACAATGCGGACCTGCCATATACGATCAAGCAATTCGCGGTTTTTGGCGAAGCGTCCTATGAAATCGGCCAGTTCAAGCTGACTGCGGGTGGACGTTACTACGACTTCAGCGAAACGCGCGATTTCATTTCGGGCGGTGTCTTCTCCAACGGTGATACATTCCTGGCGGATAAGACCAGCTCAAACGGTTTTACCCCGCGCTTTATCGCCAGCTATGAAGCGAGCGATAGCGTCACCTTCAACCTGCAGGCGTCTAAGGGATTCCGCCTCGGCGGCGTGAACGACCCGCTCAATATTCCGCTGTGCACGGGCGGGGCTGGCGGACCGGACGCGCTGACCTATGGCAACCGTCCGACCTATGACGATGAAACGCTGTGGAATTATGAAGCCGGCATGAAGGCATCGAGCGGAATGTTCACCTTCAACGCTGCTGCGTTCTATAATGATATCCGAAACCTGCAGGTTACCGCAGATGCGGGTTCGTGTTCTTCGCGCGTTGTCTTCAACGTGCCCAAGGCTCACAGCCAGGGCTTCGAAATGGAGCTGTCTGCGCGTCCGGCAGAGGGCCTGGAATTGTCGTTCAATGGCAGCGTGACGGATTCGGAATTCGATAGCTCGGTCGTGGATGCTGGCGGCAGTGTGATCGCCGGCATGCGTGACGGAAACCGCCTGCCCACCGTGCCCAAATTCCAGATGGCCGCCGTGGGAAGCTACACCGTACCAGTCTTCTCGGACGCGGAGTGGAACATTACGGCGAGCTACCAGCATGTCGGCAATCGCTATACCCAGCCGGGTGACCAGGAGGCAGGCCAAGGCAGCTTCACCAATTCGCTGTGGTTCAATCCGGCCGACGGCACCTTTGGATCGGGCTCGTACAATTTCGGATCCTACCTGTTGCCAAGCTATGACCTGGTGAATCTTTCGACCGGGATTTCCTGGGACAACGGCCTTTCAGTAACCGTCTATGCCAAGAACCTGTTTGACGAGAATACGCTGCTTTCGCTTGATCGTGAGCGTGGCGGGCGTGCCCGGCTTGCTTACAATGTCGGCATGCCGCGAACGGTTGGCGTGACAGTTCGCAAGACCTTCTGATCGGCATTTGACTGCAATAGAGAAAGGGCGGGCCATTGGGTCCGCCCTTTTTTTTTGGGTTCTTTGCTGAGGCGGATCTTATGAATTCCGCGCAGCGTTCGCGGGTCATGATGCAGCCGCGCCCTTCAACGAAAGTGGGAACCGGTTTCGCGCCCGGAAGAGTGAGCGACAAAAATCAGAGCATCATGCAGTCGCTGCCTTGACGAATTCCGCGCAGCGTTCGCCGATCATGATGCTCGGCGCATTGGTATTTCCGCTGACCAGCCGCGGCATGATCGATGCGTCAGCCACCCACAGTCCCTCGATCCCGCGTGCTTTCAGCGTTGGGTCGACAACATCGTCATCATTAGGTCCCATGCGGCAAGTGCCAACCGGGTGATAGATCGTGTCCGAAATCTCGCGGATGCGCGCTTCGAGCGAGGCGTCATCGTCGTAATCGATCGGGTTGCGATCCTTTGCGCCGGTTTCCGATAGCGGAGGGGTCTGGGCAATCCGCGCCATCAATCGCGCGCCATCCTTGAGCAGCTCCATGTCTCGCTCGTCGGAAAGGAAATTGGGATTGATCGCGGGGGCATCCGCCGGATCGGCGCTGTTCAGCCGCACCCAGCCGCGACTTTCCGGACGCAGCACGCAGACATGCAGCGAATAGCCATGTTCGCGCAATTTCTCGCGCCCGTGATCCTGGATGATCGCGCGCATGAAATGGTATTGCACATCGGGGGCGGGTGCGTCCGGGCGGATTTTCACGAAGCCGCCGCTTTCCGCAATGTTGGAAGTAAGCAGGCCGGTGCGGTGACGGCGATGTTCGAAGAAGGCTTTGGCCACCGCAATGATCCCGCGCAGCGATCCGCCGAAGAGACTCATGTCGTCGAGCTCGTAACTGGTCAGGAAATCGCAATGGTCCTGCAGGTCGGCGCCAACGGCTGGTTTGTCCAGCTTCACCGCAATGCCATGGCGCTGCAACTCTGCTCCTGGGCCGATGCCCGACAGCATCAGGATCTGCGGCGAACCAAAGGCGCCTGCGGACAGGATTACGCCCGCATTCGCGCGGATGGTCTCGCTTTGGCTGCCCCGGCGAATTGTCACCCCGGTTGCTCGACCATTCTCGATCTCGATCCTTTCGACCATTGCGCCGGTGCGAATGTCAAAATTGGGCTTTCCTTCCAGCGGTTCAATAAAGGCGCGCGCGGCAGACCAGCGCTCGCCATTGGATTGGGTCACC
>JBNLDR010000121.1:0-5891 GCA_050304495.1 Altererythrobacter sp.
AGTTCTTCGACGACATGAACGACTGGGCTCGCAAGGAAGGCTTTGCCGGTCTGGGCTATGTCACCCGCAAGGGCGGCGAGTTTGGTGGGCCGATAGCCAAGAATCACGGGGCAGAAGGCATGGAGGCGCTCTATGCCGAGCTGGGTCTGGGCGAGAATGACGGCTGTTTCTTCGCCGCTGGCAAGGAAAGCGATGCCGCCAAGCTGGCCGGGGCTGCACGCATCCGTGTGGGCGAGCAACTGGAACTGATCGACAAGGATCGTTTCGAACTGGCCTGGATCATCGACTTCCCGTTCTACGAATATGACGAGGACGAGAAGAAGGTCGATTTCAGTCACAACCCCTTCTCAATGCCGCAGGGCGGGCAAGAGGCGCTGGAGACGCAGGATCCGCTGACAATCAACGCCTATCAATACGATCTGGTTTGCAATGGCTATGAAATTGCCTCGGGCTCGATCCGTAACCACAAGCCCGAAACCATGGTCAAGGCGTTCGAAATTGTCGGCCTCAGCAAGGCGGATGTGGAAGAACAGTTTGGCGGCATGTACCGCGCATTCCAATATGGCGCGCCGCCGCATGGCGGCATGGCCGCAGGCGTTGATCGCATCGTGATGCTGCTGTGCGGGGCGCAAAATCTGCGCGAAATCACGCTGTTCCCGATGAATCAGAAGGCCGAAGACCTGCTGATGGGCGCGCCCAGCAACCCCGAGCCCAAGCAGTTGCGGGAGCTCCACCTGCGTGTGATCGAGCCGCCCCAAAAGCCTAGAACGCAAGAAAGTGAGGGCGCATAAGGCAAACCTCGTGTTTGCCCATGCCCCTTGCGCTAACCGGATCGCTTGATTAGGGCGATTGGCGAGTTTCAAACCCCCAGAGTAAGAGGGACAATTATGAGCGATACTGCCGACCGCGTGCAGAAGATTGTTGTCGAGCATCTTGGTGTCGAAGCCGACAAGGTCACACAGGAAGCCAGCTTCATCGATGATCTGGGCGCAGACAGCCTCGACATTGTCGAACTGGTCATGGCCTTCGAAGAAGAGTTTGGCGTGGAAATCCCTGACGACGCGGCTGAAAAGATCACGACCGTGGGCGATGCCACGAAATATATCGAAGAAAACAAGGGCTAATCACGCCTGATGACTTTCGCTGCCGCGAGAGCGGTGGCATTCTGCAGGCTCGACCCGTTAGCGGGCCGGGCCTGTGGCTTTTTCGCGGAGATAATTGAATGCGTCGTGTCGTCGTAACCGGACTTGGCCTCGTCACCCCGCTGGGTGCGGACGTGGAAACCAGCTGGCAAAACCTGATTGCGGGCAAGAGCGGCGCGGGGCCGATCACGCGCTTCGATGCGTCGAACCAGAAATGCCAGATCGCCTGTGAGGTAAAGCCCAAGGACCACGAATGGGGTTTCGACCCTGACAAGCGCGTCGATTTCAAGGTCCAGCGCCAGGTTGACCCGTTCATCATCTATGGCATCGACGCCGCCGGGCAGGCTCTGGAAGATGCCGGGCTCGTCGATATGGATGACGATCTCAAGCTGCGTACCGGTTGCTCGATCGGTTCGGGCATTGGCGGTCTGCCGGGGATCGAAAGCGAATCGCTGGTGCTGGCCGAACGCGGCCCCGGCCGGGTCAGCCCGCACTTCGTCCATGGCCGCCTGATCAATCTCATCAGCGGCCAGGTCTCGATCAAATACGGCTTGATGGGTCCGAACCACGCCGTGGTTACCGCGTGTTCGACCGGCGCGCATTCGATTGGCGATGCTGCGCGCATGATCAAGGATGGCGATGCCGACGTGATGCTGGCGGGCGGTGCCGAATCGACCATCAATCCGCTGGGCGTGGCCGGTTTCGCGCAGGCCAAGGCGCTCAATATGAGCATGAATGATCGCCCGACCGAGGCCAGCCGCCCCTATGACAAGGATCGCGACGGTTTCGTCATGGGCGAGGGCGCAGGCGTGGTCGTGCTCGAGGAATATGAGCATGCCAAGGCGCGCGGCGCGAAAATTTACGCGGAAGTAGTTGGTTATGGCCTGTCGGGCGATGCCTATCACGTCACTGCGCCGCATCCAGAGGGCAAGGGCGCCCAGCTGTCGATGGAAATGGCACTACGCAAGGCGGGCCTTGGCCGCGGTGACATCGATTACGTAAATGCCCACGGCACCTCAACCATGGCCGACACGATCGAGCTGGCGGCAGTGAAGCGTGTGCTGGGCGACGACCTGAGCGGCGCCTCGATGAGCAGCACCAAATCCGCCATCGGGCACCTGCTGGGCGGCGCAGGCGCAGTCGAAGCAATCTTCTGCATCCTCGCTATGCGTGACCAGATCGTTCCGCCAACGCTCAATCTGCACAATCCGGATGAGGGCACCGAAGGCGTCGATCTGGTGCCGCTTAAGGCCAAACAGCGCGAAGTGCGCGCCGTGCTCAACAACAGCTTCGGTTTTGGTGGCACCAATGCCAGCCTCATCATGAAGAAGGTCGACTGATCGTGAAGCTGCGCGGGTGGCCTCTCGCTGCCCTGGTGGCACTGGTGCTGATCGGCGGCGCGCTGTTCACGCCCGTCCTGTTCGGCTCGGCGACGATTGAGCAGGAAAGCACGTTTGTCGTGCCCTCTGGCTCTTCGCTGACTACGGTTGCTCACGATCTTGAGGCGCAGGGGCTCATTTCCTCTGCTCAGGGCTTCTTGCTGCGGGCGAAGATATTGGGCGGCAGTGCACCGATACAGGCGGGCGAATTCCGCCTCACGCCGGGCATGGGGCAGGGCGAGATTCTGGCCGCATTCCAGAATGGCGATGTAGTTCGGCGGTTCGTGACCGTGCCGGAAGGCATGCCCTCGGTCATGGTCTATGACCGCTTGATGGCGGAGCAGCGGCTGACCGGAAATATCGAGGTTCCGCCCGAAGGCTCAATCCTGCCCGATACTTACGATTTCGAAAGCGGTGAGAGCCGCCAGGCCGTGATCGAACGGATGCAGGCGGCGATGGATCGCTATCTTGCCGAGGCATGGGGCAACCGCAAACCGGGGATCGCGGTCGATACGATGCGCGAGGCGCTGACGCTCGCCTCGATCGTTGAAAAAGAGACCGGCAAACCATCCGAACGGCGGATGGTAGCCGGGCTTTATTCCAACCGCCTGCGCCAGGGGATGATGCTGCAGGCCGATCCGACGATCATCTATCCCATCACGCAAGGCAAACCGCTGGGCCGGCGCATTCGCCAGTCGGAAATAGCAGCGGTGAATGGCTACAACACCTACACCCGCATCGGGCTGCCAGAGGGGCCGATTACCAATCCGGGGCGCGAAAGCATCGCGGCTGTGCTCAACCCGGCCAATACCAATGCGCTGTTCATGGTTGCCGATGGCACCGGCGGACACAAGTTTGCCGACACATTGGAACAACATAACGCCAATGTCGCCGAATGGTACCGTCTGCGGCAGGAACGCGGCGAGATGTAGGCTCGCCCCCGGCCGGACGGGCGGGATAGCTACGGCACGTGTCATTGTCCGCCATCGGTGCGCTGTCTTGTGAGTGGAGCCATCGCGGCAAGGCCGCTCATGCGGAACCCGTGTAGCATCGATCGCAATTCCGGCGATCGGGCCGAATTAATAGTGCATGGCAAATTCCGCTGTCGAAAATAGTTGCCGTGTTGCAAAAGGCGGCTTGCCTTCGCGCAGATTTAGGTCAAAGGTAGCGCTAACATTTTGGCTGCAGTTGGAATAGGCAGCCCGGGGAGAGGGAAATTGGAAAAGACCAGCGGCGGCCAGAATATGGCCTTGATCTCCGCGATTGTGGCGGTGGCCACGATCGGCGGATTGCTTTTCGGTTACGATAGCGGCGCGGTGAACGGGACCCAGCCGGGCCTCAAAGCGGCTTTCGCCCTAAGTGAGGGCGGACTTGGATTCACGGTCGGTTCGCTGCTGATCGGTTGCTTTATCGGTGCCTTTTTCGCCGGGACGATGGCTGACCGGATGGGGCGCCGTAACGTCATGCGAATCGCGGCCTTGTTGTTCCTGATCGGGGCACTGATCCAGGGGCTGACGGCGCATCATCTGATTTTTGTGCTGGCTCGGATCACCGGCGGTATTGCTGTGGGTGCGGCCAGTGTATTGTCGCCCGCCTATATCGCCGAGGTTGCCCCAGCGAATATCCGTGGGCGGATGACAACCGTCCAGCAGATCATGATCATCACCGGGCTCACGCTCGCCTTCCTGGTGAATTACTTCCTCGCCGCTGCGGCCGGGGATTCCACCAGCGGCTTCTGGGCCGGAGTCGAAGCGTGGCGGTGGATGTATCTGATGCAAGCCGTGCCTGCGGCGGTATTCCTGATCGCTCTGTTCTTCATCCCTGAAAGCCCGCGTTACCTCGTTTCGAAGGGGCGCAACGAAGAGGCTGACGGTGTGCTGACCCGCCTGTTTGGAGAGGGCGAGGCGAAGGTCAAGTTGCAAGAGATCCGCGCCAGTTTTTCGGTCGATCACCGGCCCCAGCTGCGCGACGTTTTGGCCCCGGCGGGCACAAAGGGCTTCCTTGGCCTGCGCCCGATCATCTGGGTTGGCATCATGCTGGCCGTTTTCCAGCAGCTCGTCGGGATCAACGTGATCTTCTATTACGGCTCAACGCTTTGGCAGCTCGCCGGATTTACCGAAGCGGACTCGCTGCTGATCAATATTGTTTCGGGCGCGGTTTCGATCGCGGCCTGCCTGGTGACCATTGCGGTGATCGACAAGATTGGGCGCAAGCCATTGCTGCTGATCGGCTCTGCCGGGATGGCGGTGACGCTGTTCTTCATGGTCTATGCCTTCAGCCAGGGTAGCCTTGATGCAGAGGGCAATCTCGTGCTTTCCGCCTCGCTCGGCACGCTCGCGGTGGTTGCGGCCAATCTCTATGTGATCTTCTTCAACGTCAGTTGGGGGCCGGTCATGTGGGTTATGCTGGCAGAGATGTTCCCCAACCAGATCCGCGGTTCGGCGCTGGCTGTGGCTGGCTTCTTCCAGTGGTTCGCGAATTATCTGATCGCGCAGTCTTTCCCTGTGATGGCTGCGGGTATCGGCCTTGCGGCAAGCTATAGCTTCTACGCTGTTTGCGCCGTGATCAGCTTCTTCCTGGTCCAGCGTTTCATCACTGAAACCAAGGGCAAGGAACTGGAAGAGATGCAAGGGTAACGGGACGGGGCCGGTCATGCCGCCCCCACGCCCTGGAGCAAGGGTTAAAGCTTAGCGACGATGGAAAACGCCTCGCCCAGACCATTACGGGTCGTCGTCCTCGGCGGAGGTACGGCGGGCTGGATGACTGCGGCAGGTATTGCGCGGCTGTTGCCAGATCTTGCCAGCGTGCAATTGGTTGAAAGCGACGACATCGGTATTGTCGGTGTCGGGGAAGCGACCTTGCCGCATATCCGCGGCTTCGTCGAACGCCTGGGTATCGACGAAGCCACCTTCATGCGGGCGACCCATGCGACGTTCAAGCTGGGCATTGATTTCCGCGATTTCGGGAAGATTGGTGACAGCTACATCCATCCCTTCGGCTCGTTCGGAGAGGAATTGCGGGGCGTCGGCTTTCATCACTATTGGCTTGAACTCAACCGGCACGGACTGGCGCGCCCGCTTGGCGACTATTCGCTGGCGGTGACTGCGGCGCTGGCCAATCGCTTCAAGCCGCCCAGCGTCGACGATACGCTGGCCTCAAGCTATGGCTATGCCTATCAATTCGACGCGTCGCTGTTCGGCCCCTTCATGCGCGAATTCGGTCTTTCGATCGGTATCGAGCGGCATGAAGGGCTTGTCACATCTGTCGAGCGTGACCCGGAAACCGGCGATGTGCTTGCCCTGTGCTTGCAGGACGGCAGGCGTATAGAGGGTGATCTCTTCGTCGACTGTTCCGGGTTCCGGTCCGTACT
>JBNLDR010000122.1:0-5862 GCA_050304495.1 Altererythrobacter sp.
CTTTTTCGACCTGCTTTGGCGCGCCCTTCATGCCGCGTCGTCCGGAAGTCTATGGCGAGCTGCTGCGCGACAAAATCGCGTCGCACGGTGCGACCTGCTGGCTGGTCAATACCGGCTGGACCGGCGGTGGCTACGGCGAGGGCAGCAGGACGCCGATTTCGGTAACCCGCAGCCTGCTCGCCGCCGCGCTCGACGGCAGCCTGAAGGACGCCCCGACCTATACCGATCCGAATTTCGGCTTCGAGGTTCCCGTTGCGGTGCCGGGTGTGGACAGCGCGATCCTCGATCCGCGTTCGACCTGGGCGGACAAGGATGAATATGACCGCACCGCGCAAAAGCTGGTGCAGCTGTTCATTGATAATTTTGCCCAGTTCGAGGCCTATGTCGACGAAGGGGTACGCAATGCGTCCCCGCACAGCACCGTCGCTGCCTGAAGCAGATTTCCAGTTGGGAGAGCGGCCCCGTCCTTGAAAAAGGGCGGGGCCTTTTTTTGGTCATCTCTATGCGCGACAAGGCGGCCTGGTCATTGATTCGATTTGGAGACGAGCATGAGCCTGTTTGACGGAATTCTGAAGAGTATCGGCGGCGCGCCCGATGATGTTGCAAATCTTGCTGCCAGTCTGGGGATTGATCCGGGCGTGGCGGAAAAGGCGATCGCCGCACTTGGCCATGCGCACCCCATGCAGGGCGACACGGTCGAACTGGCGGCTGCCAATACGGGCCTCGACACGGGCCTGTTGGGTAAGATTGTCGATCAAATCGGTGGCGAAGGATCGCTGGTTGAGTTCAACAATATGCTGAAGGACAACCCACAGGCAGCCAGCATTTTCAAGATGCTGGACCGCGATGGAGACGGCAATCCGCTGGATGATGTGGCGGATATGGCGAAAGGGTTGTTTGGCAAGCAATAAACCGGGCGGACCCCAGATCGGAAATCAACCGGCGGTGCTGTCGCCGCCCGGTTGATCCTCTTCGTCCGAATCATCGGATTCGCCTTCTTTCATCACGTCGAAGGAGTAGAAAGGTTGGTCCTGCGGGGCGGCTTTCAGCGCTTCCAGCAGGCGCTCTGCCTGACTCGCGAAGGAGCCGCCATGCGGATTGTGCGCCACCGGAGAGAGGAACATTCGCGCGATCGGAATCCGGCCATCCTGTGCTTCCATTACTGCGACCTGGAAGCTTAGGCCAAGATCGAACGGCGCGAGCTCCGAGGCGTGCTCCAACGCGTGTTTTGCATTTTCAGACGGTTCGCGGCCGCGTTCCGCAAAGCTGCGATAGTAATAGATCAGCGGCAGAGGGTGGTCGTTTTCCATGGCATTGAGCGCAGAGAAAGGTTTCATCGCTGCGGCATAGGCAGCGTCCCGATCATCTGCCTCAGCGGCTTTCTGGAAAAGCGCATAGCCTTTCTGTACATATGCATTCTTGGAGCCCGGATCCAAGGCCAGGGCGCGATCTGCGGCGGCGATGGCCGCATCGGGATTACCGGCATCGAATTCGGCTTCGGCCAGGGCAGTCAACACGCCCGGGTCATCAGGATAGCGCGCGGCAATCTCTTGGGCATCCGCCAGAACGGAAGGTGCCGTCTCTTCATCGACTCCGCGTTGTGTGCGAAACATTACCGGCATCATCTTGCCCATGCCCTCGCTCAGCGGGGTAATTTCCACCTTGCCGATCGGCAGCTTGTCGCTCGTTATGTTGAAGGCCAGCAGCTGCCTCGAGTGCAGATATTTATCGACGTCCTTCTGCAGCTGGTCCAGGTCGCCAAACGCCGCCTTGGCGGCTTCGGGCGAGGAACTGCCGGTGGCTATTCGGATCCAGTAATCCTGAAGTTGGCCGGTGCGCTCGTCTGAAAAGGTGAGATAGTGATAGAGCAACCAGCTCCGGCCATAGAAAGCGCTGAAGCGCTTGCTTTTTCGCGCGGCAAAAAGCTCTTCGTCCAGCAATTCCTCGACGGTTACATCGTCTGCATAGGCAAGTTCTCCAACCCGGTGATTGGCAGGCATTCCGATCTGGACTCTGCCATCCTTCCAAAATCTTGCGGAAGCGAAGAACTCGGCCGCTCCCTCGCTCATCCAACGGGGCATCGCGAAACGGTTCGATGAAATCAGATAGTGGTGGGCGTATTCGTGCAACAGGGTGATCAGCGTGAAGTCGGGATCCATCCCGTTTGGTTGCACGTCCTGCACAAAGGCGCGCGATCCACCGGCTTCCGGCACATAGAAGCCACCAATAAATCTCGAATTGGCACCATAGAGTTTCTGCACGTCGCGCTCGGAACCTACTGCAAAGATGGTCACGCGATTTGATGGACTTGGCTTCTCGGATTCCTTGCGGGTCACAAAGGTCATCGCTGCATGGTAACGCTCAAGCATCTCGGCGAACTTGGCGATATCCTTGGGATTATCCTCGGCATAGATGATGAAGTGGTCGCTCGATGCCATGTACCAATCGGATTTTGCTGATGCCGACCCTGTGGCGAGCGTGACGATGAAACAGAACAAGAATAGCTTGCGCAGCATAATCCAGGCGGCCCCCCGATTATCGCGGTTCCCCCGAACCGCTCCCCATCAGTCTATTATATCGTTTTTCAAATAGTTGGCTATCCCCCAACGCCCGCAATGTAGCGGTCCACATTCTGCGCCAGCACATTCATCGGGGCATTGCCGCCAAGGATCACGGCATCATCAAACGCCTTGAGATCATAGGCGCCGCCCAGCGCCGTCTGCGCCTTTGCGCGCTGTTTCAGAATCTCCATCTTGCCGACGAGATAGGCGCAGGCCTGGCCCGGCCAGCTGCAATATCGTTCGATCTCGGAGACGGTTTCGGGTAGCGATAGCGCGACCTCGTCAATGAAGAAGTCGATCGCCTGTTGCCGGGTCCATCGTTTCGCATGCAGGCCGGTATCCGTGACCATGCGCGCCGCGCGCCAAGCGACCTTTTGCAGATAACCCAGCTGGCCCGCCGGATTGCCTTCATAGGCGCCCAATTCATCGGCCAGTTGCTCGCCATAAAGCGCCCATCCTTCCGAAAAGGCGCTGAAGCTCAGAATGGAACGGATCAGGGGGAGGCGGTTGGAAAACTCGCCCTCCCACACATGGCCGGGGATGGTTTCGTGAAAGATCAGTGAGGGCAGGTCGAACTTGCGATGCAGATCTGTGGTATGCAAATTGATCCACATTCGGCCGGGGATGCTGCCATCCTTGCTGCCGCTGCCGCCATAGGCGCTTGGTGCACCCGGTTCCTCGGCCAGCGGCAATCGCCGGACTTCCAGTTTTGGGTCGACCAGCGTGTTGAAGGCACGCGGCATTTGCGCCTTGATCCAGTCGATGCGCTCATGGATGAAATCCATGATTTCCTTGCGACCGGGATCCCCTTCGGAAAATTTGTAGCGCGGATCGGCTCGCAAGGCCTGCATCCGCTCGCCAACACTGCCGCTGCCATAGCCGATCTGGCGTAGAATCCGGTCCATTCGCGACTGGATTTCTCGCAAATGAGACAGGCCCTGTTCGTGAATTTCCGTTGGCGAAAGATTGGTGGTGGTCGCTGCGCTGAGCGCCCAGGCGTAATATTCATCGCCGCGGGGCTGGCTCCACATGCCGGGATCGCTGTCAGCCACTTTGCGTTCGGCGATCAGTTCGGCGAGCTGGCGCTCCAGACCCTCGGCAATCGGCCCGGTTTCCAGTGCCTTGGTGCGATTGGCGTGGCTTTCAGGCATGCCCTTGTCGATCAGCTTCTGGCGGATCGGTGCCGAAAACAACTCACCTGCCATGGCGCTCTTGAGGGTGCTCGATAGCTGGTTCTTCGCTTTGTCGAGCAGGAAATCGGGCGGAACCATGCCCATGGCGCGCGCGGTGCGCATGCGCTCAAGCTCACCATCCAGCACCGCCGGGATCGCTTCGAGGCGCGAGATCAGCGCATCGGCATCATCGCCGTTCTCCAGCGGCTGGTCGGTTGCCAGGAATCGCGGCAAGTCGAGATAGGCGCCGACATTCTGGATCACGACATAGGGTGAGTTGCGCCATGACCCCACGGAGACATCGCCATAAGGCTGCGCAAACCCTTCCAGTGCCTTGGCAAAGGCGCTTTCGGTCACTTCCAGATTGGTCACCGTATCCGCGTCGAGCCCGTCCTTGGGAAAGCGCCGCACAACTTCCAGGTCCGTGCGCAATTGCGCCGCATAGGCCGCGATCCCGGCGGGCGACACATCGGACATCTTGCCACGCAGATGGGCCCGTGCGCCCGTATCTACGCCGAGGCCCGTGGCGCGTGCCGGCTCATGCTCAAGCATATTATAGGCCACAGTGTTGAGCAGGCGATCGGCCGCGATCTTGCGCGCCTGGTCCAGTGCGCCGGGGCGGATCCGGTCAGCCGGCATGCAGCCTGAAAGGGAGAGGGCGGTGGTCGCGCCAAGGCCGGCAAGTGCCTGGCGGCGGGTCAGTTCGAATGTCTGTGCTGTCATGTGCGATGTGTGCCGTGGCGGCCCGCCCAAGTCAAAGCACTTTGGGCTTTCCAGCGTCTTCCCCGCGGCTTAGGCTGGGGGCATGGATATCGTGCTTTCGATTGTGATGCTGGCGGCGATTGCGCTGCTGATTGGCGCTTTCATGCTGTGGCGGCGGACGGGGCAGACCAAACAACCCTTGTTGATGGTAGTGCTGGCGGTTGTGGCGTTGACCAATGTTGCAATCTGGACCGTGCCGGATGCGAGCGGGGAGGCCCCGCTCGCCCAGGTTCCGGATTAATCGGGCAGGACCCAGCTGATCGCGCCGGAATAGCTGCCGGCAATGGCATTGCCATAACCGTCCTTTGCGGGATTGAACCGCGCACGTTTGGCGATGAGGGCGCAGGTCGCCTGGTCCAGCGCGGCATGCCCGGTTGAACGGGTGATACGACAATTTTCGACCCGGCCATTGCTCGCAATATCGAGCCGGAAGCTGGCCGATCCATGCATTTCTTCGCGAATCCAGCGTGATTTATAATCGCTATCGGTCACCCAATTGGCGGCATTGTTGCGCGGTTTGGCAGCGACATCGGGCCCGATCATGCCCGTGCCTGGCGGATCGAGCGGTGACAATGGGGCCAGACGAATCTCGTCGCTGTAGGGAGGATCGACGATCGGCGGGACAACAATGCGAAGATCATCGGGTATCGGTCTGGGCGGTTTGGGGGCGGTGATGACCGTATTGGCTGGGCTTTTTTCGGGTTTCGGTGCCTGTTCGGGCGGGGGCGGGGGAGGCGGCGTCGGAAAGGTGTTGGCGATCAAGGGCCCGGACTCGGGCTGGACGAAATTCCCAACGGTCAGCCCCGCCATCAGCAGTGCTGCCATACCGACATGAACGATTGCGACGCCTGCAATTCCACTGCTGCGCTCTCGCATGCTCTTGTTGTCTGTGAAGGCCATTTTCAGCTTTCCTCTCTCCATTCGAGCCGCGTCGGGGTAACCCCAGCGACTCAATGATAAGATGATACAACATATCATTTATGAGTCAAGCGGACATGCAATTTCGATGCAGGGTTCCCGCACTAAATATAATTTTTCAGTAACTTGCGGTGCGCGCGACTATTTAATCGGGCAATCCGGATGCAGGCGGAAATCGAGATAATTGTCCACCGAACCCATCAGATCCTCAAGCTCATTCTCGAAGAAGTGGTTGGCGCGCGGTATTTCCTCGTGGTGGATCGTGATGTGCTTCTGCGTGCGCAATTTGTCGACGAGCTTCTGCACCGCGATCGGCTGCACCACTGTATCCGATGCTCCCTGGATGAAGATGCCGCTGGCGGGGCATGGGGCCAGGAAGCTGAAATCATACATGTTCGCGGGTGGGGCGACTGAAATGAAGCCGCGCACTTCCGGACGCCGCATCAGCA
>JBNLDR010000123.1:0-5681 GCA_050304495.1 Altererythrobacter sp.
TAGTGGTGGAACAAATCAAAACTTTTACCGAACTGATGCAAAAACACGGCAAGGGCAAAGGCTGCGAAATCTGTAAACCGGCGGTTGGCTCAATTCTGGCTTCGTATTGGAACGAATACGTGTTGAAAAACGAGCATCTAGGCTTACAGGACACCAACGACACTTTCCTGGCGAACATGCAGAAAGACGGAACCTATTCGGTCGTGCCGCGCATGTGGGGTGGGCTGACCAATCCGCGCGAGCTTCGCGCCATCACTGACGTGGTCGAGAAATATGATGCGCCGATGGTCAAGGTGACCGGAGGCCAGCGGCTCGATATCTTCGGCATCAAAAAAGAGGATCTGCCCGCAGTCTGGGCCGATTTGAACGCGGCAGGCATGGTTTCAGGGCACGCTTATGGCAAGGCTTTGCGTACCGTAAAGACCTGCGTTGGCAGCGAATGGTGCCGCTTCGGCACGCAGGATTCGACCGGCCTTGGTGTCAAGCTCGAACGGCTGACCTGGGGCAGTTACATGCCGCACAAGTTCAAGATGGCCGTCAGCGGTTGCCCGCGCAATTGCGCCGAGGCGACGATCAAGGATTTCGGCGTAATCTGCGTCGACAGCGGCTACGAACTGCATGTCGGCGGCAATGGCGGTATCCACCTGCGCGGCACCGACCTGTTGGGCAAGGTCGAGACCGAGGAAGAGGCGATGGAAACCTGCATCGCTTTCGTCCAGCTTTATCGCGAAGACGCGCATTACCTCGAACGCACAGCGCCCTGGCTCGAGCGCAAGGGGCTCGACTGGATCAAGGCGCAATTGTTCGACGATCCCAAGACAATACCGGCGCTGGCAGAGCGGTTCCGGATTTCGCAGAAATATTGGCAGATCGACCCGTGGGAACGGCGCGCAGGCGGCGAGCACCGCGAGCTTCACAGCCACCTTGCCGAAGTGCGCCCCCTCAAGCTGGAGAATGCATGATGATCGGCGATTGGCTCGATATCGGACCGACCGGGCAAATCGAACCCGGCACCGCGCGCACCTTGCCTGTCGAAGGCGGCGAAGAAATCGCGGTGTTCCACACCATGCGCGGCGAATTCTACGCGCTGGTCAACAAATGCCCGCACAAGCAGGGGCCGCTCAGTCAGGGGATCGTGCATGGCGACAGCGTTTCCTGCCCGCTGCACAGCTGGCGAATCTCGCTCAAGTCGGGTGAGGCGCTGGGCGATGACGAAGGGTGCACACCGACGATACCGCTCAAGATTAATGCCGGACGGATCTACCTTCTGCGCGAGGCCGTGATCCTGGGAAAAGCGCGGCCCCTCGCGCTGGCGTTGACAGCGTGAGGGGCTGACTTGGCACCGATCCGCACAACTTGCGCCTATTGCGGGGTCGGCTGCGGGATAAGCGCACGCGTCACCGGCGCGCGCTCCGTGCATATCTCGGGGGACGAGCAGCATCCTGCCAATTTCGGGCGCCTATGCTCGAAGGGTACGCACCTGGGTGAGACGGTGGGCCTTGAAGGTCGCCTCCTCCACCCCATGATCGGCGATACGCAAGTGACCTGGGACCATGCCCTGGATGAGGTCGCGGGCAGGATGCGTGACTGCATCGAGCAGCATGGGCCTGACAGTGTGGCCTTCTATGTTTCGGGGCAATTGCTGACCGAAGATTACTACGTCGCCAACAAGCTGATGAAGGGCTTCGTCGGCAGCGGCAATATCGACACCAATTCGCGGCTTTGCATGGCCAGCGCGGTTGCCGCACACACACGCGCCTTCGGCGAGGATGTGGTCCCTTGCACTTATGAGGACCTCGACTGCGCTGACCTGATCCTGCTGGTCGGGTCCAACACCGCATGGTGCCACCCGGTGATCTGGCAGAGGATCGAGAAGACTCGCGAGCGGCGCGGCACCAAGCTGGTTGTGATCGATCCGCGCCACACGGAAACCGCCGAGCGCGCCGACCTCCATATCGCGATCGAACCCGATGGCGACACGGCGCTGTTCAATGGCTTGGCGGCGGAAATGTTCGACCGCGGCCTGATCGACCAGCGTTTCCTTGCCGAACATTGTGAAGTCCCGGCGAACTTCTGGGACATGCCGCGTGGACAGCATGGCATCCACAGTGCCAAATTCACCAAGCTGGCGGATCTTGTGGCGGCCCATCCGCGAATGGTCACGCTGTTCAGCCAGGGCGCAAACCAGTCGGTTGGTGGCACGGACAAGGGCAATGCGATCATCAACCTGCACCTTGCCATGGGACGCATCAGCCATCGCGGCGCTGGCCCGTTCAGCATCACAGGCCAGCCCAATGCCATGGGCGGCCGCGAAGTTGGCGGACTGGCAAACATGCTCGCCTGCCATCTGGGTTTTTCGAGCGAAGAGCGACGCGACGTCGCCGAGTTCTGGAACGCCCCCAACATCTGCCACCGGCCCGGCCTTAAGGCAGTCGACTTGTTCCAGGCAGTCCATCGCGGCGATGTGAAGTTTCTCTGGGTCATGGCCACCAACCCTGCCGTATCCATGCCCGATGCAGGCTTCGTGCGCGAAGCGCTCGCGGCTTGTCCCACAGTGGTTGTATCGGATGTCATGGCGGACACCGATACTGCCCGCCTTGCCGACATTCGATTGCCGGCGCTAGCTTGGGGCGAGAAGGACGGGACTGTCACAAATTCCGAGCGCATGGTGAGCCGCCAGCGCCCACTATTCGCGCCTCCTGGTGAAGCGCGGGCAGATTGGGAGATCATTTGCAATGTGGCGTCTTTGATGGGTCATGAGAAGGCCTTCGCCTTTGCCAATCCGGCAGCGATCTTCCGCGAATATGCCGCCATGACCCGACTCTCGGTGAGGCGCGGAAAACTGCTCGACCTGACAGCACAAGCGACCATTTCGGACCATGAATACAATGCATTAATGCCATTTCGTTGGGGCGGCGAGCGACCTCTGTCTGCCGGATTTCCGACTCCAACCGGCAAGGCAAGGCTCGTTGCAGTCGAACCCTCAGTCGCGCGCAGATTGGATCCGGCCTTTCCTCTCCGCCTCAATACAGGCCGTTATCGTGACCAATGGCACACCATGACCAGAACCGGACTCAGCGCCACGCTGTCTCAACAGCGACGCGAACCCTTGCTTGAAATACACCCGGAAGATGCGGCAATATTCGGTGTTGATCCTGGCGGGCTGGCCGAGGTCGCGACCCCATACGGGAGTTCGATCTTTCGTGTATCAGTGCACCAGGCCCAGCTGCCCGGCTCAATCTTCGCGCCCATGCATTGGTCCGATGTGATGAGCGCCGGAGGACGGAGCGGCAGACTGGCGCAACCCGCTTATGATCCCATCTCAGGCCAACCCGGCTTCAAGGATACTCCCGCTTCGATCAGCGCCGTGAAACCGGAATGGCGCGCATTCCTGCTCTCGCGCGAGGAACTTGAGCCGCAAGCGCTCTACTGGGTCCGCAGCCGGGTAGCCGGAGGATGGCTGACGGAAATGGCCGGCGACGGAACGATCGATTGCGATTCACTCTTGCCCGAAGGCTTGCGCAGCGAAGTGGCAGACCTGTCCCGAGGCCTGCTTCGCATCGTTGTTATGGGCGATGCAGGTGAGCTGCTTGCAGCGCTTTTCGTAACGCGTTCGGGGGAGCTGCCCGCGCGCGAGTGGATTGCAGATCAGCTGGCCGACGGGCAGGCTGCCATGACTGAAATGCTTGCAGGGCGCCCGGCGGTCCCGCAGCCGGACAAAGGAGCCATAGTCTGTATTTGCCACGGCGTGGGCGAGCTTCAAATACTTGCGGCAGCGAAGCAAGGTGCAGACAGCATTGCCGCGATAGGGGCATGTACCAGCGCCGGAACCAATTGTGGGTCTTGTCGCCCGACAATTTCGCGGCTGATTGATGACGCATTGTCGTGTTTCGAGGAGGCAGCGGAATGAGTGCATTCGAACCGGGTGCCGTCTGGTTGGTCGGCGCAGGCCCGGGTGACCCGGACCTTCTCACTCGCAAGGCCGAACGACTGATCTCCGCGGCAGATGTGATCTTTCATGATGCGCTGGTTGGTGCGGACATACTCGAATTGATCCCTGACCGGATCCGGCGTGTGTCTGTTGGCAAACGATCTGGGCGGCATTCGAAAGACCAGAAGGCCATTGACGCCCTGATCGTCGAGGCAGCGCTGGCCGGCCAGCGGGTCGTGCGTCTCAAGGGGGGAGATCCCTCGATTTTCGGCAGGGCTGATGAAGAGCTCAGGGCCTGCTATGCAGCCGGGATAACGGTGCACATTTGCCCTGGTGTGACCGCTGCGAGTGCAGCTGCCGCTGAAATTGGCCAATCGCTGACATTGCGCGGACTTGCCCGGCGGCTGACTTTCGTCACCGCGCACACCAAAGCCGGACAGGTTCCCGATCTTGACTGGAAAGCGCTGGCCGATCCCCAGGCTACGCTTGCGGTCTATATGGGCAAAGCTGGCGCCCCGCATGTGTCATCTGGCCTTATCGCCGCAGGGTTGCCCGGGGATACGCCGGTTGTGCTGGTCGAAGGTGCCAGTTTGCCAGGCTCACGCAGCTTTCGAACCCGGCTCGACCTCTTGCCCATCGCCGCCCGCACGGCGCTGGGCGATGGTCCTGCAATTATCCTCATTGGGGAAGCCTTGAGGATCGAGAAACGTTCAATTGGTGGAGTGGCAGCTTGCGGGAAATTTGAGACGGTTCTTCGTCGTCCGGAATAGGGTGCTTTGCAGACTGGCAAAACCTGGGCCGATTCCAGATCGTCGGCTTTCAGACGGTCATTGGGTCTTGCTGACTGCCAGGAGCGTCTCAGGAGGCACACCCAAGCAGCTAGAACGCCCTTGTGACCCCGATTTCCGTACGCACCTTGCGGTAATCGTTGATTTCCACTGTGCTTCGGTTTCGTTCGTATGTTCCGCGGATGAACGGCGCGAATGTGCCAATGCGAAAGTTACGAAATGTTGCGCCCAAGCTCGCGCGATAGAGCCGGTCTAATCGCTTTTCAGGAAACAACAGAAGGCGTTCGTCGGCTCCAAGTCGACCATAGCTTGCAGTGGCAACTAATGTGGCCGGTCCGGTCTCGCGGTAAACAAATAGTGCGGCTTGTCCGGCCCAGGTCGAATATCCGGGATCTCGCAGCGCCTGCCTGTCCAATGACAGTGTGACCCCAGCGCCTGTGCGGCTTGACAACGCGCGTTCATAGCTAAGCGAGACTGAGTAAGTCCGTCCATCCTGCAGGGCATTAAAATGGTTGTTCACGAATGCCACGGCTGCCGTCCCTCGCAGCTGTGCCTTTCGCCCGAGCGGATGGAAGTAGTTCAGGCCAATTGTTGCTCCGCTGGAGTAGGCTTTTCCACCAAACCAGCGCCAAAGGCCACCGGCTTCAAGCAATATGCGATCAGAACCGCTGCGAATCTCTGGGCCAAGCGTGGGGGCTAACGCAATGTCATTGAAATTTGCGTCGCGATAGAGATCGGCGGAACCGGAGATTCGACCGAATAGATTGACCGAATTGTCGATCGGAAGCCGCACATAGACCTGTCCGCGCAAAGCCAGCCCAAGGCCTGAGCGCTGCTTTGCGTCGGTATCAAGAACGAAGTCGCCAAGGACCGTCCCAAGCGTGCTCGACCGGGTTGCGCGGTTGATGTTGCTGTCTGGCGCCAGGGCGATATCAATGCTCGCGCCGACCGGTTTTTGAGCA
>JBNLDR010000124.1:0-5616 GCA_050304495.1 Altererythrobacter sp.
GTCTTCGCCATCTCCGCCGCCAAGCTCGTTCTGGATCGCCTTGAGCTGTTCGTTGAGGTAATATTCGCGCTGGGTCTTTTCCATCTGGCGCTTCACGCGCCCGCGGATCTTGCGCTCCACCTGCAGCACCGAAAGCTCGCCTTCCATGAAGGACATTACCATCTCAAGCCGCTTGAGCGGATCGGTTTCGCTCAACAGCGCTTGCTTGTCCGAAACCTTGGCGCTCAGCGCAGCAGCAATCGTGTCAGCCAGTTCCCCGGCATCGTCGAATTCACCCAGCTCGGTACCGGCATCGTCACCCAGCTTGCGGTTAAGCTTGGCATATTCGCCAAACTGTTCAACCACCTGCCGCATTAACGCCGTGACTTCGCTGCCCGAAACCGTTTCTGGCTCAAGCAGTTCTACATGCGCAACAACATGCTCGCCTTCCAACTGGAGCTTCTCGCACCGAGCGCGCGAGGTCCCCTCCACCAGGACTCGGACTGTACCATCGGGCAGCTTGAGCATCTGCAAGACCTGCGCCACCACGCCGATATCATAGACATCGTCGCGTTCCGGATCGTCACATCCGGGATCGAGCTGTGCGAGCAGGAAGATGTCCTTGCTCGCTTCCATCGCGGCTTCAAGCGCGGCAACTGACTTTTCGCGGCCAACAAACAGCGGCACAACCATGCCCGGGAAAACGACGATGTCGCGCAGCGGCAAAAGCGGATAATTCTTGGTCATTCACATTCCATGGCGGCCAATGGGGCCCACCTTTGCAGAATATATGGGGATGAGTCCGGCTGCCCGCAATGCGCTGTCAGCAATCCATTGTGGAAGGCCGAATTATGGCCTCATGTTCAATTCGAAAGGGCAGTCTGCCCGCCATGATTGGCGAAGATTTCGAGCACTCTTTCCCGCGTGACCTTTGCAATATCGGTATCGACCGAAAGGAATATCTTCCCGCGCTGGATTTCCTTGTCATAGAAAGAGGCAGAGACGCCATCGACATCGTGATCGGTCAGCATCTTGGCTACCGCTCCGCCGGTTGCGGCGATGATACCACTCAGCGAAGCGACAGAGCTGATCGCCGAGCTTGCAAGCGCACCGCCGGCTGCAAGCGGCCCAACTCCCGGCACCATCAGGATGCCGATCCCCAGCATTGCCCCGGCAAAACCGCTGCCCACGACCACGCCGGCGACACTGCGCTTGGAGTGCCCCTCTGGCCACTTCATCCCGGGGTCCATGAACTGGTTGGCGCGGCAAAGCAGTGCGATCGACTTCGCGGGTGCCCCCTCGCTGCTCAGTTCGGCAATGGCAGCATCAACCTTGGTTCGCGCATCGAAAACAGCGGTAATGACGTGCAATTTCTTTGCGCGTTCCAATTCCATCGCATCGGTAAAGGCGGAAGAGAAGATTTCGCGATCCCGCTCGGATCGAAACACGACGCGCAAACCTGAAGTTTCGCGCAATTTCTGCACGCTCGGCGTGTCGACTTTCTGGAACAGGGTCCTCAGCAGCATTTGCGTGGTGGTCGGGCGCATGACCTGGTTGGTGCCGCGATTGATCCATTCCACCCGGCACGGGCGCGGATGGTCAGCGGCGAGATAGTTGATCGCCAGAATGTCCTGCGCCTTGATAACGAAGGCGGGTTCCATAAGCGCGCTGTCGTCCATTCCCCCTTGTCAGCCCACCGCCCGGACTTGCGCAACCCAAGATCGTTCAACGTTCCATCCCAAGACAGCTTGGGACAGAAGGTTAACGCACGAATATCCGAAACGGCCCTTGGCCTGCCCCCTTTTTCTAATTCCTGAAACTTGGATCGATCCGGTCAAGTTTACGGAGCAAGGCTGGCCATGCAAGCCCATTGGCGATCAATCCAACGCCCGCCGTGGGAGTTTGCGACTTTACCTTCTCGGGCGTTCCCTGCGGTGGATTATGCAGGCCATCCCGCCCGGCGGACAGCATCTTGACCTGCGCGTCGCAGGCCCGTTCGAGGAAATAGAGCCGCAGAAAGCATTCGCCCACTGTTCTGCCAATGGTGAGCGTACCGTGGTTGCGCAGGATCATAGCGTGCTTGTCGCCCATGTCCTCAACCAGCCGCTCACGCTCTTCCAGGTCGGTCGCGATGCCTTCATATTCGTGATAGGCTACATCATGCTGTGCAATCATGGCGGTTTGCGTGTGCGGCAGCAGTCCATCGGCCATGGCGCTCACGGCCTGCCCAGCAGGGGTGTGCAAATGCATCACTGCATATGCATCCTCACAATTCATATGCAGCGCCGAATGGATCGTGAAACCCGCCGGATTGACCGGATGCGGGCTGGGAATAACCGGATTGCCATCGACATCGATCTTGACGAGCGAGGAGGCCGTAATCTCCTCGAACATCATGTCATAAGGGTTGATCAGGAAATGATGTTCCGGCCCCGGGACGCGCGCTGACAAATGGGTGAAGATCAGATCGTCCCAGCCGTAAAGCGCCACCAGGCGATAGGCTGCCGCCAGATCAACGCGAACCTGCCATTCCTCGTCACTGACAGCTGCCCGGATGTCCTCGTCAGAGCCGCTTGCATTATCGTTCATCAAAGTTGCCATGGCCGCCTCCCCAGTTCGGTTTCAAAGCGCCACTAGCATGGATTCGCGCAATCACATACCCGGAAGCTTGAACCCCGATGGCAGGCCCATACTGCCCTGAACCTTCTTCATTTCTTCATTCGAAACACGGTCGGCCTTATCGCGCGCATCGTTAAAGGCGGCAGTGACGAGATCTTCCACCATCTGCTTTTCTTCGGGCTTCATCAGGCTTTCGTCGATCTCGACCCGGATGATCCGTCCCTTGGCCGTGGCGCGAACCTTGACCAATCCGCCGCCGGACACGCCTTCAACCTCAATCGCATCGAGCTTAGCCTGCATATCGTTCATCTGCGACTGGATCGTCTCTGCGGCCTTGGCTGCGGCCTGCATCATTTCTTCCATCGATTTCATCTTGGGGGTCCTATCGGTTCCATCTGTTTCCGCCCGCCCGGGCGACATTTTCATTGTGATCGAGCAGCTCAGCATCCGGAAATGCCTCGAACACGGCTTTGACCATCGGGTGTTCGCGCAGCTTGGCATTGGCGGCGGCGGCCTCGGCTTCGGCCTGCTGGCGCAAGGTTGGCGCCCCTTCCCCGGTTGCGCGTTCAACCTGCCAGCGCTCACCCGTCAGCTTGAACAAGGCGTCGCGCAATTCCGGGCCGGGATCGTCAGACATCCCATCGGCCAGGGCATAAGCCAGCCGCCCATGAACCAGCTCTATCACCCGGATCCAGTCACGCATCATCTGGGCGACCCGCAGTTGGCCCGAATCGTCCACCCGTTGCACCAATTCTGCCCAATCCAACGTGGCGCCGGTGGCCGGAGCGGCCGCAGGCTCGGATTCGGCTGCCGGCGCCGGGCCGCGCTCCGCCAATTCCTCGATCTTTTTCGCAAGCTTGCCCGGATCGGGCAGGTCTGCGGCATGCATCACGCGCAGCAGCGCCATTTGCGCCGAAACCAGCGGATCGGGCGCCTGGCGCACTTCCTCATGCCCTTTCAGCAGCAACTGCCACAGCCGGTGCAATTGCGGTGCGGTGAGCCTTTGCGCGAATTCGCCCAGGGCTGCGCGCTCTTCCGCCGTGGGGGCATCGGCCTCAGCGCCAGAAACCTGGGCCACGGTCACGCGGTGGGTCAGGTCCATCAGCGATCGCATCAGCGCCAGGGGCTCTACCCCCAAGGCATATTGCTCCCCGATCGCAGCGAGTAGCGCCTTGGCATCGCCATCCAAAAGCAATTGCAGCATGCGCCGCTGCGCGCTCTTGTCCGCCAGGCCGAGCATGTCGCGTACTCGCGCTGCAGAGACCTTGCCATCTTGATCGAGATCGGCATGGGCAATCGCCTGATCGAGGATCGACAGGCCATCGCGCACTGATCCTTCGGCGGCATTGGCGATGATATGCAGCGCCTCGTCCTCCGCCTCGACGCCTTCCTTGGCGCAGATTTCGCCGAAATGGCTCTGCAGGAGCTCGGCAGGGATACGGCGCAGGTCAAAACGCTGGGTGCGGCTGAGCACCGTCACGGGCAGCTTCTCCACCTCGGTGGTGGCGAACAGGAACTTCACATGCGCGGGCGGCTCTTCCAGCGTCTTGAGCAGCGCGTTGAACGCGTTGCGGCTGAGCATGTGAACTTCGTCGATGATGTAGATCTTGTACCGTGCGGAAACGGCGGAATAGCGCACCGCCTCGATAATCTCGCGCACGTCATCGACGCCGGTATGCGATGCCGCGTCCATCTCGATCACGTCGATATGGCGGCCCTCGGCAATCGCAGTGCAGGGCTCGCACTGGCCACAAGGGTTGATCGTCGGCCCGCCTTGCCCGTCTGGCCCCACGCAATTGAGCGCCTTGGCGATCAGCCGCGCTGTGGAGGTCTTGCCCACCCCGCGCACCCCGGTCATCAGGAAGGCATGAGCCAGCCGGTCACGCTCGATCGCATTGGCGAGCGTGCGTACCATGGCATCCTGCCCGATCAGCTCACTGAAAGTCTGCGGGCGGTATTTACGGGCCAGCACGCGATAGGGCTGGTTTGCGGCAGGCGGTGCCGGAGCAGGAGCAGGAGCCACAGTAGCAGCCGAAACGGCGGTTGGCTCAGGCTCAGTCGGCTTGGCAGGCTCGGGGTCGCCGAACATGGCCGATTGCCCCGCCTCCTCCAGCTCGGCAGCGCTCGGCTTGACCTCTTCCTCCTGCCCCAGTTCCCAAGGCGGCGAGTCCGTATTGTCCGGTGAATCACCCATGCATGATTAGGTAGGCGCAGAAGCGCGGAATGTCATGCCATCGGGCTACAGAAAGAATGGAAAAGGAGCCGAGCGACCCGCCGCAATTCACCTGGGCTGCTTCCTTCCGGACCTGACCCGGTGAGCGAACGCAAACGTCCACCCGACTCCCGGCGCGCCATATGGCGGCGAAGTGCGAAGAATTCAACTGTAAAGCGGAGGGCGCAATGCCGAAGGATCGCACACCCGGATGGGCGTGCCGAAACAAGGGTTACCGAAAGTTGTCGGCGTAGGCCTGCAACTTCAGCCCATGCGCGGGCGTGGCATGGACACGCGCGGTAATGCCGTATTTCTCGGCATAGGCTTTCGCCTCGTCCTTGCTGGCAAAAGTCAGGGTGACCTGTGCCTGCGTATCGCCACTGCCGGTCCAGCCCATAAGCGGATCGGCGCGGCGCGCTTCCGATTGCTCGAATTCGAGCACCCAATCATCAATACGGGCCTTGCCCGATTGCATGGCATTCTTGGGACGTTGGTAGATTCTCGCAGTCACTTTTGTTCCCTCAGTCGCCGGGCGGCGGGCCTCCGCCCGCCTTGGCTTCGCGGCATTGGCCGCGGCGCGCGGTCGCGCTTGCGGGCCGTAAGTACGGCCCGACCCTCTAATTCAGCCTTCTCCCTTTGAAAAGGCATTCTTGGTCTTCAAGCTGGGTTTTTCCGCCCATGGCTCGTCGGGCCAGCGATGCTTGGGATAGCGGCCCTTCATGTCCTTTTTCACATCGGCCCAGCTGCCACGCCAGAAGCCCGGTAAGTCGCGGGTTGACTGGATCGGGCGGCCAGCCGGGCTGGTG
>JBNLDR010000125.1:0-5545 GCA_050304495.1 Altererythrobacter sp.
CTCATCGACGTCGGCGACCTTGATCCCGGCCTGGCGAACCGGCGGCTCGCTGACCTTGATGGTCTTGATGCGCGGGGCGATATCGACCCCGTAATCGGCGGGTGTCTTGATATCGAGCGGCTTCTGCTTCGCCTTCATGATATTGGGCAGCGAGGCATAGCGCGGCTCGTTCAAGCGCAAATCGGTGGTCACGATTGCGGGCAGTGACAGCTTGACCGTTTCCAGGCCGCCGTCGATCTCGCGCTTCACGGTCACCGAATCGCCATCCACGTCCACCGTATTGGCGAAGGTGCCTTGCGGACGGCCCATCAGCGCGGCGAGCATCTGGCCGGTCTGGTTGCTGTCGTCACTGATCGACTGTTTGCCCAGCATCACAATCCCCGGACCCTCTGCATCGGCAATTGCCTTGAGGATCTTGGCCACCGCCAGCGGCTCTACATCGGTGTCGTCATCGACCTGGACCAGGATCGCGCGATCGGCACCCATGGCCAGCGCGGTGCGCAGCGTTTCCTGTGCCTTGGCCGGGCCAACCGAAACCGCGATCACTTCTTCAGCCTTGCCTGCTTCCTTGATTCGCAGCGCTTCTTCCACAGCGATCTCGTCAAACGGGTTCATGCTCATCTTGACGTTGGCCAGGTCTACACCCGTGCCGTCCGCCTTGACGCGCGGCTTCACATTGTAATCGATCACCCGCTTCACAGGCACCAAGATCTTCATGGCGTTCCTTCCTGTCTTCAATCCGTTTGGCGTCCGCCTAGCTTGCGTTTACGTAAACGTCAAACTGAGTCGGTTTCCATTATGAACTGCAATAGCGATATTTTCCTCGCGATCCCTGCCTTTCTGGTCAAGTGGAAAGCACTATCGCATTTCCGGTGAAATTGGCGCAGTAATTGAGCTTTCAGGATAAGGAGGCTGACTTTCTGGTGAAAGCTTCAACCATTCTCCTGGCTTTGGCGCTGCCTTGGGCATCGCAGATTGCCGCACAGGAAACGCGCGTTGGCGAAACGGGGTTCGAATCGCCGCCCGCGACGATTGCCGATGCCTCCTGGCTGATTGGCCGGTGGAGCGGGCCCGGCATTGGCGGGGCGGATTCGCAGGAAAGCTGGCTTCCCCCGTCGGGCGGCACCATGGTGGGCACTTTCGTGCAACAGACTGAAGATGGCGGGATCATGTTCACAGAACATATGTATCTGATGGAACAGGACGGATCGCTCGCCATCAAGCTCAAGCATTTCAATCCCGACCTTACCGGCTGGGAAGACAAGGAGGGAATGGTCACCTTCCGCCTGCTATCGGCAGAACCCTGCGCGCTCTATTTCAATGCGCTGACCTATCGCTGTGATGGCGAGGGCGGCATGGTGGTTGCGGTGCGGATGGAGAGCGACGCGCCGGAACCGCAGGAACTGTTGTTTCGGTTCGCGCGGGCCCACCCGGCATTGAGCAAAGAGGATCAGGCACTCCTGTCGGCCGCAAAGGCGGCGAGAGAAGCGGCCGATGTGGCGACCCAAGCGGTGGCCGAGTAAGGGCCTAAGCCCCTACCCGCGCCGGTTTCCGCAAGGAAAGGAAGGGGCGGCTCAGGCCGCCTGCTTTACCTCGGCCACGATCTTGCGGGCGGCGTCGCCCAGATCATCCGCGCTGACGATTGGCAGGCCGGAGCCTGACAAGATGTCCTTGCCTTGCTGCACGTTGGTGCCTTCGAGCCGGACGACCAGCGGAACCGAGAGGTTAACTTCCTTGGCTGCGGCGACAATACCTTCGGCGATGATGTCGCACTTCATGATCCCGCCAAAGATATTGACGAGGATGCCCTTTACCGCCGGATCCTTGAGGATGATCTTGAACGCGGCAGTCACCTTCTCCTTGCTCGCGCCGCCGCCGACGTCGAGGAAGTTGGCCGGGAATTCACCGTTGAGTTTGATGATATCCATCGTCGCCATGGCGAGGCCTGCGCCATTGACCATGCAGCCGATATTGCCGTCCAACTTGATGTAGGCGAGATCGTACTGGCTCGCTTCGACTTCGGCCGGGTCCTCCTCGGTTTCGTCACGCATCGCCTCGACATCCTTGTGGCGATAGAGCGCATTGGAATCGAGGCTCATCTTGGTGTCGAGCACCAGCAGATTGCCGTCTTCGGTTTCCACCAGCGGGTTGATTTCCAGCATCGAGCAATCGAGATCCATGAAGGCGGTGTAGAGCTGCTTCGCCAGCTTCTGCGCCTGTTTGTTGAGATCACCCTTCAGCTTCAGTGCAAAGGCCACGGCGCGGCCATGATGCGGCATGAAGCCCTGCGCCGGGTCGATCGTGATCGTGGTGATCTTCTCCGGCGTGTCATGCGCGACCTGTTCGATATCCATCCCGCCTTCGGTCGATACGATCATTGCCACGCGCCCGGTTGCGCGATCGACCAGCATGGAGAGGTAATATTCGGATGCGATATCGACCCCGTCGGTGACATAGAGCCGGTTGACCTGCTTGCCCGCTTCGCCGGTCTGCACTGTAACCAACGTATTGCCGAGCATCTCCCTGGCATTGGCTTCGACTTCCTCGACCGATTTGGCGAGGCGCACGCCGCCCTTGGCATCGGGGCCCAATTCCTTGAACTTGCCCTTGCCTCGCCCGCCGGCATGGATCTGTGCCTTCACCACATAGAGCGGCCCGGGCAGCTGCTTCGCGCCCGCCACGGCTTCCTCCACGCTCAGCGCCGCATGGCCTGCCGGAATTCCGATCCCATATTTCGCGAGAAGCTCTTTCGCCTGGTACTCGTGGAGGTTCATGGGGAGTTTTCGTCCTTTATTGGGTCTGGTTTGAATCGCCTGCGCGCCTAAGCACGTATTGCCACGCTTGAAAAGTGGCCAATCCCTGTGCAGGGCAAAGCCTGACTTCAATGATAGACAGCCACCGCCTTGAAGAGATTGTCCGTGAAGCAGGGCGGATCGCACTGGGCGCGTGGCCGGGTGCGGGGCATGAGGTTGAAAGCTGGGAAAAGCATCCCGGCTCGCCCGTCTCGGCGGCAGACCTGGCGGTGGATCGATTCCTCAAGCGTGAATTGGGGGCACTGCTCCCGTCAGCTGGCTGGCTGTCCGAAGAAACTGCAGATGATCCATCGCGACTGGGCAAGGGGCTGATCTGGCTGGTCGATCCGATCGACGGCACGCGCGATTTCCTGCGCGGGCGGACGGGCTGGGCGGTTTCGGTTGCGCTGATCAGCGCCGGTCGCCCGCTGATTGGAATGCTCAGCGCGCCTGCCCGGGAAGAGGAATGGATCTCGATCGCGGGTCAGGGCGCGACGCTCAACGGGAATGTCCTGCGCGCATCGACGCGGCGCGAATTCCCTGGCTCACGTGTGCCCACCGATGCTTTGCCGCGAGAGGACAGTGATCTGTGTGTGGTGGACAAACCCAATTCGATCGCGCTGCGCATCGCCATGGTTGCGGCCGACCAGGCAGACCTGCTGGCGACGCTGCGCTGGGGTTATGAATGGGATATCGGCGCCGCGACATTGATCGCGCGCGAAGCGGGGGCCGAAGTGAGTGACGCCTTTGGCAAGCCGCTGGCCTATAACAAACCCGATCCGCGCGCCTTCGGCGTGCTGGTCAGCTCACCCGCAATCCACGGTGCGGCGATGGAGCGCCTGGCAGAGCGGGCTGCCAAGCTTTCCTGAGGTGAAATCATAAAGAAAGGGCCGGTCCGATTGGACCAGCCCCTTGAGTATCCTTCGTGAAAGATGTGAAAATTCACATCCCCTGTGCAGCTTGTGCCGCACGAACGTCCTCTTCGTCAAATGGAATCACCTTGATTTCCACCCGGCGGTTGAGCGGTTCGTTGACATTGTCACCGGTCGCTACGCGCAGCTGAGTTTCGCCAAAGCCCTGCCAGCGCAGGCGAGCTGCGGAAACACCCCGCGAAATCAGGTAATTGGCAACCGCTTGCGCGCGCCTTTCCGACAATTCCTGGTTGTAGGATGCCGAACCGACTGTATCGGTATGGCCATAAACATCGACGATGCTGTTGGGATATTTGACCAGGCTTTCGGCGACATTGTCCAGTGCATCCTGGAAGCTGGGGCTGATCGAAGCGCTGCCGGTGGCAAAGGTCACGTCAGGCAGATTGACGAGGAAGGCATCCTCGCCCGGGATCTGGCTGACATCGACGCCTGTTCCGGCAGTCTCTTCCTTCAGTTCCTTGATCTGCTGGTCCATCTTGTAGCCGACATAGCCGCCTGCAGCAGCACCGCCGACCGCGCCGACAATGCGACCGGTCTTGCCGCCAATCGCGCCGCCCAGCAGGCCGCCCAGCACGGCGCCGCCGACGCCGCCCATGGCGGTGCGCGAAACCTTCTTCTCGCCAGTATTGGGGTCGGTCACACAGCCGCTGGTTCCGATCAGCGAGATCGCCGCGACACTCGAAAGAAAGATACGAGATTTCTTCATGGGGCAGTACCCTCCAGTTGAATTTCCAGTCCAAATTCTCAGCCAGTCCGGCCTAAGTGTGCCAGACTCCACCCCTTTTTGGCCGAGCAACATTAACTAGACCTGTTCTCGTTGCTTGGCGACAGTTAATCGGGATGTCTGGCTTTGCCGCGGAATTGTGCTAGCGAACGTGGTGTGACACCTTTTCCCTGGACCGACCTGTTCATCATTGCCGGGCTGATCCTGCTCAACGGCGTCTTCGCCATGTCCGAATTGGCGATCGTATCGGCCAAGACTGCGAAGCTGCGCGCCGCGCGTGACAAGGGCTCGGTCGGCGCCAAGGTGGCGTTGTCGCTCGCCGCTGATCCGGGCAAGTTCCTCTCGACCGTGCAGATCGGCATCACGCTGGTCGGCATCATCGCCGGTGCCTATTCGGGCGCCAGCCTTGGTGGCCCGGTGGGCGAGCGGTTGGCCGCCTTGGGTGTTCCTGCAAAATATGCCGACGATGCGGGGTTTGGCGCGGTGATTGCGCTGACCACCTATTTCAGCCTGGTGGTGGGGGAATTGGTGCCCAAGCAGCTGGCACTGCGGGCGGCGGTGCCGATCGCTCTCGTCATGGCGCGTCCGATGGCCTTCCTGGCGCGGGTTGCGGCCCCGCTGGTGTGGCTGCTCGATACCAGCTCCGGCGCATTGATACGCCTGTTCGGGGTGCGACACGGCGGGCATTCCGCTGTAACGGCAGAAGAATTGCAGATCATTTTCGCCGAAGCGACGCGTTCGGGCGTGATCGAGGAGGAGCAGCACCAGATCTTGACCGGTGTGGTGCGGCTGGCCGAACGGCCTGTGCGCGAAATGATGACCCCGCGCACCGAACTCGACTGGATCGATATCGGCGCGGACGAGGCGCAGATTCGCCAGGCGATAGAGGGCAGCCCGCATTCGCTGCTGCCCGTTGCGGATGGTTCACCTGACAATGTGCTGGGCGTGGTCAAGGTGCGCGAAGTGCTGGGCGCCCTGGTGGCGGGCAAGAAGGTTTCGCTCAGGAAACTGATGCGCAAGGCGGAAGTGGTGCCGGACCAGCTTGATGCGATGGACGCATTGCGCGTGCTTCAGCAATCCGAAATCGCCATGGCCAT
>JBNLDR010000126.1:0-5523 GCA_050304495.1 Altererythrobacter sp.
CGACCTTCCGGCTAAAAATATCGCTGAAATCTGGGAGCTTCTGGTCGAAAGCTCTATTGTTTATGAGCTTGGAGAGTGGGATCGTTTGAGGCAAACTATCTAGTCTCGTTCCAGTCTCCCGCAGTTCTGGCTTGTCGTTCTCGGGCCATAGCGTTGGCGCCCTCACGCGCAGCTGCTGCTTCGGCCTTGATCTGGCTTTCTGTGCGACAGATCTTCTTCTTGATGCCGCTGCCAATAACTTTTTCGTACCGGCAACGTACTGGCTCAGGCTTTGGCGCTTCGCCTGAAACGACGATATCATCATCTTCGTCCACAATTGCCGGGCCTGAATCCTCGCCACTTTCAGCTGGCGCAGCCTGCGCGGCAACTTCAGAACTTGCTTCAAGATTGCCTGCAGGTGCCAATGATGCGCCTTGGAACAGCAGGGGCAAAAGCAACTCAACAATCATGGGTAAATCCTCCCGAATGCAGCATATTGCATCCCATCATGGTGCCAGCAAACGAAATCGGCGTCATGCTTCGGAGCCATGCCGTCCACGCTGCAACGTGCTGAGCACCCCCCTCAAGGTCCTGACTTCCAGATGGTTCCAGGCGGGTTTGGTCAGCAGCGAGCGCAGTGTCTTACGGGTGGCATCGGCGCGCGCTTCGGGCCGGAAATAGCCGTTTGGCTCGAGCATTTCCTCGAAATGGGAAATTAACCCATCCAGTTCCTCTTGCGGAGCCGGAGGCAGCAACTCTTCCTGCGTAGGCTGCACCAGATCGACCTGCTTCGACCATTCATAGGCGCATAATATCACCGCCTGGGCAAGATTGAGCGAGCCGAAATCAGGGTTGATCGGCACCGTCAGGATTGTTCGAGCGAGGGCAACATCCTCTGTCTCGAGGCCCGAAGCCTCTCGCCCGAACAGAATTGCGCTCTTGCCGGGTTCACTATGGATCGCCCGCGCCGCCTCATCGGGTCGCATCACAGGCTTGGTCACCCCGCGTTTGCGCACGGTCGAGGCGAAGACATGGGTGCAGTCCGCAACCGCCTCTGCAACGCTGCCGAACACCTTTGCCTGGTCCAGCACCACATCGGCACCCGATGCGGCGGGGCCGGCGCTGGGATTGGGCCAGCCATCGCGCGGATTGACGAGGCGCATTTCGGTAAGCCCGAAATTGAGCATTGCCCGGGCCGCCTTGCCGATATTTTCACCCAATTGTGGACGAACCAGGACGATTGCAGGCGGTTCAGCCATCAGCCTTCAGCAACATCACGCACATTGCTGGCGAATTCCTCGAAATCTTTTGCTTCGCCGAAATCGCGATAGACGCTGGCAAAGCGGATATAGGCTACGCTGTCGATCTGCTTCAGGCCGTTCATCACCATCTCGCCGATGCGGGCGGAAGGAATTTCGGCGTCGCCTGCGGTTTCGACCTGGCGCTGGATGCCCGACACGAGCTGGTCGATCCGTTCCTGTTCAACCCCGCGCTTGCGGCAGGCCAGGATCACCGATTGCTCCAGCTTGCCCCGATTGAAGGGTTCGCGCCGATCATTGGACTTGACTACGGTGACTTCGCGCAATTGAACACGTTCGAAAGTCGTAAAACGTGCCCCGCAGCTGGAACATTGCCGTCTGCGCCGGATCGAGGCGTTGTCCTCTGTAGGCCGTGAATCCTTTACCTGGCTGTCATCATGGGCGCAGAATGGGCAACGCATATGGGGTTAGCTCAGGGCCGAATGCGTTTGTAGAGCGCGATGCCGGCACCCGCCAGCAAGCCGAGCGGCCAGGTGACCACCGGCAGCAGCGCACCGGCAGCAGCGCCGATCGCGGCGCCAGCCAACACGGGCTTGGTGGAAGGATGCTTCATCCCTTCCTTGGCGATGCCTTTCAATTCTTCGGTCGCATCGGGAATCAACTTGTGATCCTGGTGCTTGGGTTCATTCGGATCTTGCGACATGGCGTGCTCCTTACATGCCCGGATAAACCGGGAAGTCCGCGCACAACTCACTCACCCGGCGGCGGACGCTTTCTTCAACCTGCGCATCGCCATCGGGGCCGTTCTTCGACAGGCCAACGACCACCTCGGCGATCAGCGCGCCAACCTTGCGGAATTCCTCCGTGCCAAAGCCGCGCGTCGTGCCCGCCGGTGTGCCGAGGCGAATGCCGCTGGTCACAAATGGGCTACGCGTGTCGTAGGGAATACCATTCTTGTTGCAGGTGAGCCAAGCCCGATCGAGACCCTTCTCGGCATCCTTGCCGGTCACGTCCTTGGGCGTGAGGTCAACCAGCATGGAGTGGTTATCGGTGCCGCCGGACACGATGCGCAAACCGTTTTCCTCGATGCTCGCGGCCAGCGCGCGCGCATTGGCGACGACATTGGCGGCGTAGGTCTTGAACTCGGGGCGCAGTGCCTCGCGGAAGGCGACCGCCTTGGCGGCGATGACATGCATCAGCGGGCCGCCCTGCAAGCCCGGGAAGACTGCCATGTTGAGCGGTTTTGTCAGTTCCTCGTCATTCCACAGGATCACGCCCGAACGCGGGCCACGCAGGCTCTTGTGGGTGGTGGTGGTCACGACATGAGCATGCGGGAAGGGGGAGGGGTGCTGCCCGCCCGCCACGAGCCCAGAAATGTGGCTCATGTCGACCATGAGATAGGCGCCAACTTCGTCTGCCACCTTGCGGAAAGCTTCCCAGTCCCACACCCGTGAATAGGCCGTGCCGCCGGCAATGATCAGCTTGGGCTTGTGCTCCTTCGCAGTCGCCATGACCGCGTCCATGTCGACGCGCTCATTATCCTTGCGCACGCCATAGCTGACCGGCTTGAACCACTTGCCGCTCATGTTCACAGGCGAACCGTGGGTCAAGTGCCCGCCTGAATTGAGGTCCAGCCCCATGAAGGTGTCACCCGGATTGAGCAGTCCCAGGAACACGGCCTGGTTCATCTGGCTGCCCGAATTGGGCTGCACATTGGCGAAATTGCAGCCGAACAGTTTCTTCGCGCGTTCGATCGCCAGCGTTTCAACCACGTCAGCATAATCGCAGCCACCGTAGTAACGCTTGCCCGGATAGCCTTCGGCATATTTGTTGGTGAAGACGCTGCCGGTCGCTTCAAGCACAGCTCGGCTTGCAATATTTTCTGACGCGATCAACTCGATCTTGTCTTGCTGGCGCTTCAGCTCGCTACGGACAGCGGCAAAGACTTCAGGGTCTGCCTGCTGCAGCGTATCGGTCCAAAATCCCTGAGAGGTGCGATCAAGCGTGTCGGAAGTCATGAAAATACTCAGCAGCTAGGGTTGGAAAGCTTGTCGACGCGGCGCTGATGCCGCCCGCCGCCAAAATCGGTGGTGAGGAATGCGGTGACGCAGGCCTTGGCCATGTCAACGCCGGTCAGTCGTGCGCCCATTGCGATGCAATTGGCGTCATTATGCTCGCGACAGAGCGTGGCGGAGAGCGGTTCGGAAACCAGTGCGCAGCGCACGGCCGGGTTGCGATTGACGCTGATTGAAATGCCGATCCCACTGCCGCACAGGGCAATGCCGCGCTCTGCTGTGCCATCGGCCACGACGGCAGCGAGTTTGTAGCCGTAGTCCGGGTAATCGACGCTCTCGCCATCGTTCGGCCCAAGATCGGCCACTTCGTGACCCTGCTCTATCAACCACTCGCGCAGTTGGGACTTGAGTTCAACAGCGGCATGATCGGAGGCTATGGCGATACGCATGGGTGCCCCATAGAGACATGGTCTGCCGATTGCCAGCAAGCCTTCCGAAAAATCACCAAACTTATGGCAAGAATTACTGATCGAGGAACGAGCGCATCTTGCAGCTGGGGATCGCGGACTTAAGCTCGCGCAGCGGCTTGGCCTCAAATTGGAGGGTGCGTTCGAGGCGGGTGAAGTTCGTCCGGTCGTGATCAGTTGGCAAAAGCTCGGTCTTCGTCCCCAGCACCGAGATGTCCTCTGCCTGCGCTAAAACAGGCCCTTCTCCCTATCGAGCAATTGCCAGTGTGGGGGCGCACGGCTAAAGGCCGCAACCGCGCGCAAGGGCTGCACAGAGCTGAACGAGGTATTAGAGCGGAATGGGGCAGGACACAGTCGTAATCGCGGGGGGCGGGATCGGTGGACTCGCGCTCGCCCTGACCTTGCATCAGATTGGGGTGGATTGCCTGGTCCTGGAAAGCGTACCGGAACTTCGCCCCCTGGGTGTCGGCATCAACATCCAGCCCAATGCGGTGCGCGAATTGGCCGATCTTGGCATTGGCGAAGAAGAACTGGGCCAGGTGGGCGTTCCGGCGCGCGAATGGGCGCTGGTCGGCCTCAACGGCAAAGACATCTATTCCGAACCGCGCGGCAAAGAAGCGGGTTACAATTGGCACCAGTATGCAGTGCATCGAGGCAAGTTCCACGAACTGCTTTACCGCATTGCGCGCGAAAGGCTTGGCACGGATGCCATACGCCTGGGCCACACAGTGACTGGTTATCGCAACGAAGCCGATGGCACGGCAACCGCGCTGGTCTCGCTGGCTGACGGGACAACTGCCGAAATCAGCGGTGCGCTGCTGATCGGAGCGGATGGGATCCATTCCGCTATCAGGGCGCAAATCCATCCCGATCAGCCGCCGATCCATTGGGGTGGCACGATCATGTGGAGAGGCACGGCCCGTAGGGTGCCGATCCGTAGCGGATCTTCATTTGTCGGGTTAGGGACTAGCCGCCACCGCGTGGTGTTCTATCCCATTTCTGCCCCAGATGCGAACGGACTCGCTGATATCAACTGGATCGCCGAGCAGACATATGATGACGCGCATGACTGGACGAAATCGGGATGGTTCCGGCAAGTTGATCTGAGCGAGTTCGCGTCAGAGTTCGATCGGTTCGTTTACGACTGGTTTGATCTTCCTGAGTTGATTGCACGCTCCGAGGTTGCCTATGAGAACCCGATGATCGATCGCGACCCGGTCGAAACCTGGGTCGACGGTGCGGTGGCATTATTGGGCGATGCCGCCCATCCGATGTACCCGACAGGATCGAACGGCGCATCGCAGGCGATCATCGATGGGCGTGTACTGGGGCAATTGATGTTGCGGCACGGTGTCACCGCGGCGGCACTAACGGCTTACGACCAGAGACTATGCGGCCCGATCGGTCAGGTGGCAATGCGCAATCGCGGGGCAGGTCCGTTCGGTCTGCTAAACATCGTCGAAGAGCGTTGCGGCGGAGAGTTCGACGATATCGACGCGATAATGCCCGAAGCGGAGCGGACGGCCTTTATGCAAGCCTATCGCCGCGCTGCCGGTTTCGCTCGCGATGAGCTCAACGCCGCGCCGCGTACGATCCCTGAGGATGCGCGGGTGAGGCGGGAACTGGCCGATGACCCCGCTGCTTGAACATATCTGCGACTTCACGGTCGAGCTCGCTCGCCCGCATGAATTCGGGGAGTGCCCCCATGGTACGCGCCGGGTGATCCCGATCATTGGCGGAACGGTAAGCGGCTCAAAGATCTCGGGACGCATACTCGATGTCGGTGCCGATTGGCAGACGGTT
>JBNLDR010000127.1:0-5472 GCA_050304495.1 Altererythrobacter sp.
GGTGGCTGTGACAGGCCGTGACAAGGCGCGCCTCCACGCCATGCGGGAGGAAGGCTTTGAGGCGATCGAAGCCGATCTCAGCACGGCACACGGTGTCGACGGCCTGATCGCCGATCTTGGCGCGCGGGAGATCGACATATTGATCAACAACGCCGGGCAGGGGGTCGATCATGATTTCCGGGAGGCTTCGCCCGATGCCGATGCGGCGGATGGCTGCATCTATGCCAATCTCAACGCGCCGATCCGGCTGATCGTGGCACTGCTGCCGCGGCTGAAGGAGCGGCCCGAGGCCGCAATCATCAACGTCACCAGCGGGCTGGCGATTGCGCCGCGTTCAGGCGGGCCGGTCTATTGCGCTACCAAGGCGGGTCTGCGCAGCTATACACAGGCGCTGCGGGCGCAGCTGGCGGGCGGTAGTGTGCATGTGATCGAGGCGCTGCCGCCCGTGGTCGATACGCAGATGACTGCGGGCAGGGGCAACAAGAAGATGCCGCCAGCCGAATGCGCGCGTCAGATCATCGCTGCGATCGAAAGCAATCGGGACGAGGCCAATGTTGGTCTGGTGAAGGTGTTGAAGCTGGTCCATTCGATCTCACCAGCACTGGCGCGCAAGATCATGCTGAGGTTCTAGCCGAACCCATAGGGCACCACGCCGCGCCTGTCCGGGTCCACGCGGATGGCGCGGTCGCTGGGCGGGAAAGCGCGCTGGTCACAATTTTCGCGCGGGCAGATGCGGCAGGAAATCCCGATCGGCGTCACCATGCGATCGGATGCGAGGTCTAGCCCGTCGGCATAGATGAACTCGCCAGCATGGGTGGTTTCGCAGCCCAGCGCTACGGCGTAGCGGCGGGGAGGGCGCTCAAACGACCCGGAAGGTTTCACGAGTCCTTTCGCCATGGACACATAGCGCAAGCCATCGGGCGTCTCCGCCAGCTGAACCAGTATCCGGTCAGGTATCGCGACCGCTTCATGCACGATCCACAGCGGGCAAGCACCGCCGAAGCGCGCGAACTGCAGCCGTGTAGCGCTATGCCGCTTGGTGATATTGCCCGCCATATCCACCCGGCAGAAGAAGAATGGCACGCCGCGTTCGTTCTGGCGCTGGAGGGTGGAAAGCCTGTGGCAGGTCTGCTCGAAGCTGGTACCGAACAATTGGCCCAGGCGGTCGATATCGTGGCGCAGCTTGCGCGCCTCGCGCCGGAACTTGCCATAGGGCATCAGCAGTGCCCCGGCGGCGTAATTGCTCAGCCCCACGAACAGCAATTGCCGCGCGGCTGCGCTGCGCAAATGCGCGCCTTCGACCACCAATGCGATCTCGTCCTTCAGTGCCAGCGCCACCAATTGATGCGCAAGCTGGAAGCGGCGGCTTTCCGCCGGTTGGCCGGGATCGATCTGCAAATGCCCCATTTCGGCATCGAAACTGCGCAGGCCGGCGTGACCGGCATAGATCAGCGAGATAGACAATGCCTCGCGCAGATAGGCCTCGATCGCCGCCGTATCCGGGCTCATCCCGCCCAACCGGTTGGCGAGCGCTTCCGCTGCGCGATCCAGGCTGTCGACATAATTGTTCTGCAGGTGGAACCAGTCGCGCACTTCCTCCCACGGCAAGCGGGCGGGGCCTGAACGGTCGTCTGCCAGCGCTTCGTCCACCATGGCGAGCCGCTGGCCGGTGCGGCGATAGGCTTCGTGCAGCGCGATAAAACGATCGGCCAGGCCGGGTTGCTGTTCGGCAAAGCGCGCCAGTTGCGGGGCGTCGAGCAGATCGGCGAAAAGTGGGTCGGCATTGGCTTCGCGCAGGGCAGCGAGCCGGGTTTCGGCATCGCCCACGCCGACATCGCTCCAGTCGAGCGGAAATATCTGCGCCAAACGCTCAACTAGAGCAGGGGTGAGCGGGCGGTCGTCATTCTCCAGCTGCGAGAGATAGGATGCCGAAATGCCAAGCCGCTTCGCAAGTTCGGCCTGCTTCAGCGCATGCTCATCGCGAATGGCGCGTAATTTGCTCCCGGCGAACAGGCGTCTTTGCATAGTCAATCTCCGCGTCGGAGAGGATACTTTGCAAAGTATGACTTTGCAACTTTGCAAATTCACATTGGACTTTGCTGGTCGGCCGCCGCATTGCCATCCTTCCAATTGCTGGAATGGGGAACGCATGTCCGCAAATATCGCTGAAATGGAACGCCGCCGCGCTGCTGCCAAGCTGGGCGGGGGGCAGAAGCGGGTCGACGCGCAGCATGCCAAGGGCAAGTTGACCGCGCGCGAACGGATCGAGGTGCTGCTGGACGAAGACAGTTTCGAAGAGCTGGATGCCTATGTCGAACACGATTGTGTCGATTTCGGTATGCAGGAGCAGAAGGTACCCGGCGATGGCGTGGTGACCGGCTATGGCACCGTGAACGGGCGTGTCGTTTTCGTCTTCAGCCAGGATTTCACCGTGTTCGGCGGATCGCTCTCCAAACGCCACGCTGAAAAGATCTGCAAGGTGATGGAAAGTGCCATGAAATATGGCGCGCCGGTGATCGGCATCAATGACAGCGGCGGCGCGCGCATCCAGGAGGGCGTGGCGTCGCTGGGCGGCTATGCCGATGTGTTCCAGCGCAATGTGTTGGCATCGGGAGTGGTGCCGCAGATCAGCCTGATCATGGGGCCCTGCGCAGGCGGCGCGGTCTATTCGCCCGCGATGACCGATTTTATCTTCATGGTGAAGGACAGTTCCTACATGTTCGTGACCGGGCCTGACGTGGTCAAGACCGTCACCAATGAAGTCGTGACCCAGGAAGAGCTGGGCGGTGCGGTGACGCACACCACCAAGACCAGCGTTGCCGATGTCGCTTTCGAAAACGATATCGAGGCGCTGCTGACTGCGCGCGAATTCTTCGACTTCCTTCCCTTGTCCAACCGCGACGAAGTGCCCGAGCGGCCCTGCGCCGACCCGTTCGACCGGATCGAGAACAGCCTCGATACGATCATCCCGCCCAGCGCCAACCAGCCCTATGACATGCACGAAGTGATCCGCAAGGTGCTGGACGAGGGCGATTTCTTTGAAGTCCAGCCTGCCCATGCGGCGAACATCATCTGCGGCTTTGGCCGGGTTGAGGGGCGCACTGTGGGCGTGGTCGCCAACCAGCCGATGGTGCTGGCGGGCGTGCTTGATATCAATTCTTCGAAGAAGGCGGCGCGCTTCGTGCGCTTCTGCGATGCCTTCGAAATCCCGATCCTGACCTTCGTCGATGTTCCGGGCTTCCTCCCGGGCACTGCTCAGGAACACAATGGTATCATCAAGCACGGGGCCAAGCTGCTGTTTGCCTATGCCGAAGCGACCGTGCCCAAGATCACGGTGATCACCCGCAAGGCCTATGGCGGGGCCTACGACGTGATGGCTTCAAAGCATTTGCGCGGCGACCTCAACTACGCCTGGCCTACCGCTGAAATCGCAGTGATGGGGGCCAAGGGCGCGGTGGAGATCATCTTCCGCAAGGACATTGGCGATCCGGACAAGATTGCTGAGCGGACGAAGGAATATGAGGACCGCTTCGCCAACCCCTTCGTCGCGGCGCAGCGCGGTTATATCGACGAGGTGATCTATCCCCATTCGACTCGGAGGCGCATCGCGCTGGGCCTGCGCAAGCTGCGCGGCAAACAGCTCGAGAATCCGTGGAAGAAGCATGACAATATTCCCCTGTGATTGACGAACTCGAACAGTTGAAGCGCCTCTTGTGGCTGCAGTGGGATCCGATTGGCGTGAACGATATGTCCGATGCCGAGGGCGAATACGATAGCTACGCGTTTCAGATATTCGTCATGCTGAACCAGGGTAAGGAGGAAGCCGAGATGCTCGAATATCTCGAGCGGGTCGAGACAGAGTATATCGGCCTTGGGCCATGCGGGCGAAGCCCGACGATTGTGAAGCGTATTTTTGAAATTCATCGGAGCGCTAAATGAAACTCGGACGAATGAACCATCTTGGCTATGCCGTGCCGGATATCGAAGCCGCCATCGCGCATTATCGCGATGTGATGGGCGCGACTTCTATCACCGAGCCGTTCGATATGCCCGAACAGGGCGTGAAGGTCTGCTTCGTCAATACGCCGGGGCACGAGGGCACCGAGGGAACGCAAGTCGAGCTGCTAGCTCCGCTCAGCGATGAGAGCCCGGTTACCGGCTTCCTCGCCAAGAACCCGATGGGCGGGCAGCACCATGTCTGTTTCGAAGTCCCCGATATTGCCGAGGCGCGCGGGGAATTTGAGGAGATGGGCAAGCGAATCCTTGGCCCCACGCGGATCGGGGCGCATGGCACGCCGATCTTCTTCGTCCACCCCAAGGACATGCAGGGTATGCTCACCGAAATCATGGAAACGCCGAAGGAAGGCGCTGACTGGTCGAATTGAACAATCCGTCACCCCAGCGAAAGCCGGGGAACTTGCTGCCAGAAATGCCCGCATTCACTGGCATGACGACGAAACGGAGTAAGAAATGTCAGACTACGAATCCATCCTGGTCGACCGCGAAGGGCCGCTGCTGACCATCACGCTCAACCGGCCGGAGCGGCTCAACGCGATGGCGCCAGCCATGGCGGACGAGATTGGTGCGGCTTTCTATGATCTGGGCGATGCACGAGCCGTGCTGATTACCGGCGCGGGCAAGGGCTTCTGCTCGGGCGCGGATCTCGCCGCGCGTGGGGAGCGTAGCGCGTTTCAGACCAAAGGCGGCAGCCATCTGGCGCTGCAGAATCATTACAACCCGGCAGTGAGCCAGGTGTTGCGTGCACCGGTGCCGGTGATTTGCGCGGTCAATGGCCCGGCGGCTGGCGTGGGCTGTTCGTTGGCTTTGGCTGGCGACTTCGTGCTCGCTGGCAAGAGCGCCTATTTCCTCCAGGCTTTCGTCAACATCGGCCTGATCCCCGATGGCGGATCGACCTGGTTGCTCAGCCGCGCGATCGGCCGCGCCCGCGCCACGCGCATGATGATGCTGGGTGAGAAAATCGGGGCCGAACAGGCCGAGGAATGGGGCCTGATCTACAAGGCGGTCGATGACGACGTGTTGATGGATGAAGCGCGTGCGCTGGCGGAGAAGCTCGCGAATGGGCCAACGGTCGCCTACGCCACGATGAAGAAGAACATTGCGACTGCGCTGGACGGTGCACTGCCCGAAGTGTTCCTTGCCGAAGCGGAGGGACAGCGTTTGGCGGGCATGAGCGAAGATGCACGCGAAGGTGGCATGGCCTTCCTCGAAAAGCGCAAACCAGAGTTCAAGGGTAAGTAAGATGGCCGGTATCGACGACTGGAAGGCGCTGGCCGACAAGGAAGTGAAGGGCAAGGACCTGACCTGGCACACGCCGGAAGGGTTCGATATCAAGCCGCTCTATACCGATGAAGATGCTGGCGATCCCGGCCTGCCCGGCTTTGCGCCTTTCACGCGCGGGGTGAAGGCGAGCATGTATGCGGGGCGTCCCTGGACGATCCGGCAATATGCCGG
>JBNLDR010000128.1:0-5351 GCA_050304495.1 Altererythrobacter sp.
GCGGCGATGCCATTTGCCCCAGGGGGCGCGATTGCGCCCGCGGATCAGCGGTGAGCGATAGACGCCCGCTTTCGCCCGGCTGGTGCGCCGTGGCCGCCGCCGGAATTTCAGCACCTTGCCCATCGCACCTGTTCTAGCATGATTGCCTTGCTGTCCTACACCCCTCCACCGGTGCTAGCCCTGCGGTCATGAACGCCGCAATTCTCAGGTCCGATTCCAGCCTTTGGACCGTGTTCCATGTGTTCCATCGCGTAGGATTTACGGGCTGCGAAACCGCTATAAATTTGATCCATCGCAATGAACTGCGCCATCCGGCCGCTAAACTTGCTCTGTCATCACGGAAGGAAGGCAATCCATGTCACAGCATACCCCCAACGAACTCACCACGATCTTTGCCCGCGATCACGATCTGATCACCCGGTTGAAGCAGCAGGATGCGCACTACGCGCGGCTGGCCGACGAATATCATGAGGTGAACCGCGAAGTGCACCGGATCGAGGCCGAGGCGGAGGCGGCGAGCGACGAGCGCACCGAAGCGCTCAAGCGCAAGCGGCTGGGGTTGCTGGACGAGATCACCGCAATCGTCACCAAGGCGCGCGCCGGGGGCTGACGGGCTGGGGGGCAGGGCGCGCATACCGCGCCTTAACCTCTCATGCGGTATGTCGCCCGCATGTTTGGCAAATATCAGGCCGTGTTTCGCAGCCGCTGGCGCGCCCTGTTGTGGGCCAGTGGGATGCTGCTGACCGCCTATTGCACCGTCCCTTCGCCCGAAGAGACCGATGCGGCGAGCAAGCATCCGGCCCAGCATCACAACCCCTGGGCGCTCGATCCGGCCAAACGCTGAGTTTTCCGCACCCACTTTCGCCCGGAATGTGCTACATTCCCACACGCGAAAGGAGAGGAATCGTGCAGGAAACCACCCTGGCCGACCGCGAGCGTGAGCTTCGCGAATTGCTCGACACGCTGGAGGGGCACCCCGAAAAAGAGCTTCCCCAGCATCGCGCGCGGGTCGCCGTGCTGCAGGAAATGCTCGCCGCACACGCCAAGGCCTGAGCGCCCCAAACGCACTGGCTTGCTGCATACTCCGCGCTTGGCAGGCCATGCGCTTCGTGCAAAACCTTGACCCAGGGAGTTAGGGGGAGGCGCCATCATGGCAGCACGGCTTGGGCGGCGCGCGCGCAGCATGGAAGAGATGGACCTGATCTTCGCATGCCTGGCAAGCTTCCCACCGCAGCACTTCCGCCCACTTGAGCCCGCCGCCGGCGATGTCTTCATCGCCAGTTGGGGCAAGTGCGGCACCACCATGCTGCAGCAGATGTTCCACCAGATCCGCATGGTCGCCGCCACCGGGCAGGGCGACATGGATTTTGACGATATCAGCCGAATGACCCCGTGGGAGGACAGCGCCCCGGCGATCGATCACGATGTCAACGGACCGCAGCGCGCCAGCCCGCGCGGTTTCAAGACGCACCGCGAATATGGGCGGCTGCCCGCCGGATGCCGCTATGTCGTTAGCCTGCGCGATCCGCATGAAGCCTATGTCTCCAACTATCGCTTCATCAGCGGGTGGTGGTTCGAACCGGGTTCGATCACGATGGAGGAGTTCATGCCATTCTGGCTCGGTGGCGGGCCGGGCGGCTGCGATTATTTCACCCATTTGCTCAGCTGGTATGCCCGGCGCAATGAGCCCGATACGCTGCTCGCCACATATCGCTGGGTGGTGAGAAACAAGCGCGAGATGATCTGGCGGCTGGCGGCATTTATGCGGATCGATGCGGATGATGCGCTGGTGGACACGGTCGAAGCAATGACCACGCGCGAATTCATGCATGAATATAAGGACCGGTTCGACGACGCGATGTTTGCCGCCGCTTTAGAGGCCAAGGTTGGCATCCCGGCTGACAGCGATTCGTCGAAAGTGCAGGCGGTCGGTAGCGATGCAAAGCAATTGCCGCACTCGGTAGCCCAACGGATCGACGCCCTGTGGGCCGAACGGGTTACGCCCGTCACCGGCCATGCCAATTTTGCAGAACTGGCGGCTTCGCTTGAAGCATAGCAACGCCCTTTCCTCTTGCGGTTCGAACCGCTAAGCGCGCGGCGAGCGCAATTGGTGCGAATGCGCAGGAGTCACCTCGAATGAATGCCAGCAGCGATCCTTCCACGCCTGCCCAGGGTTCCTCACTTCAGAAAGCGGAAGTGCTGATAGAGGCTTTGCCCTATTTCCAGCGCTATGCCGGGCGCACCTTTGTGGTGAAATATGGCGGCCATGCGATGGGCGATCCCGCCGCAGCGAAGGATTTCGCGCAGGATATCGTCCTGCTCAAGGCGGTGGGCATCAACCCGGTTGGAGTGCATGGCGGCGGCCCGCAGATTGGCGCGATGCTCAAGAAGCTGGGCGTCGAAAGCAAATTCGTTGACGGCCTGCGGGTGACCGACAAGGCGACCGCCGAGGTTGCTGAAATGGTGCTGTCCGGCGCAATCAACAAGGAATTGGTCAGCTGGATCGCCAATGCCGGGGGCCCAAGCGGTCCCAGGGCGATCGGCATTTCGGGCAAGGATGGCGGGCTGGTGACGGCCACCAAGGTCAACCGCACCACCAAGGACCCGGAAAGCAATATCGAGCAGGCGATCGACCTCGGCTTTGTCGGCGAACCGAGCAAGATCGATACCACCATCATCGATACGGCGGTGGCGGCGGGCATGATCCCGATCATCGCCCCGATCGGTGCGGGCGAGGATGGCCACACCTATAACATCAATGCCGATACCATGGCGGGCGCGATTGCCGCGGCGTTGGGCGCAGCGCGGCTGTTCCTGTTGACCGATGTGGCGGGCGTGCTGGACAAGCAGGGCAACCTGCTGACCGATCTCGACCCGGCGAAGATCGAGGCGTTGAAGGGTGATGGCACGATCAGCGGCGGGATGATCCCCAAGTTGGAGACTTGCGTCAACGCAGTCGAGGCCGGGTGCGAAGCTGCGGTGGTGCTCGATGGCCGGGTGCCGCATGCCATGCTGCTCGAATTCTTCACTGCGCGCGGCGCGGGTACGCTCGTCCGGGCGTAGCAACCAGGGACAGCTCGCGCTCAAGACTGGCCTTGGGCGTATTGCCGGGGTAATACGCGGGGCAGGGACGTTGATTTCAGGAACGGAAAGACATGCAGGGCCTTTACGCAATTTATCAAATTCTCGACCTGCTCACCAATGTTCTGGTGATGCTTATCATCGTCCAGTTCGTGATCGGGCTGTTGTTCGCGTTCAATGTGGTCAACAGTTCGAACCAGTTCCTGATGACGTTTTACAGTTCGATCAATCGACTGCTGGAACCGGTGCTGCGTCCGATCCGCAATGTACTGCCGCAGACTGGCGCGATCGACTTCTCGCCCCTGGTCCTGATCATCGGCCTGCAGATCGCGATGATCGTGCTCTATAATGTCATCATAGGAATCCAATGACCGCCACGATTATTGACGGGAAAGCTTTCGCCGCAAAACTGCGCGAGCGCGTGGGCGAGCTGGCTGCAGAGTTTGAGGGCAAGGCTGGCCGCAAGGCGGGGCTGGCGGTGGTGCTGGTCGGGGCCGATCCCGCCAGCGAGGTCTATGTCCGCAGCAAGGGCAAGCAAACAGTCGAAGCCGGGATGGCGAGCTTCGAACACCGCCTGCCCGCGGACACCAGCCAGGCAGATCTGCTGGCGCTGGTTGACCGGCTCAACAATGATTCCGCGGTGGACGGTATTCTGGTCCAGCTGCCCTTGCCCGGCCATCTTGACGAACAGGCCGTGATCGGCGCGATCAGCCCGGACAAGGATGTCGATGGCTTTCACGTGATCAATGCCGGTCGCTTGTCAGTCGGGCAAAGCGGATTCGTGCCCTGCACGCCGCTGGGCTGCCTCATGCTGCTGAAGGACCGCCTGGGCGATCTCTCCGGCCTCAACGCCGTGGTGGTCGGGCGCTCCAACATCGTGGGCAAGCCCATGGCGCAGCTGTTGCTGGATGCCAATGCCACGGTCACGATCGCGCATAGCCGGACCAGCGATTTGCCCGCTGTGGTGCGCCGCGCCGACATTGTCGTCGCTGCGGTCGGACGGCCCGAAATGGTCAAGGGCACCTGGCTCAAACCCGGGGCTACCGTGATCGATGTCGGCATTAACCGCCTGCCGCCCGAACCGGGCAAGGACAAGGGCAGGCTGGTGGGCGACGTTGCCTTCGGCGATGCTGGCGAAGTCGCTGGCGCGATCACCCCGGTCCCAGGCGGCGTCGGCCCGATGACGATTGCGGTGCTGCTGCGCAACGCGCTGGTTGCGGCCTATCGTAACGAAGGGCTGGAAGTGCCAGTCGGCTTATGAAGAAGCTCGCGCTCGTTACGGTTGTGGCACTGTTGGCGTCTTGCGCCCCGCAACGGCGCCCGCGCACGCCCGATCAGGTGATCAACCGTGTGCTTCAGGGTGCACCGGGACAGGCCCAGCCGAGCAAGGTGGTGGCAGTCGAAAGCGCCTTCGCCCGCGCGGCGCGCGAGCAGGGCCAGTGGACCGCCTTTCGGCAGTTTGCAGCGGATTCGGCGATCATCCACGGTCGATCCGGACCAATCGAGGCCGTTCCCTGGCTGGACCAGCAGGCCAATCCACCGGCCGCAGTGCAGTGGGTTCCGCTGGCAATCTGGATGAGCTGCGACGGCAGGCTCGCCGTCTCGCAGGGCAAGTTTGCCGATCCTTCGAGGCAGTGGGGCTATTTCGTCACCGTTTGGGAACAGCAGGCGGACCGCTCCTACAAATGGATCTACGATGTTGGCGGGATCGACCCGGCCTTGACCGAACGTGAGAACCAGGGGCGTGACGAAACGCCTTTGGAAGAAGGCGCGATTGTCGTGGAGGCGATCCCGATGATCCAGGGCGTGGTGGCCGATTGTCCGGCACGAGGCGACAAGCCCGAAATCAAGGGCATCACAGTCGATGCTCTGGCCCAGAGCAAGAGCGCAATCTCGGCGGATGGAACCCTGCAATGGGCCTGGGTCCAGCATGATGACGGGCGGCGGCAAGTATTGGCGCAGCTGTGGCAGGGCGGCGAATGGCACGAAGCGCTGCAATTCGATATCAATCCCGATGGTACGATCGCCCGGCGATGACAGAGCTGTTCGTCTCTGCATTCATTACCCTGTTCGTGGTGATTGACCCGCCGGGTTGCGCGCCGATCTATGCCGGCCTGACCAAGGGGGCCCCGGCGGCGCAGCAGCGCAGCATGGCGATCCGCGCCTCGGTGATTGCTGCGTGCATCCTCGTGATCTTCGCCCTGTTCGGTGAGCAATTGCTGGGCGCGCTGCATATCGAACTCGACAGCTTCCGCATCGCTGGTGGTCTG
>JBNLDR010000129.1:0-5244 GCA_050304495.1 Altererythrobacter sp.
CGCCGAGCCGTGCGAGGTCCATCTCCAGGAGCGCGTCGAGGTAGTGCTCGTCGTAGGGCGCACCGGCGGTGGTGGCAGCGAGGGCCGCTGCCAGCGCGCCCGCCAGCAGCGCGCCTCCGCCGACCCAGAGCGCCGGCCGCCATGCGGCGATTCTGCCGCACCGCCGCCACATTATCATCCGCGCCAAAGCCGCATTGCAGGCCCGCGACCAGTCCCTTTGAAACGCCGCCACCGCGCCCCATGAAACCGTGCGGCACATCGCCCAGCACGGCCGAGCGGGTCAGGTCGAGCGCGCCGTCAGCCATCAAGGCTGCGCATGACTTGCTCGCGCGTGTCGCGTGACAGGCTGGGCGTGGCCGAGATGCGCTCCAGCTCGGCGCGCATCAGTGCGGAACGTACCGGCTCTATCCGCCGCCAGCGTCCCAGCGGCGGGACAAAACGCGCCGCGGTTTGCGGATTGATCGGATCGAGCGAGAGGATCAGGTCGGCGAGCATGCGATAGCCTGCGCCATCGATCTGGTGGAAGGCGTGCGGATTGCCGGCGAAGGCCATATAGAGCGAACGCACGCGATTGGGGTTCTTGAGCGTGAAGTCGGGGTGCCTGGCCAGCGCCTTGACATGCTCGATCGCCGCCGGGTGGAGCGATAGCGCCTGGAGCGAGAACCATTTGTCGATCACCAGCGCATTGCCCGCAAACCGACGATAGAATTCCGCAAGCCGATCTTCACGCTCTTCGCAATCGAGCCCGCACAGTACCATGAGCGCACCTTGGCGATCGGTCATATTGCTGGCCGAATCATATTGCTGCGCCGCAAGTTCGGCTGCCCGCACCGGATCGCTCGCGGCGATATAGCTCAGCGCCAATGTGCGCACTTTGCGTGCACCGCGCGCGCCCTGCGCATCGTAGGGCACGGCAGTGCAGCGATCATAAAGCGCCAGCAGATCGTCGCCTAGCGCCGCGCCCAACCGCACCTTCAGCGCCTCACGCGCTTGATGGACCGCGCCGGGATCGCCCCGCTCCAGCTGCTCCATCAGATAGGTCTGGCTGGGCAGGATCATCAATTCGCCGCGCATGGCATCGTCGAGCCCACTGTCGCGAATCGCTGAATATAACGCCTGGACAATCGCCGCCTCGCCGCTTTCGCGCTCGGTATCGGCCAGTTGGCCCTGCACAGCCGCGACCAGGTGCCCCACCACCAGTTCCTGCATCGCCTCATAGCGCGCGAAGGGATCGTCATCATGCGCGGCAAGGAAGATCAGCTCTTCGCGGCTGGCCTGGCGATCGATGGTGACAGGGGCAGAGAAACCGCGATTGATTGAAAGCGCGGGCGCGCCAGAGATCGGCGGCAGGTCGAACTCGGCATCGGCGCTGTCCAGGATCACCAATTGCTCTACGCCCAGCGCCCCGCTGTCGCGATCGTGCAGCGCGACCTTGAGCGGTATCACCATTGGCTGCTTGTTGGGCTGGCCCGGGGTTGGCGGCACCTGCTGCTGCAGGGACAGGATGGCCCGATCACCTTCGCTGCGCAGCTGCACCGTCACCTTGGGCGTGCCAGCCTGCGAATACCACATGCGGAACCGGGCGAGATCAAGCCCCGCGCCCTGCTCTATCGATTTGACGAAATCCTCGCAGGTCGCCGCTTCGCCATCATGACTTTCAAAATAGAGATCGGTGCCTTTGCGGAACCGTTCGGGCCCGCACATGGTCCGCATCATTCGGATCACCTCGGCCCCCTTGTTATAGACGGTGGCGGTATAGAAATTGCTGATCTCGCGATAGGAATCGGGCCTGATCGGATGCGCCAGAGGCCCCGAATCCTCGGGGAACTGGGCTGCGCGCAGGATCCGCACATCCTCGATCCGCTTGACCGCTTCGCCCTGCATGTCCTGGCTGAACAGCTGGTCGCGCAGCACGGTGAAACCCTCTTTCAGGCTCAACTGGAACCAGTCGCGGCAGGTGATCCGGTTGCCCGACCAATTGTGGAAATATTCATGGCCGATCACTCCTTCGATCGCGTCATAATCGCCATCGGTGGCGGTTTCCGGATCGGCCAGCACGAATTTGGTGTTGAAGATGTTGAGGCCCTTGTTCTCCATCGCGCCCATGTTGAAGTCCGACACCGCAACGATATTGAACAGGTCGAGATCGTATTCGCGACCGAACGCCTCTTCGTCCCATTTCATGCTTTTCTTGAGCGATTCGACCGCGTGATCGGTGCGGGGCAAATCCTCGGCCCGAACCCAGACGTTGAGCTCTACTTCTCGCCCGTTCATGGTCGTGAACGTGCCGCTATTGGCGACAAGGTCACCCGCCACCAGTGCGAAGAGATAGGCCGGTTTGGGCCAGGGATCGTGCCATTCGGCCCAATGCGTGCCATCAGCATTGTCACCTTCGGCCAGTTTGTTGCCATTGCAGAGCAGGATCGGGAACGCCGCCTTCGATCCACGCATCCGCACCGAGAAAGTGCTCAGCACGTCGGGTCGGTCAGGGAAGAAGGCGATGCGGCGGAACCCCTGTGCCTCGCATTGGGTGCAGAGCATGCCATTCGAGGCATAGAGCCCCTCCAGCGCAGTGTTGGCGCTGGGATCGATCTGGGTGGCGATCTCTATCTCATGCGCATCGCCCGTCAGCGGCAGGATCAGATCGCCATCATCCATCCGCCAGTCATTCACCATCTCGCCGTCAATCTTGACCGAAAGCGGCTCCAACCCGTCACCATCAAGGCGGATCGTATCCGCCCGCGCCGCCTTGGCATTGCGGGCCACGCTGAGCCGCGCAACCACGCGCGTCGCGTCGAGTGCCAGATCGAAATCGAGTGCGATCTGCGGCACCAGCCATGGAAAGGGTGCGTAATCCTCGCGCCGGATCACGGGCGGTTCGTGCGGGGTGGGGGCGGCATCCGCCATGTCAGGGTTTCGTGCAATATCCATGGCCGGTGATTTAGGTTGCTTTGCCGCGCTGTCCAACGCTTAGATGCCCGGCAATGAAGCAAATCATGATCTTTGGGCTGGGATATACGGCGGGCCGGATCGCGGCTGCGCTCGAATCGCGCGGCTGGGATGTGGCGGCGACGGGCAGCGCAGGCAATCTCGATTTCGATGATGCGGCCAGCGTTCGCCATGCGCTGGCAGAGGCCAGCCATGTGCTCTCCAGCGTGCCGCCGGGCGAAGATGGCGATCCGGTTCTGAGCCAATATGGCGATGCATTGGACGGAAAATGGACCTGCTACCTCTCCTCTACGGGGGTCTATGGCGACACAAAGGGGGCCTGGGTCGATGAAACCGCACCGACAGGCACGGGCAGGCGCAGCGCACGATCCGATGCCGATGCCGCATGGCTGGCACTGGGTGCGCGGGTGTTTCGCCTGCCCGGAATCTATGGGCCTGGCCGCTCACCGCTCGACCGGGTTCGCGAAGGCCGCGCCAGGCGGATCGACATTCCGGGCCAGGTGTTCAGCCGGGTGCATGTCGATGACATTGTCTCTGGTGTCCTTGCTGCGATCGACATCGATGCGCCGCGAGGGGCCTATAATCTGGCGGATGACCTGCCTTGTTCGCAGAACATGGCGATCGAGGAGGCCTGCCGCTTGCTGGGAATTGCGCCGCCGCCGCTGATCAAGTTGGAGCAGGCGGGCCTGTCAGAGACGGCGCGGGCATTCTATTCCGAGAACCGACGCGTCGCCAATGGCAAGGCCAGGCGTGTGTTGCGCTGGCAGCCGCGCTATCCGACATTTCGCGAAGGATTGAGGTCGCTTCTCTAGACCTGCCTGGCCCGGAGCGCGATGATCAGCCCCACCATCGCCAGTCCGCCACCAGCAAGCGCCAGCGGGGTCCAGTGATAGCCTTCCAGCAAGGTCGAGATGATCATGGCGATCACCACCACCAGCACGCCATTATAGGCCGCCCTGCCCGCGCCCAGTTTGCGCACAAGGTCATAATAGAGCGGGAAGGTCACTACCGATCCCATCACCGCCAGCCAGCCAATCCCCGCCCAATAGAGTGGCTCGGTCGACCAGATTGGGGGCCCGGCCAGCGCCCAGGCGACCGCGAAATCGATCCCGGTGCCGTAGAGCATCGCCCAGGCGAGCAGGCTAACCAGCGCAACATCGCGCCCGGCGGGGCCAGCCTGGATGACATTGGCAATCGATGCGGAGATCATGGCGATCAGCGCCAGGACCACGCCCAGCGCCACATTGCCGCCCAGCGGTGCAACCTGCGCCTCGTTCACCAGCAGCAACCCGATTCCCGCCAGCGCAATCACGCTACCCAGCAGGAAGCGCGGGGTGATCGCCTGCCCCAACAGCGCCCGGCCCAGCAAGGCATTGGGCACGATCATCATCCCGATCAGCAGGGCGACAATCCCCGATGTCAGGTAAAGTTCTGACAAATAGACGAAATTATAGTTCCCGCTGAACTGGAACAGACCCATCGCCAGCGCCAGTCCATGCGTGCGGCGCGGCATGGCGAGCGATTTGCGCATGATCAGTGCCAGTGCGAACATCGCCGGGGTCGCCACGGCAAAGCGCCAGGTGACAGACCAATGCGCGGGCACATCGTGAATCTGCGTGGTGATGACAAACCAGGTCGAGCCCCAGATCAGCGCCACCAGCAGGAACGGCAGAGCGATAGCCGGACGCAGCAGGGCGTGCGGCGGGGAATGTCCGGTCATAGGCTGGCGATGGCCTTGCCCAGCGCCACCGCATCCTCTGCCCGCGTGTTCCAGGCCGTGACAAAGCGCGCCGAATCTGTGCCCCAATCGTAGAAATCGAAACCCTGCGCACGCAAAGCCTGCCGTTCTTGCGCGCTGAGCCGCATGAACACTTCATTTGCTTCGACCGGGTAGAGCAGTCGCTCACTGCCCCCCGCCGCAACCTCGGCTGCGGCAGCATTGGCGGCACGGGCATTCTCCAGCCACAGATCGCCTTCCAGCATGGCCAGCAGCTGCGCCGCCAGATAGCGGCCCTTGCATTGCAAATGCCCCGCGCGCTTGCGGCGGTATTTGACCAGATCCGCCTGAGCTGGATCGAACAGCACCACCGCCTCTGCGCTCATCCCGCCATTCTTGATGCAGCCGAAGCTCAGCGTATCGACCGGGCCAGCTGCGCTCTTGGCTGCGTCCACCGCGCTGCCGCCAAGAAAGGCCGCGGCATTGGCAAAGCGCGCGCCGTCCATATGCAGGCCCAGCCCGCGCGCGTGCGCAAACTCGCCCAGCGTCGCCAGCTCCTCCGGGCGATAGCACAGGCC
>JBNLDR010000130.1:0-4634 GCA_050304495.1 Altererythrobacter sp.
CTCGCGCATCAAGATGCCCAAGCAGTTCGATTTCCGTCCCGATCTGCCGCGCGAGGCCAATGGCAAGCTCTACAAGCGTGAGCTGCGCGATGAATATGCCGCCATGGCGCAGGAACAAGCATGATGGCAGCACAGGCGACTTTGCCGTCCGATATTGCGCGTCAGGTTGTCAATCCGCATGCCTATGCCGAATGGAACGGTCTGCTCGATCTTTTCGATCGGCTGCGTGAAGAGGCGCCAGTTGCCAAGATCGTGGCGGAAGATGGCGAATTGTTCGATCCGTTCTGGCTGGTTACCCGCTATGAAGATGCGATGCGCATTTCGAAGGACAATGCCGCCTTCCTCAACAATCCGCGCCCGGTGGTGTTCAGTTTCCGCAATGCGATCGAATTTTCGCGCAAGGCGACCGGCAGCAATATGCTGGTCGATTCGCTGGTGGTGTTCGATGCCCCGATCCACCCCAAATATCGCCGGCTGACGCAGGACTGGTTCATGCCGCGCAATTTGGCGATGATGGAAGTGGAAATCCGTGCCATCGCCAATGCCACGGTCGACCGGCTTGTCGCGGCCGGGACAGAGGCGGATTTCTGCAAACTCGTTTCCGCGCCCTATCCGCTCCATGTGGTGATGCAGATCCTTGGCGTGCCCGAAGAAGACGAACCGCGCATGCTGATGCTGACGCAGCAATTGTTTGGCGGGCAGGATGCCGATCTGTCGGGCACGGGGATGGAGAATATGACACCCGATCAGGTGGTGCAGCTGGTCGCGGGGGCGGTGAAGAGCTTCGAGGATTATTTCGCCACGCTTGCAGCAGAGCGCCGCACTCACCCCACCGGCGATGTCGCCACGATCATCGCCAATGCCATGGTCGATGGAAAGCCGCTGCCCGAACGCGATATGGCGGGCTATTACATCATCGTCGCCACCGCTGGGCACGATACGACGTCGGCCTCAACTGCGGGGGCGATGATGGCGCTGGCGCAAGACCCGCAGCAATGGGCCCGGGTCAAGGCCGACCGTTCGTTGCTGCCGGGCATTGTCGAAGAGGCGATCCGCTGGACCACGCCGGTGCAGCATTTCATGCGCACCGCGGCCAAAGATGTCGAGCTGGGCGGGCAGCAAGTCAAAGCGGGCGACTGGCTGATGATCAATTATGTCGCGGCCAATCACGATCCGGCGCAGTTCGAAAATCCGCGCAAATTCGATGCCAGCCGTTCGCCCAATCGCCACCTCGCCTTTGGCGCAGGCGCGCATCAATGCCTGGGGCTGCACCTGGCCCGGATGGAGATGCGGATATTGTTCGAGACGCTGCTGGATCGGATCGACACGATCGAACTGGCGGGCGAACCCAGGCGCGCGGTCTCGACCTTTGTCGGGGGGCTCAAGACACTGCCGGTCAGGTTCAAGGCGGTCTGACGAGCGCGATTGCTCCCTCAAAATCGGCATTGATCCTTCCGATTTTCCTGTTGCCGGGCCTCGTGCTCTGCTAGAATTTGTCTATGGAAAATAAGGGCTAATCTAGTGCCTGGCGATGTTGGAGCGCGGAAATGACATTGCTTGAACCCTATAATCTGCCGTTCGCGGCGGCTTTGCTGCTGATGCTGCTATTGGCCATCGCACAAGCGATTGGCCTGGGTGACGCTTTTGGCGATGCGGATGCCGATTTTGACATGGATGCTGACGGCGACGCCGCTTTGACGAGCAGCTGGCTCGACGGGCTGTTTAGCCTGGTCGGACTTGGCCGGGTGCCATTCATGGCCTGGCTGGCAGTGTATCTGTTCATCTTCGCTGCGGCCGGGATTGGAATTCAGGCGCTTGCGGACAGCCTGCTTGGCGCACCGTTCGAACGATGGCTTGCCGCGCTCATTACCGCCGGCCTGGCCGCCCCGGTAACAGGCGTACTGGTGCGTCCGATAGGGGCGATCCTGCCCAAGGACCGGACCACTGCGGTTTCGCTCGATACGCTGCTAGGGCGGGTGGCGACGATTACCGATGGAGTCTCCCGGCCGAAATCGCCCGCGCGTGCACGCGTGATTGATCAATATGGCCATCCACATCACGTGATGGTCGAACCCGATCGGGCCGACATTGAATATGCCGCCGGGCAGGAAGTGCTGCTGGTGGCGCATGACGGGCCCAATTTCACGGCCTCGCCCCTGGCGCCAGCCAGGCTGGCCGATAGCTGAGTTTCAACAAAGGAAGAACAATGGAAAATGTCACTGACATCGCGGTGATTGGCGGGGGCGGCTTTCTTGCCCTGGTCATGATCCTGTTCGCAATCACTCGCCTTTATCGCCGCGCTTCTAAGGAAGTGGCGTTCGTGCGCACCGGCGTGGGCGGCGAAAAGGTCGTCATGAACGGCGGCGCATTGGTGCTGCCGGTATTCCACGAGACCATGCCGGTGAATATGAACACCGTCGTGCTGCCGGTAGTTAGGCGTGACAATGAAGCGCTGATCACGCTCGATCGCCTGCGGATTGACGTGAAGGCGGAATTCTATGTCCGCGTTCGGCCTGATGCCGGATCGATTGCCATGGCGGCGCAGACCTTGGGTCAGCGCACAATGCACCCCGAAGCACTGAAAGACCTGGTAGAGGGCAAATTCGTCGACGCATTGCGCTCGGTCGCGGCGGGCATGAGCATGAACGAGCTACATGAGCAGCGCGCCGAGTTCGTCCAGAAAGTGCAGCAGGTTTCGTCCAACGATCTTGCGATGAACGGGTTGGAGCTTGAGTCGGTCTCGCTTACCGGGCTCGACCAGACCTCGATCGAACATTTCAATGCCAATAACGCTTTCGACGCCGAAGGCCTGACCAAACTGACCGAACAGATCGAGGCCCGCAAGAAGCTGCGCAACGATATCGAACAGGACACGCGGGTCCAGATTGAAACCAAGAATCTGGAAGCTGACCAGCGCAGTTATCAGATCGGGCGCGACAAGGAATATGCCCGGCTGGAGCAGGAACGCGAGGTTGAGGTGCGTCGTGCAGCCCAGGCGGCCGAGATCGCCCGCGAGCAGGCCGAACGAAATCGTGAGGCGGAAGCCGCGCGTATCGAGGCCAAGAAGCAGGTCGATGCTCAACAGATCGAGGCCGATCGGCTCGTGGAAGAGGCGCGGATTGACCAGACGCGAGCGCTCGAAATCGCGCGGCAGGAGCAGCAGATTGCAGTTCAGAACAAGAGCCGTGAGGAAAGCCAGGCCAAGGCCGAGGCGGATCAAGCGCGCGCCAAGGCTGTCGCTGCCGAGGAACAGGTTGTCACCAGCCGCGAAAGCGAGGTGGCCGAACGCCAAAAGAAGATCGAGCTGATCGAAGCTGCAAAAACCGCCGAACGCGATGCGATCAAAATCAAGGTTGAAGCCGAGGCCGAAAAGGATGCGGCGACTAACCGTGCCGAGGCCATGCGGCGCGAAGCAGAAGGTGAAGCCGAGGCCGAGAAGCTGCGCGCCGATGCCGCCCGCGTCCGATTTGAAGTTGAAGCCGCGGGTCAACGCGCGATAAACGAGGCCGCCAATTTACTCTCAAATGACCAGATCAGTCTGCAGACGAAGATGGCGCTGCTCAAGGTCCTGCCCGAGGTAATCCGTGAGAGCGCCAAACCGATGGAGGCAATCGATTCGATCAAGATCGTGCAGGTCGATGGCCTGACAAACGGCGGCGGCAAGGCCGGAAGCTCATCCGTTGGTGGAGGCGGCACCGGTAACCTCGCATCCGATGCTGTCAGCGCCGCGCTCGCCTATCGCGCGCAGGCACCAGTGCTGGATGGCCTGATGAAGGAACTGGGACTCGATGGCTCGACTCTATCAGGGCTTGTGAAGGGTCCTGCAGAAGCCGAAATCGCTCGAGAAAATGAAGGAGCAGGCACTGTTGTGGCTCCAGTGGTTGATAGTGAAAAGTCCGAGTTTGCTGCGCCGGTGACTGCCGACAAGCCAGAAGGATAGAGTACGCGAGCTTGATCTTTTGAGCCTCCCGGGCACAATGCGTGCTCGGGAGGTTTTCTATGGGCGCGTGGGGAGCGGGATCATTCGAGAATGACGCGGCGCTGGATTTCGGCGCCGAGATCAACTCGCTTGATGACATCCAGGGTGCCTTGGTCGCGGCGAATAGCCAGGGGCATGTGGTCATCGAGGGTGAGATCGATGCCGATATTGCCAGCCGGATTATCGTGGCTGCCGAATGCGTTGCCGCCATGCGCGGCCATCGTTCGAAGCAGATGCCGCAAGATCTGGCGGAACGGGTCCACAAGCTGGGAAAACCAACGCTCGATCTGTTTTCTCAGGCGAGGGACAATCTTTCAGCTGTGATGAGCCACAGTGAGTTGTGCGAGTTGTGGGCGGAGGAAGGCTCTGGCGACTGGAACCGCGCGATGACCGATCTGGTCGGCCGGCTGAACAAGCCGCAGGCGACCGCGCGCAAGCCGCGAAAGAAAAAGAAGCCGGTGTTTAACAACTCGCCCTGCTCGTTTTGTGGCGAGCCCATGGGTGAGGAGGAATTCCACCAATTCGACATCACACTGGCATCAGACGACATCTCATCGATGCGCAGAGGGGGTTGGGCCCATATCGGATGCCTCAATGCGGCACTTCATCCGCGGCACATGATCCAGCACTGGGAAATCGACGAAGAACTGTTGGC
>JBNLDR010000131.1:0-4580 GCA_050304495.1 Altererythrobacter sp.
GAGGACGTCTACAGCCAATTTAGCCTAACCTGTTGCTATGCGCTGGACGATAGACTTGCGGCGTTCGGGTGCGAAAATCGCTGGTGTTCAGATGTGTCTGAGCTTGAAGGTTTTGCCGCTTGGGTTGAAGCGCATCCAGTGCTGGATGCGCTGGAATCTGCTTCTCGGCAGAAGACTGCAATATCTTGGGACTTGGTCTGACGGTTCGCCGAACGGCAACTTCCCACCCACAATCGGACGCTTCGCTATTTGAGGCTTTGCGTCACAATCTCAGCAAATGCACATGCTCGCCATCCGGCACCCGGTCGCCGTATCCTGTGTCATGCCGAATTGAGTGGTTGTCGGATGACGAAGCGGATCAGCTCAAGTTTGAGTTCGCGCAGGAAATCGAGCGGCTCAGGAACGCAGCCTAAGCCGCTTCTTTCCGCTTCGCCTTCTTGCGCTCGTGCGGGTCGAGGATCGCCTTGCGCAGGCGGATGCTCTGCGGGGTTACCTCAACCATCTCGTCATCGTCGATATAGGCGATCGCCTGTTCCAGGCTCATCCGGCGCGGCGGGGTGAGGCGGATCGCATCATCCTTGCCGGTCGAACGGAAGTTGGTGAGCTGTTTCGACTTCATCGGATTGACTTCGAGATCGTCGGGCTTGGCATTCTCGCCAATAATCATGCCTTCATAGATCTTGGCCCCGCCACCGATGAACAATTCGCCGCGCTCCTCCAGAGCGTTGAGCGCATAGGGCACGGCCTCGCCTGGCACCATCGAGATCAGGACGCCGTTCTGGCGACCCTCGATCGGGCCCTTGTAGGGGCCGTATTTCTCGAACAGGCGGTTCATGATCCCAGTGCCGCGAGTGTCGGACAGGAATTCGCCGTGATAGCCGATCAGCCCGCGGCTGGGGGCGGAGAAGGTGATGCGGGTCTTGCCCATGCCGGACGGGCGCATTTCGACCAGCTCTGCCTTGCGGCGCTGCATCTTCTCCACAACCGTGCCCGAATGCTCGTCATCGACGTCGATCACCACGGTTTCGTATGGCTCCATGCGCTGACCGTTCTCTTCGCGGTACAGCACCTTGGGGCGCGAAATGCCCAGTTCGAAGCCTTCGCGGCGCATGGTTTCGATCAGCACGCCCAGCTGCAATTCGCCGCGCCCGGCCACTTCGAAACTGTCCTTGTCTTCGCTCTCGGTGATGCGGATCGCGACATTGCTCTCCGCTTCGCGCAGCAGGCGGTCGCGGATCAGGCGGCTGGTCACCTTGGTGCCTTCGCGCCCGGCCAGCGGACTGTCGTTCACCGAAAAACGCATCGCCAGCGTGGGTGGGTCGATCGGCTGGGCGGCGATCGGTTCGCGCACGGCGGGATCGGCGATGGTGTTGGACACGGTCGCCTTTTCCAGGCCCGCAATGGCGATGATGTCACCCGCCTGCGCGGTTTCGACCGGAACCCGCTCCAGCCCGTCAAAGCTCATCAGCTTGGTGGCGCGGCCTACTTCCACGACATTGCCGTCCATGTCGATCGCGTGGATCGGGTCATTGATCTTGACCGTGCCGGACTGGACGCGGCCGGTCAGCACGCGGCCCATGAAATTGTCACGGTCGAGCAGGGTGGCAAGGAAGCTGAACGGGCCCGAAGCGTCAAGCTGGGGCGCAGGCACATGTGCCACGATCCGGTCAAACAGCGGGTCGAGCGTTCCGCTGCGGGCTTCCTGATCCTCGCTGGCATAGCCATCGCGTCCGCTGGCATAGAGCACGGGGAAATCGAGCTGTTCGTCATTGGCGTCGAGGCTGACGAACAGGTCGAACACTTCGTCCAGCACTTCCTGCGGGCGGCCATCGGGCCGGTCGATCTTGTTGACGACGACGATGGGCTTGAGGCCCAGTGCCAGCGCCTTGCCGGTAACGAATTTGGTCTGCGGCATCGCCCCTTCGGCACTGTCGACCAGCAGGATAACGCCGTCGACCATGCTCAGGATACGCTCCACCTCGGCGCCGAAATCGGCGTGGCCAGGTGTGTCGACGATGTTGATGCGGGTATCGCCGCGCTCAACGCTGGTGCATTTCGCCAGGATGGTGATCCCGCGTTCCTTCTCCAGATCGTTGGAGTCCATTGCGCGTTCTTCCACGCGCTGGTTTTCGCGGAAGGTGCCGGATTGGCGAAACAGCTGGTCCACCAGGGTGGTCTTGCCATGATCGACGTGGGCGATGATCGCCACGTTGCGTAAGGAGCGGGACATATCGGGCCTTAAGAAATGGGAGGGGCGCATTGTTGCGCCGCACAATCGCGGGCGCGCCTAGCAGGGGCGGGGCCTCGCGGCAAGTGGGGACGGTGAATGGCGGCTGCGCCAAAACGCGGTGAAATTGAACAATTTGTTGTTGCCACGCGTCCAAAACACGGGAATCCTTGAAATTCATGAATCTTGGGGGAGAGTTTCAGTGCAGAATTATGCAGGTTTCTGGATCAGGGTTGGTGCCTATCTGATCGATTTCGTGATCATCATGGTCGGCGAATGGATCGTGTTCAGCGTTTTTGGGGTGAGTCTGTTCGGAATGGCATCGCTCGATCCAGAGGCATCGAACATCTTCGCCACCACTGGCGGGTCGATTGCCTATGCTATCACCCTGATCGGCGGCGTGCTTTATTTCGTGCTGATGGAAAGCTCGGCCAAGCAGGGCACGCTGGGCAAGATGGCCCTAGGCCTGATCGTGACTGACACCAATGGCAACCGGATCAGCCCGGCACGCGCATTGGGACGCTATTTCGCCAAGATCCTTTCCAGCCTTATCCTGATGATCGGCTTCATCATGGTCGCCTTTACCGAACGCAAGCAGGGGCTGCATGACATGCTTGCAGGAACTCTCGTGTTTAGGGGTGAGCCCGGCATGGTCAGGGTCGATCCCGATACCTTCGCCTGACGGGCCTATAATTCTCTCAGCGCCTGCGCCGGTTTCGCTCTCAGTAGGGGGAGCGAGCCGGCAAGGGCAAATACCAAAACTAGCGCGAGGCCTGCGCCGAGCACGGCCAGCACTTCGCCCCAATCGGGCAGCCAGTCGAATTCGAACAGCTGGGTGATCACCACCCAGGCGAGCGTGGAGCCAAGCCCCAACGCAACCACCGCCAGCAGCAAAGCCAGCAGGCCATATTCGGCCAATTGCATCGCCAGCACCTGCCTGCGGCTCGCGCCCAGCACCCTGAGCACCACAATGTCATAGCTGCGCGAGGCCCGCGCCGCGGCAATCGCGCCCATCAGCACGGCGAGCCCGGCCAGCACCGCGACCGAAGCCGCCGCCAGCGTTGCGAGGCCTACCTGCTCCAGGATCGTGCGTGCCTCACTCAGCACCTGGCCGACTTCGATCACGCTGCTGGAGGGGAATTGCCGGACCAGATCACGCAGCAGGGTTCCCGCAGCCGTTCCATCCGGCAGTTCGATCGTCGCGGCCAGATTGTGCGGCGCATCCGCTAGCGTGTTGGGGGAGAAGACGAGCACATAGTTGAAGCCGAGCGTCTCCCAATCGATCCGGCGCAGATTGGCGATGCGGGCATTCCGCTCCACCCCCAGCACACCGATGGTCAGATAATCGCCGGGCTTGAGATCGACCGCTGCGGCAAACTCCTCGTCCACCGAAACCAATGGCTCGCCCGCATCATCGGGGCTCCACCATTTGCCCTCGGTCACGACATTGCCGGGCGGAATCTCCTCGGCATAAGTCAGCCCGCGTTCGCCGCGCAAAGGCCACGCGTTTTCGGGAATTTCCTCCAGCTCGGATACGCGCTGCATCCGCTCTTTCGGTCCATAGGCGAGGATCGCGCCGCGCAGCGCGGGCACGGTGCGGATTTGAGCCTCCGGTACGCGCTCAGTAACGAGAGTGCGGAATTCCTCCACCCGGTCACGCGGTATGTCGAGCACGAAATAATCGGGCGCCTGCTGCGGCACGCGCTTCTGGATATTGCCGTCAATCGCGCTCTGCACTCCGGCGAGCAGCACGAATGCGGCAAGGCCAAAGCCGAGCGCGGTAACAAGCGCACCGGTTGGCGCGCCGGGGCGGTGGAGGTTGGCGAGTGCCCCGCGCAGCAGCGGGTTGTTCGATCGCGGCGCGCGCGCGGCGAGATAGCGGATCGCAAAGCCGATTGCGGAAAGCAGCACCAGAGCGCCAGCTGCTCCGCCCAGGAAACCCGCCGCCAGCATGGGCCGCGAAGTGGTGAGCAGCGCCAACGCGCAGATCGCCAGCAATCCCGCACCGGTCCATGCCAGCGCCCGCTTGTCACGCGCCAGCGGTGTCACCCTTGCACGCATCAGCGCCATCGCCGGGAAGCTGCGCGCGCGCAGCAGCGGGGTCGCTGCGAAGGAGAAGCCGACCAGCAAGCCATAGGCTGCCGCCAGCAGCAGCGGGGTGGGCACGATCACCAGCCCGGTCTCTACCGGCAGCAGGCCTTCCAGCGCGGCACCGACATCTCCGACCAACCCCACATGGGCCTGCTTGATCTTGTCCAGTTCGCTGGGGTCGATGTCGATGTGAATGATCCGCGCATTGGGGCAGAACTCGCTCACCTTGCCGGTGGCCCGATCATCAAAGCGCACCCCGGCC
>JBNLDR010000132.1:0-4577 GCA_050304495.1 Altererythrobacter sp.
GCCATGGATATCGCAAGATTGGTGGCGCAATAGGTCTTGCCCTCGCCCGGATGCGGCGAACAGACCAGTATGCGGCGCGCCAGCCCTGTATCGGACTGACGCGCATCGCCCAGCAATTCGCGCTTCACGATGCGGAATTCCTCAAGCAGCGCGGTTACCGGGCCGTCAGGATCGATCATGGCATTCTCACGCATGCGATCTCGGTCCAGCCGAACCGACCCGCCCGAAAACTCGACACGGGCTTGCGAAGGTGTTGGCGCGGATGCCGGCGCGGCAGGCCGTGCCTGAGACATTGGCTGCCGGACAGGCGCAGTTGTAGGCGCAAGTGCCGCGGGGTTTAGTGCGGGTGCACGCGGCGCTTGGGACGCAGCCGTCGGCAGATTGCGCGGCGGGGCCACCGGCTTCAGCGCATCGAGCCCGAACGCACCGCTGGCGCGTTCGAACAGCGAGCTGCCAGCTTCCACGGGCCTGGCGTTGCTGAGAGGGATTTTGCTCTGTTCACTCATGGCCTGCCCCTCACACCACGCTTCCAACCTGGATGAATTCGATCGCCAACAGGATCACGAAGACCCCCCCCAACGCGGCAGTTGCACCGTAAAATTGCTTGAGCCGTTTGGCCTGCAGTGCCTTGGCACTCTCCTTCACGGCCAGTGAGATCGTACCGATCACGGGCAAATCCATCACCCGTTCCAGCTTGTTCGCGGTGCTGAAGGTCGATCGGATCTGGCCCAGCGCATAGGCGGTCCCCGCCCCGGCACCGAGACCGACCAGAAGCACGCCAATCAGCAGCAGTGGGCGGTTTGGCGCGGCGGGTTTGCGCGGCACCACCGGCGGATCGATCAGGTCGAATTTGAACGAGCTGCGCTCATTCTCGACCTGGCCTCGCAGGCGGATCTCTTCACGGTCCTGCAGCAACTCGTCATATTTCTTCTTCAGCACGTCATAATCGCGGCTGATGCGGTTGGCTTCGGCGGCGACTTCGGGCTCGCTCGCCTGGCTGCCCATCAACGCGGCAATGTCAGACTGCAAGGCCGCACGGCGCGCCTGCATCGCTTCGACATTGGCCTGCCGCTCTGCACGGATAGAGATGAGCGAGGTATAGGCCGGATTGGGCTGTCCGCTCATGCTGTTGGGGCCCTCTTCGGCCACCTGCCGTCGCAGCAATTCGATCTGCTTCTTGGTCGCGGCAATGTCGGGGTGCTCGTCGGTCAGGCCGCGCCCGCGCAATTGCGCCAGCTGGGCCTGAGCCTGCATCAATGCCCCGCGTGAACCACCATCGGCGGTAGAGCTGACGATCGTGCGCGGCGTGCCCGCGATCTGGCCATTGATCGCCGCGAGCGCGCTTTGCGCGGCGGCCAGGTCACCTTCGACCCCGCGCAATTCGGTGCGCGCCTGCTGGATCTTTGTTGCAAGCGTGGTGGTGCCACCGATCAGCTCTGGATGCTCGGCCTCGAACGCCAGACGGCGGGTTTCGGCTGCCTCCAGCTCGCGCTTGCGATCCTCCAGCTGCTGGTCAAGGAACACCATGGTTCCCGCAACCTCGCTGCGGTTCCCGGCGATATTTTCTTCGCGAAAGATATCGATCAGTTTCTGCACCACATCGCGTGCCAGCGCCGCGTTCTGTGCATCAGACAGGTCACTCTTGCCTACCTTGGCGGTCAGTTCGAAGAGATTGTCCTCCTCGCTCTTGACTGAAACTTTCTTGGCCAGGTCTGCGATGGCGGCATCGATTTGTGGCCGTTCAGTCAGCCCTTCGCCAAGCTTGGTCGAACGGATCACTTTTTCCAGATTGACCGAGCTCGCCAGCGTCTGGCGCACGCGCATGATTTCCTGCTTGCCATCCCCGGCAATGCCGATCTGTTCCGACAGGACATCGTCGAGATCGACATAGATTCGTGCCCGCGCCTCATAGCTGTTGGGGATCATCGCCACCACCAGCCAGCCCAGGATGCACACGCCCCAGGCCACGGCCAGCGCCAACCAGCGCCGGTGCCAGACCGAATAGAGCGCTGCGCGCAATTCTTCGATAAGATCGCTCATGCTGTGACAGCGCCCCTCAGAAGGTGCTTTCCGGAATGATGATCACATCACCCGGCTGCAGCATGACATTGGCTTTGCTGTCCCCGCGGCGCAGCAGGTCGGTCAGGCGCAGGGCATATTCGGCCTGCTTGCCGGTCTGCTTGTCAAACCGGATCAGCTTGGCCTTGTTGCCGGCGGCAAATTCGCTGAGGCCGCCCACCGCGATCATGGCATCGAGCACGGTCATATTCGCACGATAGGGCAAGGATGCCGGCTTCTCTGTCGAACCGACGATGCGAACCTGCTGGCTGAATGTGCCGGCAAACTCGTTCACGATGACCGAGACGATCGGTTCCTCGATATATTGCGACAGCTGGAGGCGGATATCTTCCTGTAGCATAGTGGGCGTCTTGCCCACGGCGGGCATGTCACGCACCAGCGGGATCGTAATGCGCCCATCGGGGCGGACCTGGATCTTTTCCGCGCTCAGTTCAGGGTTGCGCCAGACATGGATCGTCAACTCGTCCAGCGGACCAATCACATATTCCTCGCCCGGCCCCTCTTGCAGCGCAACGAAGGAGGCCGGCGGAAGCTGACTGCCGCCGCCCGTTGCACAGCCGGAAAGCGCCAGCACGGCCAGCGCACAGCCGGCGTGAAGCGAGCGGAAGGTAGAATTGGGCATGTGTTGCACTTCCTTGCCATGGCTTGCGGGCAAGAAACGCGCGGCAGGAGCGACCTGCCCGTTCCAGACCCGCGGAACAGGCGATCTCCCTCGCTCAAAAAGGTGAATATTGCGTTAGTAATACTGTGTTTTTTGGCCCTCATTCCCGAAACGGGACATAGGCCTGAGGCTTCCTAAACCAACACTTCCCCGGCTGCGCCATGCCCCAGGAAATTGACTGGCGAAGCACTCGCGCCATAGGCACCGGCGCAGAATACGGCAACCAGGTCACCCACATCGGCACGCGGCAGCATGGCCTGATCTGCCAGGCGATCGAGCGGCGTGCACAGGCAGCCCACCACATTCACCTCTTCAACCGGTTCGCCAGTAAAATTCGATGCAATCGCAAGTGGATAGTTGCGCCGAACCACAGTGCCGAAATTCCCGGATGCCGCCAATTGATGGTGCAATCCCCCATCGGTGACGAGATAGGTGACGCCGTGGCTTACCTTGCGATCGATCACACGGCACAGATAGACCCCCGCTTCGCCGACAAGATATCGGCCAAGCTCGATACACAGATGCGCGTTAGCGAGAGTATCAGGCAATGCGGCGAAACGGTCAGACAAAGCCGCACCAATCGCAGCAATATCAAGCGCTTCATCGCCATTGAAATAGGGAATTCCAAAGCCCCCGCCCATGTTGAGCTTGGGCAGTGGCTGACCGATTTCCTCCGCCAACCGGGCCGCCAGATCCAGCACATTGCCCTGCGTTTCGATCAAGGCCTCTGCGCTGAGCGCCTGACTGCCGGAAAAGATATGCAGCCCGCGCCATTCGGCCCCGGCAGCGATGATCTTGCGCGCGAGGGCGGGCACGCGCTCTGCATCAAGTCCGAACGGCTTAGCCCCGCCACCCATCTTCATCCCCGAACCGCGCAGCTCGAAGCTGGGATTGACCCGGATTGCCATACGCGGGGCCTTACCCAGCCGCTCGCCAATCGCCAGCGCACGCTGCGCCTCGCCCTCGCTTTCACAATTGAGCTTCGCCCCGGCATGGATCGCCGCCTCCAGCTCTGCATCGCGCTTGCCCGGCCCAGCAAAACTTACGCGTTCGGGATTTATCCCGGCGGCCAGCACCATGGCCAATTCGCCGCCCGATGCAATGTCGAAGCCATCGGCCAGACCTGCCATGTGTTCCAGGACTGGCCGATAGGAATTTGCTTTTACGGCGTAATTTATTCCAAGCCGTTCGGGCATGGCAGCCCGCAATTGCGCCATTCGCGCGTCCAACCGATCGCGGGAATAGACGAACAGCGGGGTTGAGCCAGCCTCTGCAACCAGCTCGCTCACGCGCCTTCCGCCGATAGCCAGCTCGCCATCCACCGCTTCGAATCCGGCAGGAATCGGGCCAAGCGGCTTCATGCGGAAAGCTCCTGCATCAAGACGGTGCGGTCAATCTTGCCATTGGGATTGAGCGGCATTGCTTCGCGCCAATGGATCACCTGCGGCTGCATGAAATTGGGTAGCTCCTTCGCCAGCACCTTGGGCAGTGCATCCTGCGCATCTTGCGCATCCTGCGCCCCTTCAGCGGCGCGCACAACAAGGTGCACCGCCTGGCCGAGACGTTCATCCTTCACACCCAATGCGACCGCCTCTGCCACCAGGCCGGTCGCTAGTGCAGCATCTTCAACCTCTTGCGGACTGATGCGGTTGCCCGCGCTCTTGATCATCGCATCGCGCCGTCCGACGAAATAGAGCAACCCGTCACTGTCGCGCTTGACCCGGTCGCCCGACCACACCGACGTGCCGCCATAGGTGCTGGCGGCAGGTGCAGGCCTGAACCGCTCGGCAGTCCGTTCAGGGTCCTGCCAATAGCCATGCGAGACCAATGGGCCGCA
>JBNLDR010000133.1:0-4567 GCA_050304495.1 Altererythrobacter sp.
CGCCATGCTGGAACCTTCGGTATGCCGTTCATAGGTGAAGGAAATCCCAGGTGCGAACTCGCCCGAAAAATGCCGCGCGCCAAGGCTAATCGGGTCCGCCGCAGCATCAAGGGCAGTCTGAATCTGTGCCCTTTCTCCCTCGCGCTCCTCCGCTGAAACTATCCGCATGACCTGGAACACAAAGCCGGGCGCCGTCAGCGGCGGCCAGCGGCGCAAATGCATCTCCTCGATCACTTGCCGTCGAAAAGGATGCTCACGCATGGGTATGATGGCTCCGTCCGCTATTATGCGTTGTTAGGCTCGATGCCGCTGCTGGTCGAACTAGGGTTTCTGCTTGCACAACAACCTAAACTCTAGCCAGTTGATTGAAATAGGCCGACCTCACAGCGGAGATTACAGATGATCATCATTACCGGACACGTCCAAATCAGGCCAGGGATGCGGGAACAGGCAATCGAGATTGGCTGCGAACATTCGGCGCGATCACGGGCGGAGGCAGGGTGCCTCTCGCACAATTGCCATCTCGATGCCGAGGACGAAAACCGGCTTCATTTCTTCGAACAATGGCGCGATATGGCCGCGGTGCAAAAACACTTTGCCGTGCCCGAATCCGGTGCATTCGTGCAGCAAATCGCCGCGCTGGCCAGTGCGCCGCCAAAAATCGCGATCTATTCGGCGGAGCAAGTTGAGGACGCTCCGTTTTAGGCCCTACGCATCGATCAGATCGCGATCGACTTCACCCGCGCGGTTCTGGATGAAGTTGAAGCGGTGTTCCGGGTTGCGGCCCATCAGCTCGTCAACCAGGCGGCTGACAGCGGCGCGCTGCTCGAATTCCTGCGGCAGGGTGATGCGGATGAGTGAACGCGTTTCCGGGTTCATCGTGGTTTCACGCAATTGCTGCGGGTTCATCTCGCCCAGGCCCTTGAACCGTGCGACATCCACCTTCTTACCCTTGAACAGAGTTCCTTCCAGTTCGGCGCGGTGGGCGTCGTCGCGAGCATAAGCGCTCTCCTTGCCTGCAGTGAGGCGATAGAGCGGGGGCTGGGCCAGGAACAAATGCCCGCGTCGCACCACTTCGGGCATTTCCTGGAAGAAGAATGTCATCAGCAGCGTAGCGATATGCGCGCCGTCGACATCGGCATCGGTCATGATGATGATGCGATCGTAGCGCAGGTTTTCCGGATCGCAATCCTTGCGCGTGCCGCAACCCATGGCGAGCGTGAGATCGGCGATTTCCTGATTGGCGCGGATCTTGTCGGCCGTGGCGCTGGCGACGTTGAGGATCTTGCCGCGGATCGGCAGGATCGCCTGCGTCTTGCGGTCACGCGCCTGCTTGGCGCTGCCACCGGCTGAATCGCCTTCGACGATAAACAGTTCGGTCTCGCCCTTGCCGTCGCCCGAACAATCGGTCAGTTTGCCGGGCAGGCGCAGCTTCTTGGCGTTGGTGGCGGTCTTGCGCTTGATCTCGCGCTCCTGCTTGCGCTTCAGCCGCTCGTCCATCCGCTCCATCACCTGGCCGAGCAGCGCCTTGCCGCGCTCCATATTGTCGGTCAGGAAGTGGTCGAAATGGTCGCGTACGGCATTTTCGACCAGGCGCGCAGCCTCGGGGCTGGTCAGCCGGTCCTTGGTCTGGCTCTGGAATTGCGGATCGCGGATGAAGACGGAAAGCATGACCTCGCAGCCGGTCATCACATCGTCGGCGCTGATATCCTTGGCCTTCTTCGCGCCGGTCAGCTCGCCAAAGGCGCGCAAGCCCTTGGTCAGCGCCGCCCGCATGCCCTGTTCGTGCGTGCCGCCATCGGGCGTGGGCACAGTGTTGCAATACCAGCTGGTCGAGCCATCGGACCACAGCGGCCAGGCTGCGGCCCATTCGACCCGGCCCCTCGAAATTCCAGTATCGTCATCGGGGAAATCCTGCCGCCCGGTGAATGGTTGCGAAGTGACGCATTCGCGCGTCGCGATCTGTTCGGCGAGGTGATCGGCAAGGCCGCCGGGAAATTTGAACGTCGCCTCTTCCGGCACATCCTCGCTGGCGAGCGCAGGCGCGCATTTCCAGCGGATTTCCACGCCCGCGAAGAGATAGGCCTTTGATCGGGCGAGCTTGAACAATCGCGCCGGCTTGAACTGGCGGCCTTCGAAAATCTCGCGATCGGGCGTGAAACTGACAGTGGTGCCGCGCCGATTGGGGGTGGGGCCCAGATCCTGGAGCGGCCCCAGCGTCTGCCCCTTGGAGAATTCCTGCGCATAGAGCTGGCGATCACGCGCCACCTCTACCCTGGTATGCTCTGACAGCGCATTGACGACGCTGACGCCCACGCCGTGCAAGCCGCCGCTGGTGGCATAGGCCTTACCAGAGAACTTGCCGCCGGAGTGCAGCGTCGAAAGGATCACTTCCAACGTTGATTTGCCCGGAAACTTGGGGTGCTCGTCAACCGGCATGCCGCGGCCATTGTCGGTGATGGTCAGGCAGTTGCCTTCATCGAGCCGCACTTCGATCCGGCTGGCATGGCCCGCCACCGCTTCGTCCATCGAATTGTCGAGCACTTCGGCGGCGAGGTGATGCAAGGCGCGGTCGTCGGTCCCGCCGATATACATGCCGGGACGGCGGCGAACAGGCTCAAGACCCTCCAAAACCTCGATGGAATCGGCATTGTAATCGCCGCTCGAAGCGGGCGTTCCAGCAAATAGATCGTCGGACATATGGCTCGCTATATGCCGCCTGCTTGCGGCATCACAATAAGGCGGCTGCGGTTATCGTCAGTCAGTGAAGCGGCTTGGCGCGGCGTCAACCACCACAACGTCACCATTTTTGACCTGGCGTACCTCCATTGCACGCTCGACCACGCCGTTCGTCCCGAAGCGGAATGCCCCGTCGAGGCCGAGGAAACCGCCATTGTCGCGCAGCATGGTGGTGGGGAATGCGCGTCCAACCCGCCAGTCACGCGCCACGCGAAGAGTCAGCAGAACCGCGTCATAACCCAGTGTGGAGATGCGGAACGGCTTCGATCCGAAGCGGCTTTCATAACTGTCGCTATAGCGTTTGTAGCGCTGGTCAGAGACAGCAGAGAACAATGCGCCAGTGAGGGCGGAGGCGCGAGAAAGCGATGCTTCTCCGCTCCACAATTCGGTGCCCAGAATGCGGGTTCCGGCACCATCGCCGCTGCGCAATTCGCCCGCCGCCTGAGACGCCAGCCGTGCGCCATCGGCGATCAGCACAGTGTCATAGCCGCCGCGCGCCTTGAGCCGCTGCGCCGCGCCGACGATCGACGTGTTGCCGCGCGCATAGCGCTCTGATGAAGCGAGCAGCCCGCCATATTCACGCAGTGCATTGGTCAGCGCGCTCTGCGCCCGCTGGCCGTAATCGCCTTCGGGCAGCATGGCGGCGAAACGCGTCGCGCCGTGGCTGCGGGCATAGGCGACCGTGCGCGAGATCGATTCTTCGGGGATATGTCCCATCACGAACACATCTGCTGCGGCCACGCTGGTGTCGTTCGAGAAGGAAATCAGCGGCACCTTGGCGCTTCGCGCTGCGGGCAGGACCTGCGGCACGTTGTCTGCCAGCAGAGGCCCCAGGATCAGGCGATTGCCATCTGCGATCGCCTTCTCGGCAGCGCTACGCGCGCCAAGCGCGGTGTCATAGGTGGTGATCCGCAGATTGTCGGCATTGGTATCGAGCAGCGCCATGGTGGTGGCATTGGCGATCGATTGGCCCACTGCGCCATTGGTGCCGCTCATCGGCACGAGCAGGGCAACGCGATGGCGTGTCTCGTCCGTTGGCAGGGCGGTGGCGCTGGGTTCGGGCGTCGGCTCCGCCGTGGTGCTGGCCGGTCCGGTCTTGGGGATGACCTGACACCCCGCCAAAAGTGCCGCCGTACCCGCTATCATCAGATTACGACGGTTGAACAAATTCCGCTTCATGCTTGCCGACCCCATTTTGCTCGATCAAAAGGCGGTTGTGAACACAACCATGCCTGAATCCAGCCTGTCTGAACCTTTGAATGCGGGGCTTTACATCGTCGCGACGCCGATTGGCAATCTTGGCGACATAACGCTCCGTGCGGTCGATATTCTGCGCCGGTGCGACCGCGTGGCCTGTGAAGACACCCGCGTAACCGGCAAATTGCTCAAGCATTGTGGCATTTCCAAACCGCTGTGGCGCTATGATGATCACGCATCGGAAAAAGACCGCACGCGCTTGGTGGAGGCGATGCGGGGCGAGGCGGTTGTGCTGGTGAGCGATGCAGGTACTCCGCTGATATCTGATCCCGGATATCGCCTGGTGCGCGATGCGCGCGAGGGCGGGATTGCGGTGACAACGATCCCCGGCGCCTGTGCTGCGATTGCGGGGCTGACCCTGTCTGGCCTGCCCAATGATCGCTTCATGTTTGCCGGTTTCCTCCCGGTGAAGGAAAAGGCTCGGGTAGATGCGCTGGCCGAACTGGCAGAGGTGTCCTCCTCGTTGATCTTCTATGAAACCGGGCCGCGCCTCACCAAAACGCTTGAGGCCATGGCGTCAGCATGGCCGGGCAGGGAAGTTGCCGTGGCGCGCGAGCTGACCAAGCTGCAC
>JBNLDR010000134.1:0-4555 GCA_050304495.1 Altererythrobacter sp.
TTGCGGACATCGGCGCGCTGCTTGCGCGGGATCCACAGCAATTGCGCCTCGTCATCCTCGGCCAGATCGGCGGCGAAATTGGCATGCCGGTCAGACCAGCTGCGCCAGTCATCGGGGATCATCCCGCCGCGCAACTCGATCGTTGCGTGAGAGCTGCGCAGCGCAAGCTCTTGCGCCGAGCGGCACAGCTCCAGCGCCACCGCGCCATCGTCTGCTAAAGCACCGCCGCCCACACCAAAACCGCTCGATATCAATGCCCGTCCGAACAGCGGCGAAACGATGGAGCTTAGCGGCAGCCATCCGATCACCGTGCCCAGGCATTCGGCAATCACGCCGGTCGCCTTCTGTCCTGTGCCTGCCTGCACGGCACGCAGCCATTGCGGGCGCTGGAACAGGGAGCCGTCATGTTCGCGCACAAACCCTTCGATCCGCGCACATTCGCCCGGATCGCCCAGATCGACGACGCTGTATTGCGTCGAGACGGGATGGAGCGGCGCGTTCATGCCGCCTTGTCCTGCAATTTGGCCCGTTCAGCCTCAGCAATCGCGTCCATCCGCCCCCAGCGGAAATCGCGCAGCAATTCACCCAGCTTTCCCGCCATCTTGTCCAGATTGGTGTAGTGACGGAAGCGCGAACGGAGCGGAGCCTTTTCCACGCGCGGCTGATCGGGATCGATTTCCCATGGATGGAAATAGAACACAGCCGGGCGTTGTTCGCGCTGGTTCACTTGTTGGATCGCCCAGCGGGAAAAGGCATAGGGCAACACGCGGAAGAAACCGCCTCCGCCCGCCGCAACTCGCCTGCTGCCCAGCATGGCGGTGGTCACCGGTATTTCCAGCAAATCGGCGTCGTCCAAAGGCTTGAACGCAAAGCGCGGAGCTTCGGGCCAGCCATAATGATCGTGCGCCACCGGCGCTACGCTGGAGGAATAGGCATAGCCCTGCTCTGCCAGCACTTCGAACGCCCAGGGATTGCGCCTGTCGATCGAGAAGCTGGGCGCGCGATATCCGATCACCGGCACACCGGCTGCATCTTCGATCACGCGGCGGGCTTGCGAAAGGTCCTGCGCAAAACGGGCGCGGTCAAAGGTGAAGACCCGCGCATGGTCATAGCCGTGGCTGGCAATCTCATGCCCGGCATCGACTATCCGGCGGATCAACTGCTTGTGACGCTTTGCGACCCAGCCCAATGTAAAAAAGGTCGCTTTCGCCCCCGCTTCATCGAACTGGTCGAGAATGCGCAGGACATTGTCCTCTACCCGCGAGCTGATATCGCTCCAGTCGCTGCGCTCGATCACATTTTCGAACGCGCCAACCTGGAACCATTCCTCGACATCGACCGAGAGGCCATTGACCACGTTGGAATGCGGTGCGGATTCGCGAAGCTCAGCCATCAGGCGGCCTCGCGCGAATCTTCCTCGAACCATTCGATCAGCATGGTCAGGACATGGCGGAGCGAATGCTCCTGCTCTTCCAGCCGTGCTTCGATCGCGGCGATGGCTCGATCGTCAGCCGGGGCCGCTTCTGCTGCAGGGCGGCGGCCAAGTTCGGCCACCATGCGTTCAAGCTCGGCGATCCGACTGTCACGCTCGGCCAGCATCGCCTTGACCTTGCCAATATCGATCGAGATCGGGGCATGAGCCGGTGCGGGCTGTGCCGGGGCAACCGGTTGGGCCAACTGGCGCACCGGCGCATTTTGCGAGCCGTTCTGCGTATCGCCTGCCATTTCGGCGCAAACAGCCTCGAGCATTTCGAGCGAGAATTCTGTCCGTTCCTCCACTGCGCCAAACAGCAGCATCCGGTTCATCACCTGGTTGACCCGGCGCGGAATGCCATCGGTCGCGGCATAGAGTGCGCCGAAAAATTCGCTGCCGATCGCCGGATTACCCTGCCAGCCGACCTGTTCCATCCGGTGGCGGACATAGGCTTCCAGCTCGCCGGTTCCCAGCGCTTCGAGATGATGCGAAGCGATGATCCGCTGGCGCAGCTGCTCCAGCTCAGGGTGGTTGGCAACCAGTGCCCGGAATTCAGGCTGGCCCAGCAAGAGCGTCTGCAAGAGCGGGTGCGAACCCAGCTGGAAATTGGACAGCATGCGCAATTCTTCCAGCGCCTCGATATCGAGGTTCTGGCATTCATCGACAACCAGCAGGCAACGGCGGCCATCGCGTGCTTCATCTTGCAAGAAGCGTTCGATCGCGCCCAGTGCCCTAGCCTTGTCATGCCCCTCAACCGCCAGACCAAAGCTCTGCGCCACAACATGGATCAGTTCTTCGCCGTCAAGCGCGCTGGTGACGACGCGCGCCACGGTCAGCTGCGCCGGATCGATCCGCTGCATCAGATGCGCAACCAGTGTGGACTTGCCCGCCCCCACCTCGCCGGTAATGACGATAAAGCCTTCGCCCTGCGACAGGCCATAGCCGAGATAAGACAGCGCCTTCTTGTGGCTGACGCTCTCGAAATAGAAATCGGGATCCGGCGTCAGCTGGAACGGGCGTCCGCTCAGGCCATAGAATTGTTCGTACACTGCCTGCTCCCTCTAGAAATCGTATCGCAGACCCAGCAGCGCCGAAGCGGCTGCTATGTCTGCATCGGTCAGGTCGGATTCGATCCGGTCGAGCGCGATGGCTGCCCGTGCCGAAAGCTTGGACGTGATCGAACGGTAATAGGCCGCCGATGCGCCATAGGCGGTCACGCCATTGCCATCATCAAAACCGCTGTCGAACCAATTGACGTAGCTGCCCACGGTGAAGCTGGCGTTCGGGCCAAGCTGCCCGGTCATCGACGAAGTGATGTAATAGCTTTCATCGACCACGCCGTTCGCAAAAGCGAGCACCGTGCCTTCTGCTGCGATGAACTTGCGCCGGTCATACCCGGCACCGATTGCGGCGGTATAGCGGCCAAGCTTGCGCGAATAGCTCGCCATCACGCCGCGGCCGCGAAAGGTTGACGAACGGATCGAACCTGCAAGGCCCAGGCAGCTGGCGCCATCTTCGCCCGATACGCAGCCGCTGAAATCGCCACTGAACGCGTTGCGCGCCGCCTCGAACTCTGTCGGCAGGCCAGCCAGCGAGCGGGTCAACACGCCGCCAATGCCGGTTACGCCGTCATAGGCCGCGATATTCACCGAGGAATTGCGGCTGGGGGCCCAGGCAAAGCTGCCGTAATAGGTGGTGGAGGCGTAACGCCGCCCGACATGGGCTTCCAGCGAGGTGCGCGGGCTGGGCCGCCACATCACGCCTGCATCCCAGATCAGCCCATCGACATCATATGCCAGGCGGCGTGGAGCTGACTTGTCGATCACCAAACGGCCATCGCTGCCAATCACGGGATTGCCATTGATATCCAAAACGGCGTCGCGGCTCGAAATCTCGACATCCTCGTACCCAACGCCGCCGACGAAGGCGAGCGTGGGAGAAACCGGAATGGTCACATCGGCGCGCGCATGCAGATCGCGCACACGCTGATCGAGATTCGAGATATCTTCCTGAAAAGCGCCGGCGCCAACGCCCACCCCAATCGGCAACGGCTCGCCCGGTTTGGTCGCCAGATGTACTTCGCCCTGATATGTCACGCTTTCGTCAAACACGTCGAGCAGTGCGCCGCCTGCGGGCGTCGCGATCGCATCGGGCGATTCCACCCGTGTATAGCCGACCCGGCCCAGCGCATTGAGCTGGACATCGCCAATCTGCGAATGGACGTTCGGTCCGGCATAGGTGGAATAGATCCGGCTTTCCGAATCCTCGGTCACCAGCGGATTGGTGGAGCTGCCGCCGCTACCATCGATCCGCGTGCGGCTGGCAAGCGCACCAGCCTCCAGCGTGACCGAGCGTGGCACCAGCGAGAGATAGCCGCGCGCGACACCGCTGATCGTATCGGAATCGAGCGTTTCGTCACCATAGCCAATATTGCGTTCATAACGCACAGACACGGAGGCCCCGCTGTTCTTGCCGGTCACGACAGTGTCGACGCCCACTGCAACCTGCGTATAGGTCAGCACGTCATCGCCCGGCGAAAGCTCCGCCTGGAAGATCTGAGAGACCTCGATGTAGGGAGAAATGTCCGTATGTCGGCTGTCCTTCCGGCCTCCGCCTTCCTGCGCCTGTGCAGGCAGCGAAGCCACGGCCAGTGCGGCCAAAGCGACACGGGTGAAGTGGTTCATTCGCACGACGTCAGCTCCCATAGCCTTCGTACGAGCCAAACGTGCGGCCGGACGGGCTGAATTGCGTTGCATTGAGCAAGAGTTTGATTTTCGGGCAGGCCGAAAGCAGCTGGCAGGCATCCTCCAGCGAGCTTTGGCCAGTAACGTCGGCGCGTGCGACAAGCAGCGCCTGCCCGACATGTTTGGCTAGTTCCGCCGCAGGCGATGCAGCCAATGCGGGCGGCGTATCGAAGATCAGGATGCGATTGGGCGCGCCCTGGGTCAGCCGGTCAAGCAGTTCGCCGGTGCGGGCACTGGCAATGAACTCTGCATCATGGGTACCGCTCTGCCCGGCAGGCAGGATATACAGCCCCGGAATATCGGTAGAAAGGACCAGGCTTTCCGGCGCGATCGAAGG
>JBNLDR010000135.1:0-4475 GCA_050304495.1 Altererythrobacter sp.
GCGATGTTTCGACCGTTTCCCTGCCGATCGGGCTGCGCGGCGTGGCGGGGCGCGGCTTGACACTGACCAACACCCCGCCGGAATCGGTCTCCGTGTTCGAGAATATCGACCTGCGCGGTGTGCTGCCCGATGGCTATGAGGTGGAGCTTTATCGCAACGACGTGCTGATCGGTTCCACAGCAGAGGCGATCAATGGGCAGTACGAATTCCTGCAGGTTCCGGTCGATTTTGGGCTCAATGTCCTGCGCCTGGTTTTTTACGGTCCACAGGGGCAACGCAGCGAACAGGTCCGCCGGATAACGGTGGGCGATGGGCGTCTGGCCAAGGGCAAGATGGTCTATCGTTTTGGTGCCGCGCAAAAGGACGAGAACGTACTGGGTGTACGCGACCCCTTCTACCAGCCGCCAGACGATCTGGGGGCCTGGCGGTTGACCGGCGAGCTCGCCTATGGCCTGACAACCGGGCTTACGGCGATCGCCAGCGGCGCCTGGTTCGAAACGCCACAAGAAGATAAATGGCTGTTTTCCAGCGGGATACGCACCGGTATTGGGCGCTTTGCCGTACGCAGCGATGTCACATTTGGTGATGGCGGCACATGGGCGCTGGGGGCAGGCCTGGGCGGCAGGTTTGGCAATTCGACCTTTACCCTCGATCACACCGAATATTCGGGCGACTTCATCGACGAGACCAGAACGATCGGGCGCGAATTCCTGCGCCGCTCGAGCGAGCTGAATTTCAACACCACGCTTAATCTGGGCAATCCGGTGAGCGGCTTGATCATTCCCCTCACCGCCCGATTGCGCCACTTCGAATCGCAGGCGGGCAGGAAGCAGACCTCTGCCGCGGTGCGCGCCTCCACCCGCATCTCTGGCCTGCTGGCATCGAACACGCTGGAATATTCGCGCACATCCTTCCCCCAGCTCAACACCCTGTCACAGATGTTCGGCAATTTCGATCTTTCCACGCTAGGGCGCTCGAAACTGCGCGGGCGCGTTTCGCTGGGCTATGAAGTACTGCCTTCACCCGACCTTGTTTCGACCTCGCTCGAGGCAAGCTATCTGCCGGACGATCGAACATCCCTGCGCGCACGACTGGGTTATAGCTTCAGGGACGATTCCACACAGGTTGGCGCATCGGCCGTGCGTGAATTTGACAATTTCACCCTCTCGCTCGACGGCAATTACGGCTTTTCGGACAAGAATTATTCGGTCGGACTGCGTTTCGCCACGGCTTTTGGACGCAATCCGCAAAACGGGCGTTTCTTCATGGCGCGGCCCGGCATTGCATCCATGGGCGCGGCATCAATGCGCGCCTTCCAGGATATGGACGGCGACGGGCTTTACGGCCCCACCGATCGCGCATTGCCCGAAGTCGATTTTGTCGCTTTCAACCAGACCGCTAGTACCGATGAGGACGGGATCGCCCTGCTCGGCGGGCTGGGCAATGGACAAAGGGTAACCTTGCAGGTTGATCGCGCCAGCCTGCCCGATATCGCGCTTGCTCCGGCCAAGGGCGGGGTGGAAATTGTGCCGCGTCCGGGCCGGGTCCATCAGGGCGATTTCCCGATTGTCGCGCTCAGCGAGATCGAAGGGCAGGTCGATTTCGTGCACGCCAATGGCACGCGCGGCGTTTCTGGTGTGCGGTTGCAATTGCGCAACAAGGCGGGCGAAGTGGTCAGCCACACTCGCAGCGAGATGGATGGCTATTACTTCTTCGAAGAGGTCAAACCGGGCCAGTATGAAGTCGTTCTCGACCCCGAACAGGCCGAGAAATTGCAGCTTTGCGCGGCGGAGACGCACAAGGTCGATGTGGGATATGAATCCGATATCTATCAGGAATCGTTCCTGGTCTCGACCTGCGAGTAGAGCCGCACTGAAAACTGTCTGGAAGGCTGGAGCGGGTAAGGGGAATCGAACCCCTCTAGCTAGCTTGGAAGGCTAGAGCATTACCACTATGCTATACCCGCACTCCGATGCCGCTTGGCAACAGGCGCGCGCAATTGCCACGGGCAGGGCCGTTTCGTCAATATGCTGCGTGCAAATCAGCTGAGCGCGACGATGCTCGCCAGGATCAGCCGTACAAGATCGGCCTGCCCGCGCGTGCCCGTCTTGGCATAGATCCGTTTGGAATAGAGCCGCGCGGTTTCCACCGTGATGCCCAGTGTCTGCGCCGCCTCTGCAATCTTGACGCCGCGGCTGATCTGCAAGGCCAGCCGCGCCTCCTGCGCGGTGAGGCCAAACAATTCGGCCAGCTGCACGCTGCGTTCTTCGCTGCCCGGCTGCTCGCCATGGACGAAGGCGACAATGATCGTGCCATGCGCACGTTCGCGCATCGCGCCGGGCGAAGTTGTGAGCAGCATGTCGAGCCAGGGTTCGTCCGAAAGATGCACCGCGCGCGAAATTTGCTCTCCCCTATTGGCATGCTCAAGAAAGCGCCGCAGCCCGGCCTGCGCCTCGCGAGAAATAGGGCGCAGCCTGCCATCGGGCGCGCGTTGCAGCGCCCCGCCACCTTGCAGCATAACCTCTGCCTCGTCGCTGAGATCGGCGATGCGCCCCTGCGGATCAAGGATCAGCCAGCCGAAATTGAGCCGCCGCATCGCATCCGCCGTAATGCCCGCCCGCATCCGCTCTCGATCGAGCGCAGCCCATGTGCCCAGCGCAATTTCCAGATGATCCGCCAGGCTGCCCAGCAGCGCAGCATCGGCCCCGCTGAAATCGCCACGCTTACGGGCAATCATCACCCACATCTGGCCGCCGCCCGGATCGGTCAGCCGCACGATACGGATCTGGGTCAATTCGTGCTCGGCCATGAATTGTTGCAGGAAATCGGGCCGGGCGGCTGCGTTGCTGTCGGTCAGTTCGCTGGAGGAATAGACTCGCTTGGCCCGCAAGATCTGCTGATTCGATGGGCCGGCACCAGCCAGCTCGGCTATCCGGTCAGGGGAGAGAAAGCGCGCTGCCCCCCGCCCGGCTTCGAGCGTCACGATCTCTGACTGGTTCTGCCCGCTGGAAAGGAAAATCCCCGCGAAATCCGCGCCAGTCCGACGGCGCAGCCCGTCGAGGAATTCCTCCCATGGCGGCGAGCCCAACGTCCCGCGATGGAGCGCGGCGACAAGGTCTTGCCCAGCGAGAATCGTGATGGCCATAGCCGCTATATCCCATTTGGGAACTGCATGGGCAAGGCGAATGTGTCAATGCGCCGCCCGTTCGATGACAAATGGCGACATAACAGATGCATAATCTAACCCACCTTGAGCGGCTCGAAGCCGAAAGCATTCACATCATGCGCGAAGTGGTTGCTGAGGCAGAGCGGCCCGTCATGCTCTATTCCGTGGGCAAGGACAGCGCGGTAATGCTGCATCTGGCGCGCAAGGCCTTCTACCCCGCGCCGCCGCCCTTCCCGCTGCTGCATGTCGACACCACCTGGAAATTCCGGGCAATGTACGATTTGCGCGACAAGATGGCGCAGGACGCAGGGATGGAACTGCTGGTGTGGCACAATCCCGAAGCGCAAGAGCGTGGGATCAATCCGTTCGACCATGGCCCGCTCCACACCGATATGTGGAAGACCGAGGGATTGAAGCAGGCACTCGACCATTACGGTTTCGACGCGGCATTCGGCGGGGCGCGGCGCGATGAGGAAAAAAGCCGGGCTAAGGAACGCATCTTCTCTTTCCGCACCGCCAGCCATGGCTGGGACCCGAAGAACCAGCGGCCCGAATTGTGGAACCTCTACAATGCCAAGAAGGCCAAGGGCGAGAGTATCCGCGTCTTCCCGCTCAGCAATTGGACCGAGCTCGACATCTGGCAATATATCATGCGCGAGAATATCGAGATCGTCCCGCTTTACCTTGCTGCCCCGCGCCCGACCGTGGAGCGCGATGGCCTGTTGCTGATGGTCGATGACGATCGCTTCCCGTTGGCCGAGGGCGAGACGCCCGTCACCCGTTCAATCCGTTTCCGCACGCTCGGCTGCTACCCGCTCACCGGCGCAGTCGAGAGCGAAGCCGCGACTTTGGCCGATGTGGTGCAGGAAATGCTGCTCACCACCACCAGTGAACGCCAGGGCCGTGCCATCGACAAGGATGAGGGCGGTGCCGGCATGGAGAAGAAGAAGCAGGAAGGATACTTCTGATGACTGACCGCCCTTCCTATGAAGTCGATGCGCTGATCGCTGAAGATATTCATGCCTATCTTGAGCAACACCAGAACAAGCAGCTGCTGCGCTTCATCACCTGCGGCAGCGTCGATGACGGCAAGAGCACGCTGATCGGGCGCCTGCTGTACGATTCGAAGATGATCTTCGAAGACCAGCTCGCCGCTCTCGAAAGCGACAGCAAGAAGCAGGGCACGCAGGGGCAGGAGATCGATTTCGCCCTACTGGTCGATGGCCTCGCCGCCGAACGCGAACAGGGCATCACGATCGATGTCGCTTACCGCTATTTTGCGACCGACAAGCGCAAATTCATTGTCGCG
>JBNLDR010000136.1:0-4401 GCA_050304495.1 Altererythrobacter sp.
TCAACCAGGCGACTCACGGCATTGACCTGCATACCGGTGCCATCGGTCGTGACAACCTGCCTCAGATTCGAGCTAATGTCAGCGAGAACCCGTTGACCGATGACATGGCGCGCGATATAGGCGCGCCTGCGTCACGGGGCAATGACGGGCTAGCTTCCCTTCATCTTTGCCGGAATAAACTCCTCACGCACTGCCTTGGCGATCAGTTCGAGCGGGATAATCCCCTGGCTCAGCAGGAAATCATTGAACGCCTTCTCGTTGAACTTGTCGCCCAGTGCCACTTCGGTTTCGATGCGCAGGTCGATCAGTTTGCGATAGCCATAGTAATAGCTGCCCGCCTGGCCCGGCATGCGATACTGGTAGCGGTCAAGCTCCTGCTTGGTCATCCCGGGCGAAAACAGCGCTTCCTCACGCAGCACGCGTTCGGCTTCCTCGCGGCTGATCAGGCCGAGATTGAGCATCGGGTCGAGGAAGGCTCGCGCAGTGCGTAACAAGCGGAACTGCTGTGCAATAAATTGGCCTTCGATCGGTTCATAGGGCAGCATTTCGGCCTCAGCATAGAGCGCCCAACCTTCGACGTTCACACTGTTGAAGGCATAGAGCATCCGCGCAAGGCTTACACCTTGCTTGACCAGGGCAGCGAACTGCATTTCATGGCCCGGACGTGCCTCATGCGCACTTAGTGTCCAGCTGGCGGCCGGGAAGTTGAAATCGTCATAGGCCTCTCCCTCCGCAGCGGTCGGGTTCGACACGGTCAGCACGAAGGTGCCCTGCTCGCCGGTATTGCCGATCAGGCGCGGCGGGCGCATGTGCGGGGCAGGCTGGGCGGCGCTTTCCGCCGCCGATGCCACGCGCATGGCGAGCGGATAGTCGGGCAGGCTGACGATGTCATTCTCGCGAATTTTTGCTTCAAGATCGCTGTTTACCCCGCGATAGAAATCTTCGATCTCGTCGTTGGGGATAATGTCTTGCTTCAAGTGGCGCATGACCGAGGGATAGTCGGTTTCCTCCCACCCATGCTTGGCGGCGATTTGCGGTGCGAGCGCCTCCATCTGTGCGCGAACTTCATAGAATCCCCGGCGCGCCTGGCTCATCGCTTCGTAGGGGTCCATGTCGATCCCTACTTGCTTGAGATTGAGCGCATAAAGTTCCGGCGGAAGGCGCGGGTTGTCGCGTGAGACCGGCAAGACCGTTTCGCGAGTCCACTTGCCATAATCGGTCAGCTGCGATTCCATGGCGTTCAGCGCCTTGGCTGCGCCCTTGATCTTGTACTTTGTGAATAGCTCACGAATTCCGGAGATGAAGGTCGGAATCTTGGCGATCGATTCCTCGACCTCGACCCGATAGGGACCCATCTTTCCCTCGCCGCGGCTGGCTTCGAAACGGCGTTTGGCAAGTACGGTCATTGGTTCCGTACCGGGCCAGATTCCGGTGTAGCGCTGCAGCAGTTCGAGCGCCTTGCCGCGGCGGTGCTTGGCGGTCTGATCTGACAGCAATTGACTGATATTGCCGAACATTCCCTGCGAAACTTCGCTGAAATCGAGCATATATTCGTTGTTGAGCTCGAACCCTTCGATGTCGGCCTGCAGCGAGGCGACAAGGATCTGGAGATCCTGCCTCACAAGGGGGTTCGTCTCTTTCGCCTGCGCCGCTTCGAAATCGGCGATCAGCTTTTTGGCGGCCGCGACATAGCGCTCGTCGCGATCGAGCGACATGTCGTTGACCAGCCCGTCGTATTGTTCATAGCCCGCTGCTGCTGCGCCAGTCGGAAAGAAGCGCGCCTGAAAGTCGATCACCTGCTGGGTATAGCCATTGCTGGTCTCAACCCAGCTGGGCGCGGCGGTCATCTCGGTCTGTTCTTGCGCATGCGCGGGCAGGGCGGGCAGCGTTGCGGCAAGCGCAATGGCCGCGACTAGATTTTTCATGATCGATCCTCTCATTCAATGGAGAGAGGGGTGGGAAAAATCGCCGGACTTGGCAAGCGTCAATGCCGATGAACCGACATTTCCGTTCGACTACCTACCAACTAACAAGACGTGGCACGATCAGCCGGCCAATCATCGCAGCAATCGCTACTGGCAGCACATGCCAGACGCCCAGATGCGTTACGGTGGTGAGCGGGCAGGACAGACCATAGGCGACCGATCCCAATGCCCCGGCGGCCAATCCGGCCAGCCAGCCCGCCTCGTTCAATGCCACCGGTGCCCCGCGTCGCAGCCACAGCACCAGCACGGCGCCGGTCACGGTCGAGGTTGTGAGGGAGGAGGTCAGGCAATGCAGTGACACCGGGTCTATCAAGGCTGCCGGGCCGCGTTCATCGGGCAGCACGCTGATGATCGCCACCAACGGCAACAGCGCGACCGCCGCCGATGCCCATTTGGGGGAATCATGGCGGTTGCCGACATGGGGGGAGGCAATGGCAATTGCGGCGCTGGCGCTCGCCAGACCAAGCAGCAGGAGCAGGCCGTTGGTGATCCAGAAAAAAGGTGCCGCATCGCCGGTGACCATGCCGCTCCACAACCCGTTGACAAAGGCGACACCCAGCACGCTCAGGAACAGCCCAAAACCAACCAGGATTGCCCCGTCACCGAATTTGAAGCCGCGAACGGGCTCCAGCTCCTCGGTCATTGCGGCGATTATGCTGTCACGATCCCGGGTCATTTCAGTCTGCTCTTTCCACTAATGCGGACAGCTTCTTCAGCCCGCGATGAATATTCACTTTGACCAGGCTTTCGCTCTGACCCGTTCTTTCGGAGGCTTCCCGTATCGAAAGCCCCTCAATTTTCACCAGCTCGATCGCTTCGACTTGGCTTTCGGGCAAGTGCACGAACAGCCGCTCCAGACTGACCCGCGCTTCAACCACATCTTCGTCGCTGTCGATGGCGGCGTCATTGTCCCCAAGCAGGTCGCTCTCGTGCTTATAGACCTTGCGCAGGTGATCGACCCAACGATAGCGCGCGATTGCGGCCAGCCATGGCAGGAAAGGGCGCGTCGCATCATAGGTTGCGCGCTTGTTGTGCAGTGCCAGCAGCACATCCTGCACCAGATCGTCCAGCTGATGCGGCGGCACACGCCGCCTGAAATACCGCTCCAGCCACATGCCTGCTTCGGACAGCAGCACATTATAGGCGGGTTTGTCGCCTTTCTGGGCGGCCGCCATCAGGCGGGCAAGAGTGGCTTCCTCTGCAATCATTTGCGGCACATCCTAGCGATAAGCGCATCGAGCGAGAAGCCGCCTGCGCCATTTCCGATCAGGACCAAAGCCATTGCGGCCCAAACGATATGGGTGCTCCACCATGCATCGGGATAGACGAAGAACTGGATCACCAGCGTCATCCCCAACAGGGCAAGCGCCGAATATCTTGTGGCAAGGCCCAATACGAGCAGGATCGGGAAGAAGTGTTCGGCATAGGCCGCCATGGGCGCGGCGATTTCGGGCGGGATGGGAACGCCTGAATATTCGTTCTCGAACAGGAAATGCGTGGTGTCGCTGATTTCCAGCCACGTGCCTTCCACCACTTTGGTGCGGCCCGAACGCCAGAAGATTCCCGCCAGCGCGACCCGCGTGAAGAGCAGGGCAAGCCCAAGGAACAGGCCGCTTGAAACAAGCTTCACAAAACGTGCGTGCAGCGAATGCAACGTGGCCATGGTCTTGCCCCTCTTGCCCTCTGCTTAACGGTCGATCGGCTGCAGCGAACCCATGCCCTTGGGCGTTTTGGTCGTCTCGCAGGTTCCCTTCTTCACCAGCTTCCAGGCATTGCCCTGGTAATCGCGGGTGGAAGTGCCGGCACAGGAGGTGCCAGGGCCAGCGGCGCAATCGTTCTGGCCAGCCTTGGCCACGCCATAGCATTTTTCCATCGGCGCCTTCTGGGCGGCGGCTGGACTGGCGGTGAGGCCAGCCGAAATTCCGGCTACAAGGGCGAGGCCGGCGACATGTGCGATCTTGGTGTTCATGGGGATACTCCGGTTCAGAAATGCTTGCTCCGGCACAATGCTGGATCTGACCCTTGGTTCGCGGCGCCCAATGCCCCGGTTACAGCCCGGAAATTTTTCTTCCCGCTGTAACTGCCGGGGGTTTCGCGGCGAATTCCACTGTGCCCACCCCGGGCGGAACAATCCCATCTGGAGGACATAATGAATATTCAAACCCGCAAAGCTGGCTTCGCTGCCCTGGCTGGCGCAATGGCGCTTTCATCGGTTGCTGCATTCGCTGCCGAAGCCCCCGCTGGCAGCACCGGCGGTGCGCTCAACAGCGATGACACCGTGCATTGCTATGGCGTCAACAGCTGCAAGGGCACGGCCGACTGCGCCACGACCGAAAACGCCTGCAAGGGCCAGAATGCCTGCAAGGGCCACGGCTTCAAGGCGATGAAGGCGGGTGAATGCCTTACCGCTGGTGGC
>JBNLDR010000137.1:0-4396 GCA_050304495.1 Altererythrobacter sp.
AAGCGATCGGCCTTGCGGGCAATCTCAAGCTCGGCAAACTCAACGTGCTGTGGGATGACAACCACATCACCATCGATGGCGACACATCGCTTTCAACCTGCGAGGATATTCCGGCGCGCTATCGCGCTACCGGATGGCATGTCACCAGCTGCGATGGACATGATTTTGCCGATATCGCTCGCGCCCTGGCAGAGGCTGCCGCAGATCCGCGCCCGTCGCTGGTCGCGTGCAAGACGGTGATCGGCAAGGGCGCACCGAACAAGGCGGGCAGCCATTCGGTTCACGGCGCACCGCTGGGTGCAGACGAAATCGCCGCCACGCGTGAGGCGATTGGCTGGACATCAGCGCCGTTCGAAATTCCGGCTGACATCCTGGCCGATTGGCGCTCGCTCGGCGCAAGCGGCGCTGCTACCCGCGCCGAATGGGAAGCTCGGCTTGCCGCCAGCCCCGATGCCGCCGAATTCAACCGCCGCATGGCTGGCGATCTGCCCGCCGGTAACGATGCGATGGAGGCCTATCTCGCAACTCTGGTGGCCGATCAGCCCAAGGTCGCGACCCGCAAAGCAAGCCAGATGGCGCTGGAGGCGATCACTGCCGCCTTGCCGGATCTTGTCGGTGGTTCGGCCGATCTCACTGGATCGAATTTGACCAATACCAAGTCGACTCCGCCCCTGACCGCAGAGGATTACAGCGGACGTCACCTCTATTACGGTATCCGCGAATTCGGCATGGCAGCGGCGATGAACGGCATGGCGCTGCATGGCGGAATTATTCCTTACGGCGGTACCTTCCTGGTGTTTGCCGATTATTGCCGCAATGCGATCCGGCTTTCCGCGCTCCAGCACCAACGCGTGGTCTATGTGATGACGCATGACAGCATCGGGCTGGGCGAAGATGGCCCGACTCACCAGCCGATCGAGCATGTGATGAGCTTGCGTGCCATGCCTAATGTGCTGGTGTTCCGTCCGGCGGATGCGATCGAAACGGCAGAGGCATGGGCACTGGCGCTCAAACAGTCGGATCGCCCCTCGGTCCTTGCGCTCAGCCGCCAGAACCTGCCGTCGGTGCGCGCTGATGCCGATTTCAAGACCGCCAAGGGCGCCTATCGCCTGAAGGCCGCAAGTGCAGCTCGCAAGGTGGTGATCGTCGCTACCGGTTCAGAAGTGGAGATCGCACTGGCCGCCGCCACCGCCCTTGAAGGCGAGGGCATTGGCGCCGACGTTGTATCGATGCCTTGCGCCGAACTCTTCGATGAACAGGACGCGGCCTATCGCGCCGATGTACTTCCCGCCGATACGCTCAAGGTCTCGATCGAGGCCGGTGTTACGCTGGGCTGGCAGAAATATGTCGGTGACGGGCTGACCATCGGTATCGACCGGTTTGGCGCATCGGCCCCGGCAGACAAGCTTTACGAATATTTCGGCCTCACTGCAGAGGCTATTGTCCCCCAAATAAAGGCCCGTCTGGGCTGATAAGAAAGCAGGAGTAGTTTCATGGCGACCAAGGTTGCAATCAACGGTTTCGGACGTATCGGGCGCCTGGTGGCGCGCGCCATCCTCGAGCGCAGCGATCACGATCTTGAACTGGTCTCGATCAACGATCTGTCGGACACAAAGGCCAATGCGCTGCTGTTCGGTTTCGATTCGACGCACGGGCGCTTTCCCGGCAAGGTCGAGGTCGACGGCACGGACCTGGTGATCAACGGCAAGCACGTTCATGTGACGTCAGAGCGGAATCCGGGCAATTTGCCGCATGCGGCCAATGGCATTGATATCGTGCTCGAATGCACGGGCTTCTTCCAGTCTGATGAAGGCGCGCGACCACACATTGGTGCCGGGGCCAAGCGCGTGCTGATCTCTGCACCGGCAACCGGCGTTTCGAAAACCATCGTCTATGGCGTCAACCACGACACGTTGACCGCGGATGACGATGTGATCTCCAACGCCAGCTGCACCACCAACTGCCTGGCGCCCGCAGCGAAGGTCGTCCACGACAACTGGGGCATCAGGCGCGGCCTGATGAACACCATCCACAGCTACACCAACGACCAGAAGGTGCTCGACGTCTTCCACAAGGACCCGCGCCGCGCCCGCGCCGCCGGCCTCAACATCATCCCCACCACCACCGGCGCGGCGCGCGCGGTTGGCCTGGTCCTGCCCGAACTGAAGGGCAAGCTGGACGGATCTTCGGTCCGTGTACCGACCCCCAATGTCAGCATGGTGGACCTGGTGTTCACGCCCGGCCGCGACACCAGCGCGGAAGAGCTCAATGCCGCGCTCAAGGCCGCAGCGGAAGGCCCGATGAAGGGCGTGCTCGATTATACCGATCAGCCGCTCGTCAGCTCTGACTTCAACCACTATCCGGCCAGCTCGACCATCGACAGCCTTGAAACGGCTGTAATGGAAGGCAAGCTGGCCCGTGTCGTCAGCTGGTATGACAATGAATGGGGCTTCTCCAACCGCATGATCGACACCGCCGGGGTGATGGCAAGCTTCCTCTAAGGACTTTGACCGATGGCCACTTTCAAAACCCTGGATGACCTTGGCGACGTGTCCGGCAAGGTCGCGCTGGTGCGCGTCGATCTCAACCTGCCTATGAAAGAAGGCAGGGCGAGCGACGTCACCAGGGTTGAAGCGGTCAAGGACACGATTCTGGAATTGGCGGACAAGGGCGCGAAAGTGCTCTTGCTCGCTCATTTCGGGCGTCCCAAGGGGCAGCGCAGCTCCGTGCTCTCTACCAGCATGGTGCAGGGCGATGTCGAGCGGGTATTGGGCCGCGAGATCATGTTCATCCCGGAAGTGGCAGGACCGGTCGCCGAGCAGGCGATCGGCATCCTTGGTCCAGGCGACATCGGCCTGTTCGACAATGTCCGCTTCTGGCCGGGTGAAGAGGCGAACGATCCCGAATTCGCACGCGGCATTGCAGCCAACGGCGATTTCTACGTCAATGATGCCTTTTCAGCCGCGCACCGGGCGCATGCCACCACGGAAGGGCTGGCGCATCTGTTGCCAGCCTATGCCGGGCGGGCGATGGAGCGTGAGCTGAAAGCGCTAGACGCTGCACTGGGCAATCCGCAAACACCGGTCGCCGCCGTGGTGGGCGGGGCTAAGGTGTCGACCAAGCTGGCGGTTCTCGAAAACCTGGTGGGCAAGGTCCAGCACCTGATTATTGGCGGGGGCATGGCCAATACCTTCCTCGCCGCCAAAGGTGTCGATGTCGGCAAGAGCCTGTGCGAACATGACCTGACTGACACAGCCAATGCGATCATGGCGGCGGCTGACGAGGCGGGGTGCATCGTGCATCTGCCTTACGATGTTGTCGTGGCTAAGGAATTCGCCGCCAACCCGCCCAGCATGCGAGTATGCAATGTGCATGAAGTTGCGGCCGATGAGATGATCCTCGATGTCGGTCCGCTGGCGGTCGAGGCGCTGGGCGATGTGCTCAAGACCTGCCGCACGCTGGTGTGGAACGGGCCCATGGGCGCGTTTGAGACTCCGCCGTTCGATGCAGCAACCGTGGCGCTGGCGCGCACCGCCGCTGCGCTGACGCAAGAAGGTTCCCTGGTCTCCGTCGCGGGCGGAGGCGATACCGTCGCCGCGCTGGCCCATGCGGGTGTGGCGGAGGATGTGACCTATATCTCCACCGCCGGGGGCGCCTTCCTGGAATGGATGGAGGGCAAGGTCCTGCCAGGCGTTGCGGCGCTGTCGAAATAGCCCTGCCGGACTAGCCCTGTCGAAATAGCAATACGGGTGGTTGCGGATGGCACGCGCGCTGGCTATTGGCCCGCCAACGCATTCGTATGCACAGCAATGAAAACCCCACGCTACGTATAGGACCCCAGCATGAACTTCGAACAGATGTCTGCCCGCATTGCAGAGGGTAACGGCTTTATCGCTGCGCTTGACCAGTCGGGCGGTTCGACCCCCAAGGCGCTGCGCGGATATGGCGTTGAGGACAGCGAATGGAACGGTGAAGACGAGATGTTCGCCCGCATCCATGAAATGCGTGCGCGGGTGATTACCGCGCCCAGCTTTGCCAGCGGCAAGGTGATCGGTGCGATCCTGTTTGAAAGGACTATGGACGGCGAAGTGGACGGCATGTCCACCGCCGATGCGCTGAAGGCGCGCGGCGTGGTTCCATTCATCAAAGTCGATCAGGGACTGGCCGACGAGGTCGATGGCGCACAGATGATGAAGCCGCTGGACAAGCTTCCCGCCTTGCTCGAGAAATCTGTCGCCAAGGGAATGTTCGGCACCAAGATGCGCTCCGTCATCAAATCGGCCAATCCTGCCGGTATCGCCGCAGTGGTCGAACAGCAGTTCGTCGTGGGCAATCAGATCGCCGATGCGGGCCTCGTTCCCATGCTGGAACCGGAATATGACATTACCGCCGCCGA
>JBNLDR010000138.1:0-4326 GCA_050304495.1 Altererythrobacter sp.
TCGGCGCACAGATCGTGATGTTCAAGTGCGTTAACCCAATCGTCCCACGTTTGTCGGGGAGTGCAATTTGCAAAGTGTGTACTTCGTTACAGCCCGCACCATTCAAGACTAACGCAGCGTTGATTGCTCTGGCGATGGCGGCGACCCCCTCCACAGCCCTGGCAACCGAGGGAGTGATCCCGCCTATCCGCCGGAAAACAGGATCTTGTTGTCGCCCGAAGATTGGGTGGCACTGAGGATCTCGTACAGCCGGGCATCGTCCAGCCCATCGCGCACGATGTAGCAGGTCAGCCCGTCCAGCGTCGCCCCTTCCTGCGTGTGCAACCACCCCTGATTCATGAAACTGACGAAAGTCTGGGGCGAGAGCTTGTCGCAATTGGGTGAAATCTTGGCCCATCCGCCGCGCGACGAACGTTTCAATAGGCCGAGATAGCGTTCTCCATCCGATGCGGCGATTGCCTGGACAAGATAGGTATCAGCGGGGACGCCCTCCCCCTGCAGGGCGCGAAGCCTGTACTGGCTGGTGGCGCTGCCGCTCTCGCCGCTCTCCTGCCCGTCCTCGCTCGTCGTGACCTCCTGATATATGGTGATGCGATAGCCGCCCTCTGGCAATCTCTCGAAACTGGCACGTTCGCAGGAAAGCGCACCGTCTTCCTGCTCTTCGCATTCGCGGCCCTCACCGATTTTGAGCGGATAGGCCAGGCTGGCGTCAGGGATGATCGGGTTGCTCGCGTCGTCCTCGGCCAGGAAACAGCCGCCCAGTAGGGCGATCGCCGTAAACAGACTTGCGACGCGCAAGGAGCGCGCAGCTCCGGCTCGGTTGTACATCAGGCACCCCTTTTTGCAGGACGGGCGAGAAGATGCCGGATCGCGCTGCCGGGCTCAACCCCGATTTCGCGTCAGCCAGCCAACCACAAAAAGGAAAGGGCGAGGCCAGCACTGCTGACCCCGCCCTCAATTCCTGTGCGGCGTAACGCCGATTACTTCTTGGCAGCCGCCTTCTTGGCCGGGGCTTTCTTGGCCGGAGCCTTCTTCGCAGCAGGCTTCTTTTCCGCTGCGGGCTTGGCTGCGGCCTTCTTGGCGGCCGGCTTCTTCGCGACCTTGGCAGCCTTCTTGGCGGCGGGCTTCTTCGCGGTCTTCTTGCTAGCCTTCTTGGCGGTCGTCTTCTTGGCGGCCTTCTTGGCCGCAGCCTTCTTCTTCGCGGCGGGTTTGGCCGGAGCAGCCTCTTCTGCCTCGATCGCGGCTTCAAGCTCTTCCTGCGTCACTTCACGCTCGGTCACTTCGGCCTTGTCGAACAGGAAATCGACCACCTTGTCTTCATAGAGCGGCGCGCGCAGCTGGGCTGCGGCCATCGGCTCCTGCTGGACATATTGGACGAACCGTTCGCGATCTTCCGGGCGGTATTGCTGTGCCGCCTGCTGGATCAGCATCGACATTTCCTGGCTGGTCACTTCCACGCCATTGGCCTGGCCGATTTCGCTGAGCAACAGGCCCAGGCGTACACGGCGCTCGGCGATCGAACGATATTCGTCCTTCTCGGCTTCGATTTCCTTCAGGGCGGTGGCGGGATCTTCCTCGCGCGCGGCTTCCTGCTGAAGCTGAGCCCATATCTGTTCGAATTCGGCATTGACCATGCCTTCGGGCACTTCAAAATCATGCCCGGCAGCCAGCGTATCGAGCAGCTGGCGTTTCATCTGGGTGCGGGTGAGGCCAGCGGTCTGCTGTTCGAGCTGTCCGCGCAGCAGGCCCTGCAGCTGTTCCAGGCTTTCAAGTCCCAGATTCTTGGCAAAATCCTCGTCAATCTTGGTCTCGGTCTCGACCTTGACCTGCTGGACAGTGATCGCGAACTGCGCTTCCTTGCCTTTGAGGTTTTCGGCCGGGTAATCTTCCGGGAAAGTGACAGTGATGGTCTTCTCATCGCCGGTCTTCACGCCGGTCAGCTGCTCTTCGAAGCCGGGAATGAACTGGCCCGAACCCAGCACCAGCGGCGCACCTTCAGCCTTGCCGCCTTCGAATTCGACACCATCCACGCTGCCGACAAAATCGATGATCAGCTGGTCACCTTCGGCGGCCTTCTTCGTCTTCGGCGCGTCCTTGTAGCTCTTATTCTGACCCGCGATCCCCTGGATCGCTTCGGTCACGGCTTCGTCCGAAACCGGAACCACCAGCTTTTCCAGCTTCAGCCCGTCAAGCGAAGGCACTTCCACCTTGGGCAGCACTTCCAGCTCAATCGAAAGCTCGGCATCCTTGCCCTCTTCATAGCCGGTGCCAAGGTCAATCTTGGGCTGCATTGCCGGGCGCAGTTCCTTGTCACGCATCAGCTGGTCAACCGATTCGCGGATCACGTCATTGACGGTTTGCGCATGCAGCTGCTCGCCGTGCATTTTCTTGACGAGATTCGCCGGGACCTTGCCGGGGCGGAAGCCGGGCATCTTCACCTGTGGCGCGATCTTCTTAACTTCGGATTCGATCCGGGCGGCGATATCCTTCGCCGTGATCGTTACCTGATAGGCGCGCTTGAGGCCCTTATTGGTGGTTTCCTTGATCTGCATGAGCTTAAAACTTCAGCCTTTTCAACAATTTGTAATGCTCGAGCCACGTCCAAACGGAAATGGTGCGGGCGAAGGGACTCGAACCCCCACATCTTGCGATACTGGTACCTAAAACCAGCGCGTCTACCAATTCCGCCACGCCCGCAACCCGAACGACGCCGCGCGTGAGGCGCAACCGCACGCGTGTAGGGGAGCGCCATTAGTCGGCGCTGAACAAAAGGGCAAGCGCTTGCGACTTGTTTGGCAGCCAGCGCGCGACTAAGGGGCCGCTCATGAGTGACGAACAAACCAAAGACGTACCGCCCGATCACCTGTCGGTGAACCCGCGCAGCCCGCATTTCGACGCCGAGAACCTGCAGCGCGGCGTAGGCATCCGCTTCAAGGATCGTGTCCGCACCGATATCGAGGAATATTGCATTTCCGAAGGTTGGGTGCGGGTCCAGGCAGGCAAGAGCGTGGATCGTCATGGCCAGCCGATGACGATCAAGCTGACTGGCCCGGTTGAAGCCTGGTACGAAGATCTGGGCGAGAACCCGCCCGTGGCCAGGGCCTGAGCCGCAACCTTGCCAAGTGGCAGGTTAAAGGCCACTTGCAGGCATACATGAAACCACAAGTCATCATCATTGGCCGGCCCAATGTCGGCAAGTCCACGCTGTTCAACCGGCTGGTGGGCAAGAAGCTCGCGCTGGTAGATGATCAGCCCGGGGTGACGCGTGACCGCCGCATGGGCGATGCCGAGCTGGCGGGAATGGCCTTCACCATTGTCGATACGGCTGGCTGGGAAGACGATGACGCCGAAAGCCTGCCCGGCCGGATGCGCCAGCAGACCGAGGTCAGCCTGGAGGGCGCGGACGCCGCTCTGTTCGTGATCGATGCGCGCGCCGGGATCACTCCCCTAGACGAGGAAATCGGGCGCTGGCTGCGCGGCCAGGATGTGCCGGTGGTGCTGGTCTGCAACAAGGCCGAGGGCACCGCTGGTGAGAGCGGCGTGCTCGAAAGCTATTCGCTTGGCCTGGGCGATCCGATTGCCATTTCAGCCGAGCATGGCGAAGGCATTGCCGATCTGTTCGGCGCGCTGTGGCCGATCATCGGAGAAAAGGCCGAAGCAGCCGAAGTCGCCGCCGAATTTGCTGCGAGCGAGGATGAGGATGCACCGCTCGGCCCGCTCAAGCTGGCAATCGTGGGGCGGCCCAATGCTGGCAAGAGCACGCTGATCAACCAATTGCTGGGCGAAGACCGGCTGCTGACCGGCCCTGAAGCCGGGATCACGCGCGATTCGATCGCGGTGGATTGGCAGTGGACCGATCCCAAGACGGGCGAGGCGCGCGACGTCCGCCTGATCGATACCGCCGGTATGCGCAAGAAGCGCAATGTCGTCGAAAAGCTCGAAAAGCTCAGCGTCGCCGATGCTCGCCGCGCAATCGACTTTGCCGAAGTGGTGGTGTTGCTGCTCGATGCGACGCAGGGCCTGGAGCATCAGGATCTCAAGATTGCCGACATGGTGCTGCAGGAAGGCCGCGCGCTGATGGTGGCGATCAATAAATGGGACATTGCAGAGGATGCCAGCGCGCTGTTCAACGGCATCCGCGCCGCGCTGGACGATGGGCTGGCGCAGGTCCGCGGCCTGCCACTGATCGCGGTCAGCGCCAAGACCGGCAAGGGCCTGGACCAGATGCTGGGCGCGGCCTTCGAACTGCGCGAAGCCTGGTCAAAGCGCGTCTCCACGGCTGCGCTCAATCGCTGGTTTGACGATGCGCTGGAGGCGAATCCGCCG
>JBNLDR010000139.1:0-4239 GCA_050304495.1 Altererythrobacter sp.
CTTTCCAGTCTCTGGCGACAATATTCGTATGGGCGTATCTCATTGGCAAAGTGCCGGTTGTCCTGCGCGGTTACACCAAAAGGACCGTGGAGCCCTTGGTTCTGCGGCCCTCCAGATCTTCATGGGCCTGCCTGACGTATCCAAGGCGAATTCGGTCTATATCGACACCATGGCCAAGGCGATGAAGGGGGTCAGCAGCCCTGACCAGCTTCAGGAATATGCGAAGCAGCTTGCCCCCATGGGCCAGGTCGGGCTCAAGATGTTCCAGAGCTTCATGGAAGGCGGGATGAAGGCCGGATCGGGCAAGAGCAAGTCTGACGACGATTAAGCGGGCCGGCCGATCAGGCATGAGTGATACGATTTTTGCGCTGTCGAGCGGCGCGCCACCAGCCGCGATCGCGATTATACGGGTAAGTGGTCCGTCGGCACGCTCTGCCATGATGGGATTGTCGGGGCGCGAGATCGAACCGCGCAGCCCAAGCCTATGCAAGCTGCGTGATGAACATGGCGGGTTGCTGGATGAGGCTTTGGTGTTGTGGTTTCCCGGTCCAAATACAGCGACCGGCGAAGACTTGCTCGAACTGCATTGCCATGGTGGCAGGGCGGTGGTTGCTGCAGTGGAGCGGGTCTTGGGAGAGATTCCCGGCTTGCGGCCTGCAGAACCAGGCGAGTTTACCCGCCGCGCCTTCATCAATGGCCGAATAGACCTGGCTGAAGCTGAGGGACTCGGTGACTTGCTCGGTGCGGAAACCGAATTGCAGCGCAGCGCAGCGATGGCGATGGCTGGCGGGGTATTTTCTCGCAAGGTTGAAGATTGGCGTACGCATCTTCTGAAGCTTTCTGCGCGGATTGAAGCTGTGCTGGATTTTGGCGATGAGGACGATGTTTCCGGGATTCCGGCCAGTTTTTCTAGCGATCTGGAGGCACTCCATGCGGAATTGCGGGATTGGCTGGCGCGCCCTTCGGCGGAACGCCTGGGTGAGGGGTTCCGAATTGTGCTTGCGGGGCCCCCAAATGCAGGGAAATCTACACTTTTCAATGCTTTGGTTGATAGTGAGGCGGCCATTACTTCGCCTACAGCAGGGACAACGCGTGACGTGATCGAGCGTTCGGTTGCGATATCGGGGGTGCCCTTTACCTTTGTCGATACCGCGGGCTTGCGCGATGAAGGCGGCGACGAGATCGAACTGATCGGGGTTGAGCGTGCCAGAGGGGAACTGAAACGTGCCGATCTGGTTCTGTGGCTTGGCCAGGAACACGAGGGACCAAAAGGCTCGTGGGAGATTGAAGCGCAGGTCGATAAAGTGGACCATTTGGTTAAATCCGCGCCTAAATTGCGGGTTTCGGCGCATAGTGGCGAGAATCTCGACCTTTTGAAGCGCGAGATTGTCGATTTGGCGCGTTCGGTCCTTCCCAAACCGGGCAAGGCTGCGCTCAACAAACGTCAGCGCGAACTTCTCGCTGGAGCTGCACAGGAGTTGGCTGATGCGGCTGGCATTTCCGATCCCCTCTTGATCGCCGAGCAATTGCGGCGGGCGCGCATTGCATTCGATCGGCTGGTTGGGCGAGCGACCACGGAAGACATGCTTGACGCATTGTTTGGGCGATTTTGCATCGGAAAGTGATGTTCCACGTGGAACATTGAGCCTTTGACCGCGGCATCGCGCTCCATTATCGGGCCGAACATGCACGAATATGACATCCTGGTGGTCGGCGGAGGACATGCCGGCGTTGAGGCGGCCTGTGGCGCTGCCCGGATGGGTGCGCGTGTGGGTCTGGTCAGCTTCGATCTCGATGCAATCGGTGCGATGAGCTGCAATCCCGCTATCGGCGGGCTTGGCAAGGGGCATCTTGTCCGCGAAGTGGATGCACTGGATGGGGTGATTGGCCGCGCGGCAGACGCTGGTGCTATCCATTACCGAATGCTCAACCGCTCGAAGGGGAGTGCGGTGTGGGGCCCGCGCGTCCAGGCGGATCGCGTGCTGTTCAAGGCGGCTGTGCAGGAAATCGTGCGGGCGCAGGCGAAATTGGACCTGGTAGAGGGGGAAGTTGCCGCGCTTCGGCTGGAGAGCGGGCGCGCATCTGGAATTGAGCTTTCCGACGGCACAGTTATGGGCGCGCGCGCGGTGATCCTGTGCACTGGTACGTTTCTGGGTGGAACGCTGTTTCGGGGTGAGGAACGCTTCGGAGGCGGACGGATCGGCGAGAATGCCGCAAGGCGGCTCGCTGAACAGTTGCGCGCGGCCAATTTGCCCATGGCGCGGCTCAAGACCGGGACGCCTCCGCGGCTAGATGGTCGCACGATCGACTGGGCTGCGCTTGAGGAACAGCCTTCGGATGGTGAGGACTGGACCATGTCGCCACTGACCTCGCGGCGCGCCAATCCGCAGGTTTTTTGCGCGATCACCCGTACAACCGAGGCTGCGCATGATGCGATTCGTGCCAATTTACATCGTTCCCCGCTGTTTTCAGGCGCGATCGATGCGGTTGGGCCGCGTTATTGCCCGTCTATCGAGGACAAGATCCACCGTTTCGGCGATCGTGATGGGCACCAGGTGTTTCTCGAACCGGAGGGACTGTTCAATCATCTGGTCTATCCCAATGGAATCAGCACTTCGCTGCCCACCGACGTCCAGCTGACAATGTTGCGCGCCATGCCCGGTCTTGAACGGGTGGAGATGGTGGTCCCTGGCTATGCAGTGGAATACGACCATATCGATCCACGCGCACTTTCGCCGACCTTGCAAATACGACAGATTCCAGGTGTGTACTGTGCTGGCCAGATCAATGGCACCACCGGATATGAAGAGGCGGCGGCCCAGGGCCTTGTTGCCGGATTGCAGGCGGCCGCGGCTGTGCTTGGGTGCGAGCCACCCAGTTTGGATCGCGCAAATTCCTATATCGCGGTGATGGTTGACGATCTGACCCTGCAGGGCGTGAGCGAGCCATATCGCATGCTCACCGCGCGAGCCGAATATCGCTTGCGACTAAGGGCCAATAACGCCTCCACCCGGCTTACCCCGCTCGGCATTGCTGCTGGCTGTGTCGCTAGCCCGCGAGCAGAGTGGTTCAACCGCCGCGAGGAACGACGTGCCGCAGTGGATGAGGCATTCGATACGCCGGTTTCTGCGCGAGAAATGGCTGATGCAGGGCATACCACGAGGCGCGATGGTGGGAGCAAACTGGTGCGTGAATGGCTCCGGCATGAAACGATCGGTCTTGCCGAGCTGGGCCCATGGCTGGGCGATGTTGTTGTTCCGGGCGATCCGCTTGCTGAGGAAATGGCCGAAGACGCCGCCTATGCTCCCTATCTCGCGCGTCAGGATGCGGAACTGCGCGATCTGCGCGCCAGCGAGCAGCTGCAGTTGGGGGTGGACTTCCCCTATGGTGAAGTACCGGGACTTTCGAACGAGATGGTCGAAAGGTTGAGCGCGGCGCAGCCTGCCTCGCTCGCGGCGGCAGGGCGTATCTCCGGCATCACACCCGCCGCACTATCGGCCTTGCTGGTGCATGCCCGCCGTCGGCAGAATGCGGCATGATCCAAGGCGAAGATTCCGCACGCGCATTCGTGGCTGGCCTGGCCGATCGGGAGGCGATGGTGCGGCTCGAACTGCTTGCCAGCGAGTTGATCGGGGAAAACCGCAGGTAAAACCTTATTTCCCGGCCCTCGGAGGATCAGGTCTGGCAGCGCCATATCGCCGACAGCGCCCAATTGCTGGGATTTGTTCCACGTGAAACATCGGGCCCATGGCTCGATCTGGGAACCGGGGCGGGCTTTCCAGGACTGGTGGTTGCCGCGCTACGCCCGCAGATACCTGTAATTCTTGTCGAATCCAGGATCCGGCGGATTGAGTGGCTCGAGCGTATGGTGGAACAGCTCCAACTCCCGAAATGTCGGGTCGAAGGTAGGCGGCTCGAACTTGTCGAGCCCTTCAAGGCGCGTGTCATTTCGGCACGTGCCTTTGCTCCACTACCCAAACTCCTCCGCTTATCCTCACCATTTTCCACAAAGGCGACGACCTATCTGTTGCCCAAGGGGCGTTCGGCGGCGCAGGAACTGTCAGACATGCCCGCCCGGATTCGGAAAATGTTCCACGTGGAACAATCATTGACCGATCCGGATGCAGGGATCATCGTGAGTTCGCCGCCCTCGACCGGGGGTGAGCGGTGAAAGGAACGGCTAGGTCATGATCACCATTGCTATCGCGAACCAGAAAGGTGGAGTGGGCAAGACGACCA
>JBNLDR010000140.1:0-4230 GCA_050304495.1 Altererythrobacter sp.
CGTAGCCGAAGAAGTCCGGGGTCAGGCCGACGCCGCCCGCGAGCAACAGGGCCGTCGGCGCCGCGGTCTCGCCGCCCGGCTGGCCAAGCGCGGCCAGCGCCGCCAGAAGCGCCCATAGCGGCCCATGGCCGATCTCTATCGTAAGAACCTCGAATCCGAACGACGCAAGCTGTGGGGCGAGTGCCGCCTCAAGGGGTTGAAGCGCGATACGCCGCAGCGTGTGCGGATTGCCGAGATCGACCGGCTGCTGGCGATGCATACGGCGAAACAGTCGTTGTCGCCGGTCGAGCGCGGGGAGGGCTGAGGCCCCCTAGCTGTTACGCATATTCTCCAGCCCCTTGATCGCGCCCGGTTTCACGCTGGGGTTGGAGGCGTTGGTTTTCGGCCCCTTTTCGGCCTTGGGTTTGCGGATTTCCTTGTTCGACTTGCGTTGGCCCTTGGCCATGGTCTTTTCCAATCGGGGCGGAATGCCCCGCTGCCAGTGTAGACCCATTCGAATGGCAACCCTGCATCAATTCGGCAGAGTGGTGCTAGCGGGCCAGGGAGGTCAGCACCCGGTCCAGCGCCTGCAGGAACCGCGAGCGGTCCGCCTTGCTGAAGGGCGGAGGCCCACCAACAACGCTGCCATCCATTCCGGCCATCCCGGCGCGCAGGTCTTCCATGATGGCTCGCGTGGCGATGGCGCTGCCGATGCTGGCGGCGTCGAACTCACGCCCGTCATGCTTCAAAACCCGTGCGCCCGCTTTCAGGCAGCGTTCGGCCAGCAGTATGTCGGCGGTGATCACAACGCTGCGCGGGCCGGCATTCTCTGCAATCCAGTCGTCCGCAGCGTCGAAGCCGTCGCCGACCACCACACGCTTTACCCGCTCGCTCACCGGCACGCGAAAAGGGCTGTTGCTGACCACGCGCACATGCGCCTTGAAGCGCTCAGCCACGCGGTAGACCTCCTCCTTCACAGGGCAGGCATCGGCGTCGACAAGAATGGTTACGGGGTGGGCGGGTGCGCTCATGCGCCCGCGATAGGGGAAGGCGGCGAGAGGCGCAAAGTCCGCGCGAAGGATGGCTTTCCTACAAACACCCATCGGCACTAGCGAGGGGCCATGCGCTTCCTGACTGAAAACACTCTCCCTTCGCATCCCTGCCATTTTCCGGGGCATCCGGTTTTTCGCTGATGGCCAGGTTTTTGCCTTTAGACTGTGTTCCATGTGTTCCATCCTGTAGGATTTCCATGCGAAATCGCGTGAAATCGGGGAGCCGAATACCCATGTCGAGCGTTGGATGGAGAGACGAAAAAAGGAGATCGCAAATGCAGGTCCAGTTCAATTCCGACAGCAGCGTCATGGGCACGGAGAATGTGGCCGAACGGATCACGGCCAAGGTGCGTGAAAAGCTCGACCGGTTCGAGGATCGGCTGACCCGGCTCGAAATCCATTTGCGCGATGTGAACGGGCCCAAGCACGGGGCGGATGACAAATCCTGCACTATCGAGGCGCGTCCGGCGGGCGGAAGGGCAATTGGCGTGACCGAACATGCCAGCGATGTCGATACAGCGGCGCGCAAGGCTGCGACTACTTTGGCCCAGCGGCTGGAACGGCATTTCGGCAAGGAAAGCCGCCACGGCCACGATCCGCGCCCCGACAAGGTGTTATAATTAGGTAATCCACTGCAATCGTGCTATTGCGCCCGCGCTGACGTCGAAATTTGCGACGGACTTCGAGATTTGCCGACCGCCGCCTGGCATTCAATGCCCCCGGCGTAAACCAGACGACGACTTCCTTTCATCGGACGATATGACGCACGACCAACGCGCAATTTCGCGCGCGGGCAACATGTTTCCTGAAAGGAACACCACATGGCCAAAGTAGGCACAGTCAAATTCTTCAACTCTGACAAGGGCTATGGTTTCATCCAGCCCGACGATGGTTCATCGGACAGCTTCGTCCATATCTCGGCGGTGCAGGCCGCAGGGATGCAGTCGCTCGATAAGGACCAGCGCCTCAACTATGACGTTGAATCCGGCCGCAATGGCAAGGAAAGCGCCGTCAACCTTTCGGCTGCTGACTGATTTCGCGATTGGGGGGCGGCGGTTCGCCACCGCTCCCCACACCCGCACCCATTCCCTCTGTTCCGGTAAAGGATCGCCCATGGCCGTCACCTATGAATTCCTTCTGCAACGTGCCGAGGAAGCCGCAGCTGCGGCGAAGCAGGCGACGCTGGAGAATGTCCGCGACCGGGAACTGCGGTCTGAAAAGACCTGGCGCGGGCTGGCCGAACAGGCGAGGGCCGTGGCGGTGCAGCGCGAGAAGGTAGAGCGCGAGAAAGCGGAACAGCGCGAACTGGAACGCGAAGCGCGCACCTCCCAGGTTGGCTGGGCTCAATAGGCGAGAGCGCCTTTCCTGCCGCAATCCGGCTGCGCCATTGTCGCAGCTCTCACCCCGTCGCAATTGCTTTCCGTTCCGCCGACGCGCGCTTGTAAGCCGCCCCGCTAGGCCCATGGTCGCCGCATAACAATACGGGTTGGCGGCAAGATGGATCGCAACATACGCAGCGCACATTCGGCGCGCAGGTCTCTCACTTTTCTCGCAATGGCGCTTATGCTTGCGTCGTGTGGATCGGACAGGGTGCATCGCGGCGGCGTTGCCAGTACTTCGCCACGCCGAGCCCCGGCGGTTTCGCAGGCCATGGCACAGGGAACTCCGACGCTGTGGAGTGTTCGTGCGGGGCTCAATGTTGCCGCCCTGTCTTGCCGCAAGACTGCGGGGATAGAGCGGGATTATCGCAAATTGTTGCAGCGGCACCGCACGGTGCTGGCTTCCAGCTATTCCGCGGCCCAGCGCCAGGGCGGTCGCGGGTTCGACCATGCGCAAACCCGGCTCTACAACCGCTTTGCCCAGCGTTTCACCAATGCCCGCTCTTGCCAGGAGGCAGCCTCAGTCGCGCGGGAAACGCTGGCGATGGATTCGTCGCACCTGGTAACAGCTGCGCCTTCGCTGCTCAATCGGCTCGACCGCAGGAGGAATTGAAGGCCGGTCTTCAGACTGCAAAACGCGTGCTCGGGTCACACCATTGGTCGAACGCATCCGGCGTTCGTCGAGCCAGCCTCGCACCAGACCGGCCGATATGTTGATGCCCCAACATCAATTCTTGGGGGACTAACCATGCGTAAACTGATTGCCGGGGCGCTGCTTGCCGCCGCCGCCTTTTCGCCATTTACCGCCGCCGCACAGGACGATGCGCCACCCAGCTATGCCCAAGCTGGGGCCGCAACGGCCCCCGTATCCGATGCCTATTTCGCAGCCTACATCGGGCGCGACTGGGACAAGCTGGAGACGCTGATTGCCGAACAGTCAGATTTCCAGGATCCGACTGCGACGCTGATATTCGGCGGGATCGTTTCCGAAGGCAGCGCCGCCATGATGGACCGTTTCCGCAACGGTTATTCCAGCCTGACGCATATGGAGTTTGCGACCACGCGCCGCCTGATCTCGGGCCATGTCGCACTATACGAAGGCGAACTCGATTGGGGGATCGACCTAGGTGACGGGACGATTGTGAACAGCGTAACGCCGATGGTGATCGTCCTGACAGTGGAAGAGGGCAAGGTGGTGCACCACCGCGACTACGTCGACTATGCGCCGTTCGTTGCCGCCATCAGAGCGGCGCGGGCCGAAGCGGGGTAGTGGCCGAGTAGCCTTGCGGCTGGCCTATCGACGACCCAGACGCGCAACCAGCGCGACGAAGAAGGCGGTTGACCAGCCCATCAGCAAGACGCCGTTGATCCCCTCGATCGCGGCGACCAGCTGCCAGGCGCGGGGGAAGCCGTCGTCGTCATAGCCGATCGTGCTGTAGGTGATGGTCGAGAAATAGACCGCGTCATGGAGCGTGGGCAGCGCCCCAGCGGCAAGATAGACAAAGGCATAGAGCCAGATCTCGAACCCGTGGATCACGAACAGGCCCAACACCAATGCGAAGGTGAAAAAAATCCCGCGTGCTGAAAGCGGGGAAAGGTTGGCGCTGCGTTCCTCATGCTGTTCTAGCCGCAGTAACCGTGTCAACCCGAGCAGTCCCACGCCGTGGACAGTCACGGTGGAGAGCACCATCGCGGTTGCCATTGCGAGCTGTGTGTACATGCCAGAATCGGAATCCATGGCAAAAATCCTAGCACAGCCGGGGATTGGTTGAACCCTATCTGTCTGTGAAGTGCTGTTCTGGGCAGCCTTGCAGACTTTG
>JBNLDR010000141.1:0-4198 GCA_050304495.1 Altererythrobacter sp.
GCGTTCATCGCTGCAACCGTAGCAATTCCGGCGACCATGAAGGTCACCGTCGCAACCAGCGATCGTTGCGATAACCGGCTGACCCCGCACACGCCGTGCCCGCTGGTGCAGCCGCTGCCCATGCGTGTGCCTGCGCCAACAATGAAGCCGGCGATGACGAGCGGAACTGGTCCAGCAAAATGCGATTCGATCCCGCCGGTCATCATTGCGACCAACGCGGCCCCAAGCGGCAATCCGATCAGGAAACTCCACGCGCCATCGCGCGAAATGCCGCTATCGGCGATCCCCACGGCGCGGGCGGTGATGCCTGAGACACCGGCAATCCGCCCCGCGCCCAGCAGCATCAATGCGGCCGCCAGCCCGATCAGGGCGCCGCCCGCCAGCCCTTCCAGCGGCTGCGCATCGGGGAAGCCGGGCAGCATCATACCGCGTTCACCGGCATCTTGAGATAGACCACGCCATTATCCTCTGCCGGGGGCAGATGTCCGGCCCGCATATTGACCTGCACCGAAGGCAGGATCAGGCGCGGCATGTCGAGCGTGGCGTCGCGCGCCTCACGCATGGCGACAAAGTCATCTTCCGACACACCGTCATGCGCATGCACATTGCCTTCCCGCTCGGCCTCGACGGTTGTCTCCCACACATATTCGGTGCGGCCTTCAGGCAGGTAGTCGTGGCACATGAACAGCCGGGTTTCTTTGGGCAGAGCAAGAATGCGGCGCAGCGAGCGGAACAACTGGCGGGCGTCGCCGCCAGGGAAGTCGGCGCGGGCCGTGCCGTAATCCGGCATGAACATGGTATCTCCCACGAACACGGCATCCCCGATCACATAGGCGATGCATGCCGGCGTATGGCCCGGTACATGCAGCACGGTGACAGGCAGGCTGCCGATCGTGAATGTATCGCCATCGGCGTACAAGACATCGAAGTCAGAGCCATCGCGCTGAAATTCGCTGCCGGCATTGAACAGATTGCCGAAGACATTCTGTACCGTGGTGATGTGTTCGCCAATCGCGATCTGGCCACCCAGTTTTTCCTGCAGATAGGGCGCGGCGGAAAGGTGATCGGCATGGGCATGCGTCTCAAGTAGATATTTCACATGCAGATTTTTCGAATTGACGTACTCTATGACTCGATCCGCCGATGCGTAAGATGTCCGTCCTGAAGCAGGATCGTAATCGAGCACCGAGTCCACGATCACCGCATCACGCGATGCAGCGTCATATACAACGTAAGTTACTGTAAACGTGTCAGGATCAAAGAAGCCCTGGATTTCCGGACGCAGGCTGGCGCCCGCCCGCGCCTGCTCGATTTGTGCACTGGCCGTCTGGACGGCAATGTCAGAATCACTCACCGCAATTCTCCATCATTTATTTACATAAATTGTGTATATGTCTTGATCTTCCAGAGTCAAGGGTTATTGAAGATTACATGGATGAATCGCAGAACAGGGCTGGCCCATGCTGGGGCCTCAGGATCGGGGACGTGGCCCCCGATTTCACCGCGCGCAGCACGCTGGGCAGCGTGCAATTGTCCGAATTTCGCGGGCGCTGGCTGGTGTTGTTTTCACATCCGGCTGATTTCACGCCGGTCTGCACCACCGAATTTGTCGCCTTGGCCGAACAGGCGGCGGAGTTCGAGGCACGCGACTGCGCCCTGATGGCCCTATCGGTGGACAGCCTGTTCGCCCATTTTGCCTGGCTGCGGATGATCCGTGACCGTTTCGATGTCGAGGTGCGGTTTCCGATTGTCGAGGATCCGACGCTGGTGATCGGGCGCGCCTATGGCATGGTCGCCCCGCATGACAATGACAGCGCCACCGTGCGCACCACCTTTTTCATCGATCCGCAAGGCGTGGTGCGGGCCATGACCTGCTATCCTGCCAGCGTCGGGCGTTCGATCCCGGAGATGCTGCGGATGCTCGATGCGCTGCAGGCGGTTGACCGCGAGGCGGCACTGGCCCCCGCCAACTGGCAGGTCGGCGAACCCTTGATGCGGCAACCCAGCGCCAGGCTGGACGATGTCTATGCCGCCAAGGGCAATACCGATTGGTTCCTGCGCGAAACCGGGCCGGGCAAGCGCACATGAGCAAGGACAAGCGGATCGAGGCGTTGAAGGCAGTTGCGCACCCCGCGCGCCTGCTAATTCTTGAAATCCTGCGTGCGGGCGAAATGAATGTTGGCGAGATCGAGGACGCAGCCCGGATCGGCCAGCCCGCGCTTTCGCAGCAGCTCGCCGTGCTGCGCAAGGCAGGCCTCGTCGCCACGCGCAAGCATGCCAAACTGGTCTATTACCGGTTGGCGCGCGAGAAATTTGCCGAACTGGCGGGGCTGATGTCCTCACTTGGCGAAGGCCAGGCCGCAAGCCCGCGCCGCACGCCAACGCCGGGGGTCGCCAATTTCGCTCGCCTTTCCTGAACGGGAAGACGCCGCGCAGGGCTAATCATACATGCCACGCTTCGGCCCGAGATAACCGAACAGATAGGCCGCCACCTTGCGCATCTGGATCTCCTCCGCGCCTTCGGTGATGCGATAGCGGCGGTGATGGCGATAGATATGTTCGAACGGCTTGTGCCGCGAATAACCGATCCCGCCATGCACCTGCATCGCCCGATCCGCGGCCTGGCACACCAGCCGGTTCGCCCAGTAATTGCACATGCTGACCTTGTCGGAGATAGTCTTCTCGATCTCCTCATGCGGCATATTGTCCATTTCCCACGCGGTCTTGTAGATCAGCAGGCGCAGCATTTCGCATTGGGTCGCCAGCTCGACCAGCGGGAACTGGATCGCCTGGTTCTTGGCAAGCTCTTCGCCAAAGGGTTTGCGCGCGCGCGCATAGCGCACGCTTTCATCAACACAATATTGCGCCGCGCCCAATGAAGACGCGGCCTGACGGATGCGGTTCTGGTGGACGAAGCTTTGTGCCAGCGCCAGCCCGCGCCCCTCCACGCCCAGGACTGCACTGTCGGGCACCCAGACATTGTTGACCGAAAGCCGCGGGTGGTCAGTCGGCATGTTGAAGGTCCACATCCACTCCTCGATCTCCAGCCCTTCAGTCGGGTTGGGAACGAGGAAGCAGGTAATCCCGCGAGCATCGCCATCATTGCCGGACGTACGGGCGAACATGGCGCAATGGGTCGCGACATGCATGCCGGTGATCCACATCTTCTCGCCATCGATGCGCCAGCCATCCACCCCGTCGCGGCTCTCGCGAACGGCGCGCGTTTCCATATGGGTGGCATCGCTGCCGTGCTCCGCTTCGGTGAGGCCGAAGGCGACGCGGCGGGTGCCTTCAAAGCCGCCGAGAATGAACTCCTGCTTCTGCTCCTCGGTGCCGAAATGCTCGAACATGGCGACGAAGGGGAAGTTGCCGACGATGCTGTGTTCGTTCTGGAGATCGTTGTGGAGCCCCAACCCCTGCCGCGCAAAATGGTCACGGATCACCGCCATCCAGAGGTTCGACCCATCCTTGCCGCCATATTTCTTCGGCGCGGAAAAGCGCCAATGCCCCGCCACGTCAGCGCGCCGCCTCGCTTCGGCCAGCAGTTCCTCCCATTCGTGCCGCGGCAAGCCGCCTGCCTCGAAATCGGTCCGCGCGTATTCTCTGCGATGGTCGAAGAAGCGGATATTGTCATCCTGCTGCTCGAGCGGCTTGATCTCGCTTGCGATGAATGCGTCGAGTTCGTCCAGATAGGCCTGCAAATCAGCCGGAATGGCGAAATCCATCAATCCTCTCCTAGCCACTTCTTTCGGGCAACAGCGAGCGCGGGGTATTTCGGGATATCGGCCCCAAGCTTATCGATCGCGTTGCGGCGCAGCTGCGCGAGCAACCCGGGTTCGGCAAGACTGCGTTCGCCGTTCAGCAGCGCGCGGGCCAAGTCGCGATCTTCGGCATGAACGCCGCTGTCCTGCTCGCGGGCGATCATGCCCAGTGCATTGCGCGCGACTGCCAGCTGGAATCGATCATGCCCTTCCATCCGGTGCTTAACGGTCTCAAGCCATTCGGAAATTGCGGTGGCGATGTCGCCTGCGGTGGCTTCGCCGCTCGGTGCTGGAACCCGCATGGCGGGCGGTACGGCGCGTGCCCGCTCTTCCTCCGGGGCTTCCTCTTCAAGCAACATCAGCAGGTCGAGCTCATTCTCCGATGTGCGGCGCGAGATCACCACGCGTTCCAGCATGCGGTCAGACCCTTCACGCCA
>JBNLDR010000142.1:0-3992 GCA_050304495.1 Altererythrobacter sp.
TGAGCATCAGCGTGGGATCATCGCCCATATTGGCGGTCGCCACGATCCGTGCCCGCGGCTTGAGCCCGTGCTTGCGACCGTATTCCGCGCTGGTGACCAGCACCGCAGCCGCGCCATCAACCACGCCCGAACTGTTGCCGGCATGGTGGAAGTTCCTGATCTCAAGATCGGGATATTTCTGGTTGATCAGTTTGCGAAAGGTCGTTCCCTCTGCATCGAGCGGAACGTCGGCGATCTTGGTGAAGGCCGGTTCGATCTGCGCCAGCCCTTCCATCGTCGTTCCAGGACGCGGATATTCGTCATGGTCGAGCAGGACGTTGCCTTCGTCATCGACGACCGGGACGATGGATTTGTCAAAGCGCCCCTCCGCCACGGCTTCTGCCGCTCGTTGCTGGCTGCGGAAGCCCACCTCGTCCAGATCCTGGCGAGTGAAACCTTCCATGCTGGCGATCGCGTCTCCGCAAATCCCCTGGTGGCTTTGCGGATGCACCTTCTGCAAGCGCTGGTTGTAAGACCCCATCATCGGCGGCTTGAGCCCGGCCTGCATCTTTTCCTTCGCCATTTGCGCGGTCAGGCTCATCATTTCGGTTCCGCCCGCAACGATGCAATTCTCCATCCCGCTCATCACCTGTGCCGCCGCCAGGCTGACGCTGGTGATGCCGCCGCCGCAAAAACGGTCAAGCGTGGTGCCGCTGGAAGTAATGTCATAACCCGCATCGAGCGAAGCCATGCGGCCCATGTCGCCCCCCTGCAATCCGTCCTGCGTGCTGACTGACCAGATCACATCATCGACGGTGGAGGTATCGAGCTGGTTGCGATCCTTGATCGCCTTCAACACCGTTGCGGCCAGATGCTGCGGATGCTGCTCTGCCAGGGCGCCCTTGCCCTGTTTGCCAATCCCGCGTGGGGTGCGCACCGCATCGATAATATAAGCTTCGGCCATGTAGAATCCTTTCCAGTCCCTCGGAATCAAGTTGACGCATGCGTAAACCTTGTTCAGCAAGGGAGCAAGACAGGTTGCAAAACGAAATTGGAGGATGTCCGATGAGCGAAGAGCTGCTGACCAGCGAAGATGATGGCGTACTCACCATCACCATAAACCGGCCCGAGGCCAAGAATGCGATGAACAAGGCCGCGGCCGAAGGGATTGCGGCAGCGCTCGACCGGCTCGACGGTGATGACAATCTGCGCGTGGCAATCCTCACCGGTGCCGGCGGCACTTTCTGTTCCGGCATGGACCTCAAGGGCTTCCTGCGCGGCGAATCGCCTGTGGTTGAGGGGCGCGGTTTTGGCGGGCTGGTCCAAGCACCGCCCAAAAAGCCGTTGATCGCCGCAGTTGAGGGCTACGCACTGGCAGGCGGGCTCGAACTCATGATCGCCTGCGATCTGGTAGTCGCCCACAGCGGTTCGAAATTCGGCATTCCGGAAGCCAAGCGCGGTCTGGCCGCCGGGGCGGGCGGACTGATGCTGTTGCCGGACTTGATTCCGCACAAAATCGCCATGGAGCTGGCGCTGACAGGCGATTTCATCACCGCCGCGCGCGCCTATGAATTGGGACTGGTCAACCGCGTAACCGACGGTTCCGCGCTCGATGCGGCAAAGGAGCTGGCCGCTTCGATCAATGCCAATGGGCCGCTGGCGGTGCGCGTATCCAAGCAAATCATCGAAGAATCGCGCGGCTGGAGCCGGGCCGAACGCTGGGACAAGCAGGCGGCGCTTCTGCCGCAGGTCTTCATGAGCGAGGATGCCCGCGAGGGTTCGCTCGCCTTTGCTGAAAAGCGCAAGCCCAATTGGAAGGGCAAATAATCGCCAGCCAAGCGGGACACAAACGCACCAGAGAGGACACAAAAATGCCTGTAATCGACGTACCCCAACCCGAATTCATGGAAGATGAGGAGATCGCGATCTACAAGGATGCGGTCGGCAAATTCTTCGACCAGCATGCCGATCCCAAGCGCGTTGAAAGCTGGCGCGAAAACGGCCAGGTCGATCGCGAATTCTGGACCGAGGCCGGTGCCGCCGGACTTTTGGGCATGACGGTGCCGGTTGAATATGGCGGCCATGGCGGCGATTTCCGGCACGATCTGGTGGTGCTTGATCAGCAGGCGGAAAAGGGCGTCGATGGTTTCGCCGCGTCGCTGCACAATGTGATCATCCTGCCCTATATCGTGCGCCACGGCACCGAAGAGCAAAAGAAGCGCTGGCTGCCGCGCTTGGTTTCGGGCGAGCTGGTCAGCGCCATCGCCATGACCGAGCCGGGGGTCGGCTCTGACCTGCAGAGCGTTGCCACCACCGCGATCAAGGACGGCAATGGCTACAAACTCAACGGAGCGAAGACCTTAATTTCTTCCGGCCAGCTGGCAAACTTCATCGTAGTGGTGGCCAAGACCGACCCCAAGGAACGCGCCAAGGGCATATCGCTGATGTGCCTTGAAACCGATGGCGCGGAGGGGTTCCGCCGCGGCAAAAAGCTGGACAAGATCGGGATGGATGCGGCTGACACTTCGGAATTGTTCTTCGACGATGTCTTCGTGCCCGGCGACAATGTGCTGGGCGGCGAAGAGGGGCGCGGATTCTACCAGCTGATGGGCGAATTGCCGCAGGAGCGGCTGGTGATTGCGGTTGGCGCTATGAAGACGATCGAAAGCGCGCTCGACAGCACGGTTGAATATGTCAAGCAGCGCAAGGCCTTTGGCCAGACGATCTGGGATTTCCAGAACACGCAATTCGTGCTGGCCGACCTCAAGGCGCGCGGCACCGCGGCCAAGGTCTTCCTCAACGATTGCATCGCCAAGGTACTGCGCGGGGAGCTGGACGTCACCACCGCTTCTATCGCCAAATACTGGCTCACCGAATTACAAGGCGAAGTGGTCGACAAATGCCTGCAGCTGCACGGCGGCTGGGGCTATATCAACGAATATCCGATCGCGAAAATGTTTCGCGACAGCCGGATCACGCGGATCTTCGGCGGTTCGAATGAGATCATGAAGATGCTGATCGCGCGTTCGATGTAGGCCTTTGGCCCATCGCAAAGAGAAGGGGCGGCGGACCAAGGTCCACCGCCCCATTCTTTTGCCTTGAACTGGCAGCCTAGAACTTGCCGCGCAGGGTAACGCCATACATGCGCGGTTCCTGCGTGAAGGCAGAGCGCGAACCCGAACGAAGCGTGGTGTTGAAGGTAACGCCACGGGTCACTTCATTGGTAAGGTTGGTCACCCAAGCCTCGATCCCCCAGCGCTCGTCAATGTCACCAAAGCCGGCGCGCAAGTTGATCTTGATGTTGCCGTCCTGATAATCGAACGGCAACGGATTGGTCAGGCCAAGCTGGGCCTGCGACGACGGCACAGCGCGCGGCTGCGTCGAAGTACGGCGATCGCTTTCGCTGCGCAGTTGCCCATTCAGGAACCAGCCCAGGCTGTCGCCAATTTCGCCCCGATAGGTCGCGCCCATGATCGTGACCCATTTCGGCGCATTGGTAAGCGGCGATCCGCACAGGTTCTGGACATTGAGATTGGCGGTGGTTGGTGCGCAATCGCCCGGATAATAGGCATCGGTATAGGTGACACCTGCCGTAACCGTCAGATGGCTGTCTGGGCGGATCGTGGTTTCAAGTTCGGCACCCTTCGAAATCGCCTTGGGGACGTTGAAAGTGCTGAACTGTGCGCCGGTGAATTCGAGCACCTGGAAGTTGCTGAAATCCTCGTAGAACAACGCCAGATTGGCCGTGACTGCATTGTCGAGGAAACGCCCCTTCATACCCACTTCATAGGCATCGACCTCTTCAGAGGCGAAGCGGGGATCGGCCCCACCGGCCGCCGCCGTAATATCGAGGTTGAAACCACCCGATTTGAAGCCGTGGGTGAAGCTGGCATAGGCATTCACATCACCGAAATCGTAACCCAGCTTGGCGGTATAGATCAGCTCCTTGTCACCGAACTTGCCATCGAATTCGCGCGGCAGCGGAACCAGAATCTGGTCTGTCCCAATCGCCG
>JBNLDR010000143.1:0-3751 GCA_050304495.1 Altererythrobacter sp.
CGATCGTCATCGCCATATCGGTGGCGTTCTTGCCGCGCGTCAGGTCAAATTGCTGGTGCGGGCGGATGCCGTAATGATTGGTGATCTGTCCCCAGCGCTTCAGCGCATCTTTCGCCCAATTGCCGTAAGCACGGCGAATATTGACCTGGCCCAGTTCGGCCAGGACCGTCAGCACGGCATCAATTCCAGTGGGGTCGACATTATCTGCGTCGATCAAAAGGGCGATATTCTTGGCACCGATTTCTGTCATGGTCGCTAAATGGGCTCCGCCCCTGCGCGTCGCAAGCGATTATTCGGCAGGCGCAAATTGCCCGCTTTCTTCGTCGAGCAGGTGAAGCACTCCGTCCACGATCGCGAAATAGGCACCGTGTAGCGAAAGCGTGCCTTTCGCCTCTTTCTCCCTGACGCAAGGGAATGATCGCAGATTGGCCAGGCTCACCTTGACCGCCGCCAGCTCCATTGCGTGTTCCGCCTCGCGACCCGTTGTGCCGAGTTGCGCCGCGATCGGTTCGCGAGCCTCGTCGAGCATGTCGATCCAGTTCGCGACAAATCCGCCTTCGCCCATCTCATTTCCGTGCAAATCCTGGGTCAAGGCCGCCTGGCACCCACCACACAGGCCATGGCCCATGACCACGATCTCGCGCACTTTGAGGAACTGGACCGCAAATTCCAGCGCCGCCGATACGCCGTGGCGGCCATCTGTCGTCTCGAACGGAGGCACCAGCGCCGCGACATTGCGGACCACGAACAGTTCACCGGGATTTACGTCAAAGATCTGCGAAGGGTCGACCCGGCTGTCAGAACAGGCGATGATCATCACCTGGGGCGATTGCCCTTCTTTCAACTCCTCCCACCGTTCGTGCTGGCGCCGCCAGTCACCGCTGCGGAAACGCCGATAGCCGGCGATCATTTCGTCAAAGCTCTTCATCGACTGTGTGCTGCATCGATTCACGATTCACTGCAAGAGAGATGGAATAGCTATGCCCTGCTTGCGAGCCTTCGGCGAGAGGCCTAGAGGGACGCCATGAACGATCTTTCTTCATCACCGCCCAAGGCTGACGATCCGCGCGTGCCGCGCCAGCGCAAGCCGGACTGGATCCGGGTTAAGGCGCCCGTTAGCCAGGGCTATAATGAAACGCGCAAGTTGATGCGCGACCTGAAGCTGCACACTGTCTGTGAAGAGGCCGCCTGTCCCAATATTGGCGAATGCTGGACCAAGAAGCATGCCACGGTCATGATCCTGGGCGATACCTGCACCCGCGCCTGCCGGTTCTGCAACATCAAGACCGGGATGCCGATGCCGGTCGATCCACTCGAGCCAGAGCATACGGCGATCGCGGCCGCCGAAATGGGGCTGGAGCACATCGTAATCACCAGCGTCGATCGTGATGATTTGCCTGATCGCGGGGCGGGGCAATTCGTCAAGGTTATCAAGGCACTGCGGCGCGAGACGCCCGATACGACGATCGAAATCCTGACCCCCGATTTCAAGGGCCGCATGCGCCAGTCGGTCGAAGAAATCTGCGACGCTGGCCCGGATGTGTTCAACCACAATCTCGAAACCGTGCCGCGGCTCTATCCCAATATCCGGCCTGGCGCGCGCTATTATGCGTCTCTCCGCCTGCTGGAGGAAGTGAAGCACCACAATCCGCTGATCTTCACCAAATCGGGCATCATGCTGGGCCTGGGCGAACAACGCCTGGAAGTCCACCAGGTGATGGACGATATGCGCTGCGCAGAGGTCGATTTCATCACCATGGGGCAGTATCTCCAGCCCACGCCCAAACATGCGGAAGTTGCGGAATTCGTGACGCCGGATGCGTTCAAGGCCTATGGCGCAATCGCACGGGCGAAGGGATTCCTGCAGGTCGCCTCCAGCCCGCTGACCCGTTCAAGTTATCACGCTGGTGAAGACTTCGCCCAAATGCGCGCCGCGCGGGCAGAGAAGCTGGCGAAGCAGGGCGCCTGATGCCCGGCATTCACGAGGTTCATGCGTTGCCATACAGCGCCGAGCAGATGTTCGATCTCGTGGCCGATGTCGCCAAATATCCCGAGTTTCTGCCGTGGGTGGTCGCAACGCGCATTCGCTCTGAAAGCGAAGGCGAGATGATCGCGGATATGGTGGTGGGCTTCAAATCGATACGGGAGAAATTCACCTCAAAAGTGGTGAAACAGCGCCCCGATATGATTGATGTCCACTACCTGGACGGGCCATTGCGCGATCTCGACAACATGTGGTTGTTCCGTCCGCTAAGCGAGACCAGCTGCGAGGTCGATTTCAGCGTCAAGTTCACTTTCAAGAACAGAGTGTTCGAAGCGATGGCGGGCCAGTATTTTGAGCGAGCGTTTCGCCGCATGGTCGATGCATTCGAAGCGCGCGCGCACGAACTTTATGGCAATAACAATTCCAGCGCGCAAAGCGTCGCCTGACGGCGGATTTCGGCGCGATTGGCGCCATCGAACAGCTTGAGTTCGCCTTCGGGTTCTGCCTGTGAATCGCGGAAAGCACGGGCGAATACAACGGTTCCAACCGGCTTCAGATCGGTCCCACCATCGGGGCCGGCAACCCCGCTGATCGCCACTGCGACATCTGCCCCGCTATTCTCCAGCGCTCCCTTGGCCATGGCCCAGACACAGGCAATGGACACAGCGCCAAAGGTTTCGATTATCTCGCTGGGAACGCCCAGCATCTCCATCTTGGCCTCGTTCGAATAGGTCACGAAACCACGGTCAAACACAGCTGACGATCCGGGAATTTCCGTGATGGCGCCCGCTACCAGCCCGCCGGTGCAGCTTTCCGCCAGCACGAACTTGCGTCCGACAGCTGCATTTGCATCGACGACGCGTTGGGCAAGATCATCGATATCGGTGGGGAGAAGGTTGCCTTCGTCCATCTTACTCTCCTGCATCAGGCCCGTTGGAGGCTGACAACGGCCTGTGCCGCAATCCCTTCACCGCGCCCTGCAAACCCCAGCCTTTCGGTGGTGGTCGCCTTCACATTGATGCGATCTTGCTCTTCACCGAGCAGCTCTGCAAGCCTGGCCCGCATTGCGTCCCGCAGCGGGCCTATTTTCGGTTCCTCGCAAATGATCGTGAGATCCAGATTGCCCAATCGATAACCTGCTTCGGTTACCAGCGCGGCTGCATGCTCGATAAAGCGGGATGATGGCGCGCCCTTCCATTGCGGGTCGCTGGGCGGGAAGTGCTGGCCGATATCGCCTGCTCCTACCGCGCCCAAAAGCGCGTCGACCACGGCATGCAGGGCAACATCAGCATCGGAATGGCCTGCCAACCCCCTGTCGTGCTCGATCCGAATGCCGCACAGCCACAATTCCTCGCCCTCAACCAAGCGATGCACGTCGAAGCCTGAGCCAATGCGTGTGGCGGGTTGCTCTTCCACGAAATCCTCCGCGAATGTGATCTTTTTTAGCCGTTCGTCACCTGGAACCAGCGCCACCTCGCCGCCATGCGCCATCAGGACCTGGGCATCATCCCCCGCGTCAGCCTCGCCACTCCAAGCGCGATGGGCGGCCAGAATTTCGGCGAAACGGAAGGCCTGAGGCGTTTGTACGCGGCGCAGCGCCTGTCGATCCGCCTTGCCAGACATCAATTCGCCATCCGCAAGCGCCACGCTGTCTACCACGGGAAGGACGGGGATCGCGCCAGCGTATCTGTCCAGCCCAGCCAGCATTCTTTCGGTGACGGCGCGTGGCAAATCGGGCCGTGCGGCATCGTGGATCAAGATATTGGC
>JBNLDR010000144.1:0-313 GCA_050304495.1 Altererythrobacter sp.
GTAATGGGTGGCCTGAGCACACTCTTCACTGGGTTGCATTGGATTCTTGCTGCAGACGGATTGGGTATCGAACCATCGCTTGAACCGATGTTCAACTGGTTCGGCTTTGACGTCCTTCTGCTGCGCCATGGTGCGTTTTTCGCGCTGGGCATGCTGCTGTTCGAGGCGCTTGAGGGCAGGTTTGGACGCATCAAGCAGGTGGCGATGCTGGCCTTTGCGGGGGCATGTTGCCTCCAGATCTATGTATTCACCGGGCCCCGGCATCTGGCAATTGCGCCAATCCTGGTGTGGGCAACAGCGGTTGCGGTTGCCA
>JBNLDR010000144.1:323-3671 GCA_050304495.1 Altererythrobacter sp.
GGTGTTTTCTACAGCGAATATTTCACACCACGCCGCAGCCGCTCGCTTGTCCGGCATGCCGGAAGCCTGACATATCCGCTATACCTCAATCACTACGTGGTTGCGCAGGCAGCCCTGCCGCTGCTGGCTGGCGTGATCGCGAATACATATCTGCTGGGGGCAGTGATGCTGTCAGTCCTGCTGACGCTTGCTTCCATGATTGCCCTGGGGCCGGAGCGCGCATTGCAGAGCTGGGCCAAGTCGCAATTCCTCGCGCCCAGGCAGATCACGCAGCCGGGCCTGGCGGAGACTGTGACCTAGTTAGCCCAAAGCATCCGCCACCACCGCCGCGCGCAATTCCGCGATACCCATGCCCTTTTCACTGCTGGTGACGTGCAGTTGCGGGAAGGCGGCGACATGCTTCTTCGCCTCGGCTTCGGTCGCGGCGACGGTTTTGTCGAGCTCGCTCTTCTTGATCTTGTCCGCCTTGGTCAGCACCACGCGATAGCCAACCGCCGCTTCATCGAGCATCTTCATCATCTCGCGATCGACATCTTTCAGGCCGTGACGGCTATCGACCAGCACCAATGTACGAGACAGCACCTGCCGCCCACGCAAATAGTCGCGCACCAGCCGCTTCCATTTTTCGACCACTTTGGGCGGCGCCTTGGCAAAGCCATAGCCGGGCATATCGACCAGCCGGAACAGGGTTGGATCGCCCACTTCGAAGAAGTTGAGTTCCTGTGTGCGGCCCGGCGTGACCGAGGCGCGGGCGATTGCCTTGCGACCGGTAAGCGCATTCAAGAGGGAGCTCTTGCCGACATTGCTGCGCCCGCAAAAGGCGATTTCCGGTACTGTCGGATCGGGCAGGAATTTGAGCTGCGGCGCGGAAAGCTGGAATTCCACCCGGCCCGAAAACAGCTTCGACGCGGCCCTTTCCAGCCGCGCCTGCTCCTGCTGTTCTTCGGCCTCCATGCCTATCCCTTGCGCTTTTCGTCGCGTGCCTTGACCGTCGCCACATCGGCCTTCTGTTTCTCATTCGCCGCACGCAATTGCGGGTGCCGCGAATAGAGATAGGTCTGCTGCGCCAGCGTGAGGATGTTGGAGGTAACCCAGTACAGCAGCAATCCAGCTGCAAAGGGCGCCATCACGAACATCAGGAACCACGGCATCAGGCTGAAGACCTGTTGCTGGACGGGATCCATCGCACTGGGGTTGAGCCGGAAGGTCAGCCACATGGTCACGCCCAGCAGCACCGCCAGGATACCGATGCCCAGGAAGCTGGGTGGATCGAATGGCAACAGGCCGAACAGGTTCAGGATCTTGGCCGGATCTGGTGCAGAGAGGTCCTTGATCCACAAATAGAACGGCTGGTGGCGCATTTCGATCGACAGAAGCAGCGTCTTGTAGAGCGCGAAGAAGATCGGGATCTGGATCAAGATCGGCAGGCAGCCGGCCAGCGGATTGACGCCTTCCTTCTTGTAGAGTGCCATGATCTCCTGCTGCTGTTTCTGCTTGTCGTCAGAATAGCGTTCCTGGATCGCCTTCATCTTGGGCTGGATCGCCTTCATCGCCGCCATGCTGGCAAACTGCTTTTGCGCGATCGGGAACATCAGCCCGCGAATGATCACGGTGAGCAGGATGATGGCGAGGCCAAAATTGCCGACCAGTCCAAACAGATGGGTTAGCAGCCACCAGATCGGGCGGGCGATAATTCCGAACCAGCCCCAATCGATCGCCTTTCCGAAATTGATGACGCCCTGCGCTTCGTAAGCATCGAGGACATCGTTTTCCTTGGCGCCCGCAAATAGCCTCGTGCTGCGACTGACCTGCTTGCCCGCCGCGACATTGACCGGCTGATAGATCGCATCGGCGCGATACAGGGCATTGCCCTGCGCGCGGAAATCAGCGTTTACCTTCTCCCCGTCTTGCGGGATCAGTGCCGAAAGCCAGTAAATATCGGTAAAGCCGATCCAGTCGGCATTGCCCTCGATCGACTGGCGATTGGTATCGTCGAGATCGTCATAATTTGGGCCGAACTGCACCCCGCCATCAGCCTCTGCGATCGGGCCGGAATGGACGTTCCATGTGTCCTGACTGGCCGTCTGGCTGGTGCGGTTGATAAGGGCAAAGGGTTCGATCACCACCGGGCCGGTGCCTGCATTGGCAACGGTCTGTTCGGCAGTGAGCATATATTTATCATCGACCGTCAACCGAATCGTGAAGCGCTGGCCTTCGCCATTGTCCCAGCTGAGCGTGACAGGGCTGTCCTGTGTCAGTCTGGCGCCATCGGCAGTCCACAATGTGCGCGGCCCCGGCAGTTTTACGCCTTCGCCGACCCAGCCGAACTGGGCAAAATGTTCCGCAGGCGTGCCTTGCGGCGAGAAGATACGGACCGGGCCGCTGTCCTTCTTCACCGTCTGGCGGTGGGTTTTGAGGGTCAGATCATCTACCCTTGCGCCCACAAGGTTGATTGATCCGGCAAGCTCGGGAGCGTCGATGCTGACCCGTTGCGGGGCCGCCAGCGCGGTCTCAAGGTCTTTCTCTTCCTCGGCGATCAGCGTCGGATCGGTTAGCCCGCCTTCGCGCGTATGTTTGGTGGCGGACGATGCCGCCTTAGGCGCTGCCTCGACCTTCTCTGCCGCGACCTTCTCTGCCGCGACCTGCTGGGCGGGTTGCGGATAGAAATAGTCCATTGCCGTGTACCAGCCGAGCATAAGCAGGATGGACAGCACAAAGGCCAAGAAAATATTACGCTGGTTGTCCAAGAGAGAAATTCCGTGCGTCTGTTATTCGGTCAGGTGGCGTATATAGGTATTACGGCACGGGATCATAGCCATGCCCGCCCCATGGGTGGCAGCGCATTAGCCGCTTAAACGCCATCCATCCACCCTTGATCGCACCATATTTGCTGAGTGCATCCACCGCATATTCGGAACAGGAAGGCGCGTAGCGGCAGGTCGGCGGCAGGATTCGACTGGGGCCCCATTGCCACAGGCGCGCGATGAAGATCAGGACATGCTTCACTTGCGATTGCTTCCTTGCGTGCGGCGGCGCTCCCTTGGCCTTCTGGGCGGATCGCCCTTTCCGGCGGCGGCACGGCTCAGCGCCTCGGCCAATTCCTCGCGCAATTTGCCGAAATCGCGCTCTATCGCGCCGTCACGCGCAATCAAAACGTGATCGTGATCGGGCAGGCCCGCGTCTGGCAAGGCGGCACGCAGCAATTCACGAAAGCGGCGCTTAATTCGGTTGCGCACCACCGCATTGCCCACTTTCTTGGTCACCGTGATGCCATAACGCTTGCCCACACCCCTGTTCGGGTTCGCCAAAAGCACGAAACCGGGACGCGCCACCCGCAAGCCCCGGTTT
>JBNLDR010000145.1:0-3513 GCA_050304495.1 Altererythrobacter sp.
GTCAAGGCGCTGGCCAGGCACCCCGACTTCACGCTCAAGAACCCCAATCGCGTGCGCTCGCTCTATATGGCCTTTGCCGGTAACCCTTACGCCTTCCATCAACTCGACGGCGAAGGCTATCGCATGGTGGCGGACCTGATCCTGGCGCTTGATCCGATCAATCCGCAGACCGCGGCGCGATTCGTTGCGCCGCTGGGGCGTTGGCGGCGGATAGAACCGGTGCGCTCCGCCTTGATGCGCGCTGAGCTGGAGCGCATTTCGGCCACAACCAGCCTGTCACGCGATACGCGCGAGCAAGTCATGCGCAGCCTCGATGGCTGACGGCGCGCTCGACCTGACCCGCTCGGCCATGCTGAGCGATGTGCCGCATGGTTTCATGGGGCGCGGCGGCGGCGTTTCAAAGGGACTGGTCGCGGGCCTGCAATGCGGCTTTGGCGCGGATGATAATGTGGCGGCGGTGCGGCAGAATCGCCGCATGGCGGCCGGCGCTATTCTGCCGGGCGCACCGCTGATTACGCCGCACCAGGTCCATTCGCCCGATGTCATCACCGTGGTTGAACCGTGGGGCGAGGATGATCGCCCCGTCGCAGACGCGCTCGTCACCAGCCAGACGGGCATGGTGCTGGGCGTGGTGACCGCCGATTGCGCGCCCGTATTGTTCGCCGATACGGAGGCGGGTGTGATCGGGGCTGCACATGCGGGCTGGCGCGGCGCGCATGGAGGGGTGCTGGAAAACACGATTGATGCGATGGTGCTACTTGGTGCTGACCGGGGCCGCATCGCTGCAGCGATTGGGCCAACCATCGCCCAGGCCAGCTATGAGGTGGACGATGGCTTCCGCGCGCAATTCACCGAAAGCGATTCGGCCTTCTTCGCAGACGGCCGCGAAGGACACTGGCAATTCGACCTGCCTGCCTATGCTACAGCTCGCTTGAAGCTGGCGGGCCTTGTGCGTGTGGAAAACCTCGCACTCGATACTTACGCACTGGAAGAACGCTATTATTCCTTTAGACGCGCGACCCATCGGGGCGAGCCGGCATATGGACGACAGATAAGTCTGGTTGCACTTGCATGAAAGCGAACGATTCATGCTGAAAACACGGTTGGCAATACCGGCCATTGCGTCTATCAGCGCGCCCAAACCGGGCATTGGGTGCGAATGAGCACTCGGTTCCGGGTGATTGTTGCGGGGGCATTCGATCTGATTTCCCTCAATGCAATCAAGAACATTCTTCCGCCCCGCCATCCGGCATTATGGGGCTTTAGGCTTGAGCAGGGTAAAGGCTGATGGCTGAATCAACTGGCACCACGACACCGGACGCAATCGCCGAATTTGGCGAAGACGGGGTCCGTCGGCGCGATTTCATCAATATTGCTGCAATCGGTGCAGCGGGTGTGGGCGGCGCTGCCACCCTTTATCCGCTGATCAGCCAGATGGCCCCTTCGGCCGATGTGCTGGCGGAAAGCAGCACCGAGGTTGACGTTTCGGCGATCGAGCAGGGCCAAGCGATCAAGGCGGTGTTCCGCAAGCAGCCGCTGTTCGTGCGGCGCTTGACCCCGGCCGAGATCGACGAAGCCAATGCAGTCGATGTCGATACGCTGCGCGATCCGCAGACCCTGGCCGAACGGACCAAGGAAGGGCACGAAGACATGCTCATCACCATGGGCGTGTGTACGCACCTTGGCTGCGTTCCGCTTGGCGCAGCAGAAGGTGAGCCACGCGGCGAGTTCGGCGGTTACTTCTGCCCTTGCCACGGTTCGCATTACGACACCGCAGCCCGCATCCGCAAAGGCCCCGCGCCGAAGAACCTGCAGGTTCCGGAATATGAATTCACGTCCGACACGGTCATCCGCGTCGGCTGAGGTTTGAGAGACGATTTATGAGCTTTCCCTGGGCAAACCAGTACGAACCGCAGAATGGGTTCATGAAGTGGATGGACGAGAAGCTGCCGCTTCCTCGCCTGGTCTATAACGCAGTCGGCGCCGGTTATCCGGTACCGCGCAATCTCAGCTATATGTGGAATTTCGGCGTTCTGGCCGGCTTCTTCCTGGTGCTGCAAATCGTCACCGGGGTGGTCTTGGCGATGCATTATGCTGCCGATGCGACGGTTGCGTTCGGCAAGGTCGAGCACATCATGCGCGATGTGAACTGGGGCTGGCTGATGCGTTATTCGCACGCCAATGGTGCCAGCTTCTTCTTCGCTGTGATCTACCTCCATATCTTCCGCGGCTTCTATTACAGTTCGTACAAGGCCCCGCGCGAGATGATCTGGTTGCTGGGTGTCGTGATCTTCCTGCTGATGATGGCGACCGGCTTCATGGGCTATGTCCTGCCCTGGGGTCAGATGAGCTTCTGGGGCGCGCAGGTCATCACCGGCCTGTTCGAAGCGATCCCGCTGATCGGTGCGCCGCTAAAGACCTGGCTGCTGGGCGGTTTCGCGCCTGATGATGCCGCGCTCAACCGCTTCTATAGCTTGCACTTCCTGCTGCCCTTCGTGATCGCGGGTGTCGTGATCCTGCATATCTGGGCGCTGCATATCCCGGGTTCCTCGAACCCCACGGGCGTCGAAGTGAAGCAGGAATCGGACACGGTTCCGTTCCACCCCTATTACACCGCCAAGGACGGTTTCGGCCTGGGCGTGGTGCTGCTGATCTTTGCGGCGATGGTGTTCTTCCTGCCAAACTACCTCGGCCATCCGGACAACTACATTGAAGCCAATCCGATGAGCACGCCGGCGCATATCGTGCCCGAATGGTACTTCTGGCCGTTCTACGCGATCCTGCGCGCTTTCACGGTGGACTTCATCCTGCCTGCCAAGCTGTGGGGCGTGCTGGCCATGTTCAGCGCCATCCTGCTGTGGTTCTTTCTGCCCTGGCTGGACAAGAGCCCGGTTCGCAGCGGCAAGTATCGCCCGATGTTCCGCAAGTTCTTCTGGGTGCTGATGGTTGCCATGGCGGTGCTGTTCTATTGCGGCGGCGCCCCGGCGGAAGAGCCCTATGTGATGCTGAGCCAGATCGCTACGGCCTATTACTTCCTGCACTTCCTGGTGATCCTGCCCCTCGTCAGCTCAATCGAAAAGCCCGAACCGCTGCCTTATTCGATTACCGAAGCGGTGCTGGGTGAGGACAAGAATGCAAAGCTGAGCCAACCTGCCGGTTCGGCGGCCTGAGGACGAAAGAAAGATAGCGATATGACCCGTCTCATCTCCATCATCGTCGGCCTCGGCATTACCGTCGTCGTCCTGTTCGCATTCGGCACCGGTGCCTATACCGTTATCTCGGAAGGCCAGTTCAAGCCGGCCACTGCGGAGCATGAATTCCACCAGGTGGCGCATGGTCCGGAAGGCGGTTTCAGCTTCGAAGGGCCGTTTGGCACCTGGGACAAGCAGCAGCTGCAGCGCGGATACCAGGTTTACAAGGAAGTCTGCGCGGCCTGTCACAGCCTCAAATATGTCGCCATCCGTGACATTGAGCATCTGGGCTATGAAGAAGCGCAGGTGAAGGCAGAGGCAG
>JBNLDR010000146.1:0-3500 GCA_050304495.1 Altererythrobacter sp.
GATCGTCTGGTATGTCGACGCATTCGCGGATTTGCGGCGAATAGACCGCCCAGGCCTCCTGGAAACAGGTGTCGAGCCCTTCCTCGCGGCACAACAGGCCGAATGTCTGCATCCACATGCCGATGTCTGACCATTGCGGAGGGCCCATATATTTGGGTGTGTGCACCAGCATCAGCACCGGCGCTCCGAAGGCACGGAAGTTGTTGGCGAACCACATCAGCCGACTGGCCTTGTCTTCGCGCGGAATTCCGAGTGCGGCGTACATCGCTTCGCCCACGCCGCGGCGGCGCTGCTCATACGCGCCCTCCAGCTCGGGCGGATATACGTCATATTCTGGAGCAAAGGCAGCGCGACCCTTGGGCACGTCTTGCGCTATTCGGTCGAACAATCGCTGCATCGGCTCGCCCGTAAGCACCACCGCGTTCCACGGCTGGGTATTCCCACCAGAGGGCGAGCGCTGCGCCCGCTCGAGGATGCTGGTGAGCAGTTCGCGATCGACCTTCTGGTCGGTGAACTTGCGCACAGAGCGACGCGTTTCGACTGCTTCGGTTACGTTCATCTGCGCCGCACCTTCTCATCCTCGAACAATTCCGCGAGCTGCTCGATCATCGTCCCGCCCAGCTGCTCGACATCCATGATCGTCACCGCACGGCGATAGTATCGAGTCACATCATGGCCGATGCCGATCGCCACCAGCTGCACGGGCGAGCGGGTTTCAATCCATTCGATCACCTTGCGCAGATGGCCCTCCAGATAGCCGGCGCTGTTCACGCTGAGGGTCGAATCATCGACCGGCGCACCGTCCGAAATCACCATCAATATGCGGCGATCCTCGCGCCGCCCGATCAACCGGTTATGCGCCCACAGCAGCGCCTCGCCATCGATATTCTCTTTCAGCAAGCCTTCGCGCATCATCAGGCCGAGATTGCGGCGCGCATGGCGCCACGGCTCGTCCGCCTTCTTGTAAACGATATGGCGCAGATCGTTGAGACGGCCGGGATTGGGCGGTTTGCCATCGGCCAGCCAGGCCTCGCGGCTCTGCCCGCCCTTCCACGCGCGGGTGGTGAAGCCCAGGATCTCGGTCTTGACCCCGCACCGTTCCAGCGTGCGCGCCAGGATATCCGCACTGATCGCGGCGATACTGATCGGCCGCCCGCGCATCGATCCCGAATTGTCGATCAGCAGGGTGACGATCGTGTCCTTGAAATCGACGTCCTTCTCCACCTTGTAGGCGAGCGAGGTGCCGGGGGTGACGATCACCCGGCTCAGCCGCGAAGCGTCGATCACGCCCTCTTCCTGGTCGAAATCCCAGCTGCGGTTCTGCTGCGCCATCAGCCGCCGCTGCAGCCGGTTGGCCAGCCGAGTGACAACGCCCTGCAAGCCGGTCAGCTGGCTGTCGAGATAGGCGCGCAGCCGGTCCAGCTCTTCATTGTCGCACAATTCGGCCGCAGGAACTTCCTCGTCAAAGCGTTCGGTATAGGCGCGATATTCGAAGCCATCGGGAATGTCGGTCCATGGCCGGTTGGGCCGGACCGGCATCATCCCCTCTTCGCCCTCGTCCGCAGGGTCGCCATCGGCCATTTCCTGATCGGAAGTGGCTTCGCTATCGCCATCGGCCTCACCATCCCCCTCCTCCATCTCGCCCGCCATTTCGGCGGCCTGGGGTTCGCCGGGGCCCTGTTCCTGTTCGTCTTCGCCGTCTTCCTGGTCTTGCCCGTCTTCCTCGTCGCCTTCATCATTGTCGGTCGCATCGGGCGCATCCGAAGGCTGGGTCAAATCGAGCTGGCGCAACATGTCGAGGCTGAGCGACTGGAACGCCTCCTGATCGTCGAGCGACAGGGCCAGTGCCTCGAAATCGTCACCCACCCGATCTTCGATAAATTCGCGCACCATCTCGACGCCCGCAACGGCGCGTTCGGGAATCGGCTCGCCGGTGAGCTTTTCGCGCAGCATCAGCGAGAGCGCGGTCTGGAGCGGAACCTCGTCCTGGCTGGTGGCGCGGGCGATTGGATCGCTGGCGGTGCGCATTTCAACCGCCGCATCAAGATTGGCGCGTATCCCGCTGTAATTGTTGGAGCCGAGCGCCTCATAACGCGCCCGCTCCACCGCATCGTAGCAAGCCCGCGCAATCGGCTCTGGCGGCGCATGCTTGCTATGCAGCGCTTCGTTATGATGCCGCAGCCTGAGCGCAAAGCTGTCTGCAAAGCCGCGCGCTTCCTGTACCTGTTCGGGCGGTAAATTGCGGCCCGGCAGCGGCACACGAAAGTTGTTGCCAGCCTGCGAAGGTGCATCGGCGCTCCACGCAACCTCCACCTCCGCCTCGCGCGCAATCGCGCGCGCAGCGCCGGTCAGCGCGTGTTTGAAGCGATCGAGAGGCGTTTCGTCGGCCATACGCTTAATTAGAGGATCGATTGTCCCGTGGCGGCCCAATCCTTGAGGAAGCCTTCGATCCCCTTGTCGGTCAGCACATGGTTGAACAGCGACTTGATCACCTTGGGCGGCGCGGTCATCACATCGGCGCCGATCCGCGCGCTTTCCAGCACATGGGTGACATGGCGCACGCTGGCGACCAGGATTTCGGTCTCGAAGGAATAATTGTCATAGATCAGGCGGATATCCTCGATCAGTTCCATCCCGTCGAAACCATTGTCATCATGCCGCCCGACGAAGGGCGATACGAAAGTTGCCCCGGCCTTGGCCGCGAGCAGCGCCTGATTGGCCGAGAAGCACAGCGTGACATTGACCATGGTGCCATCACCCGTCAGCGCCTTGCAGGTTTTCAGCCCATCGATCGTCAGCGGCACCTTGATGCAGACATTGTCAGCCAGCTTGCGCAGCACCTCTGCCTCTTTCATCATGGTTTCGTGATCGAGCGCGACCACTTCGGCGCTGACCGGGCCATCGACGATGGCGCAGATTTCCTTCGTCACTTCCATGAAATCCCGCCCCGACTTGTGAATCAGCGAAGGATTGGTGGTGACGCCATCGAGCAGGCCGGTGGCGGCCAGTTCCTTGATGTCGTCAATTTCGGCAGTGTCGGCGAAGAATTTCATGGGTCGTGCGCTCCAGCATCGGGAATCAGTCTGCCGATGCTATAGCGCCCTGTGCCGCTGTCGCCACCCTCCCTGTGGGAAGTACGGTCAATAGACGCTGCCAGCGCCGAACACGCCGATGATCAGCGGATCGCGCGTTTCTTCGGGATTGGCGCGAATTGCCGCCTCTTCAACGCCCATCTCTTCCCAGATCGCATCGTTGACATTGCCCGCCAGCCGGTTGGCGATGCCGCTGACATTGGTGCCGGTGGCCGCATCGATCAGCTGGCCAACCAGCGGATCGGAGGCGATTTCGATCGCGCGGCCCAGTTCGGGCACCATCGCCTCGATCAGCTGGCCGCCCATCTCGCCGCGCAGGAAAGTGGTCGCCGCGCGCGGCCCGCCCTTCACCAGCGCCACTGCATTGTCGAAACCGATCACCCGCACCGCATCGGCCACAACCGGGGC
>JBNLDR010000147.1:0-3488 GCA_050304495.1 Altererythrobacter sp.
CCAGCGCGGCGGACCAGGAAAACACCGATCGTGCTTATCCATGGCAATTACCAGAGCGGGGCCGGCTTCCTTTCCACTCCCGATGGGCGGGCGGGCTGGGCTGAGCGGTTCTTGCGCGCTGGCTATGCCGTTTACGTGGTGGATCAGCCGATGCGGGGTCGTTCGCCCTATCATCCCGAGACAGATGGTCCTGCTTCGGTGATGACGGCGGCACAGCTGGAACGGCTGTTCACCGCGCCGAATCCCGCGACATCGGCGCCCCAGACAAAGCTGCACACGCAATGGCCTGGAACAGGCCGATCTGGCGATCCGGTGTTCGAGCAGTTCCGGGCTTCCCAGCAGCCGACCGTGCAGGGACCGGCGGACAAGATCGACACCGTTGTGCGATCAGCGGTGAATGCTCTGTTGCGAAAAATCGGTCCAGCCGTCGTGCTGACCCATTCCCGCGCCGGCACGTTCGGATGGGAAGCCGCCGACGATGCGCCCGAACTGGTCAAGGCTGTGATAGCCATCGAACCTAATGGCCCGCCCTTTTTCAATCCGCCTGGTGCCGATGGCAAGGAACCGGAAACAAGAGCGCGGCCGTGGGGCGTGACCTACGACCATATGACCTTCGATCCGCCCGTCACACTACCTAACGAGATCCAGATCAAGCGTGAGGAAAAGGCGTCGGGACCAGACCTCCTGCCATGTTGGTTGCAGAAGGGCGAACCCCGTAAATTGCCGCGCCTTTCAAGGATACCGGTGCTGATAGTTGTGGGCGAGGCGTCCTACCACGCCCCCTACGACCACTGCACCGCGCGCTTTCTTAAACAGGCGGGCGTGCCTGTCACCTTCATGCGACTGGAAGACAAGGGCATCCGGGGGAACGGCCACATGATGATGCTCGAACGCAATAGCGATGCCATCGCCGACCAGCTTGTTGCGTGGTTGAACAACGCGACGCACTGAGCAACGTTCGGCGAAGCGGTCTTAGCGAAGTGATTAATCGCCCATTGGAAATGGGGCGACAGGAGTAGAATTGACATGGCGGAAGCCTTTCTTTGCGATGCTGTGCGGACGCCTATCGGGCGCTATGGCGGCGGGCTTGCCACGGTGCGGGCGGATGATCTTGGCGCGGTTCCGCTAAAGGCGCTGATGGCGCGTAATCCCTCCCTTGACCCTGCGCAGATCGATGACGTGTTTTACGGGTGCGCCAATCAGGCGGGTGAGGACAATCGCAACGTAGCCCGCATGAGCTTGCTGCTGGCTGGACTGCCCTGCTCTGTCCCCGGCGTCACGGTCAACCGGTTGTGTGCATCGGGCCTGGAAGCCGTGGGTGCAGCGGCCAGGGCCATCCGCGCGGGTGACATGGCCCTTGCGATTGCCGGGGGTGTCGAAAGCATGTCGCGGGCTCCGCTCGTGATGGGTAAGGCGCTGAGCGCTTTCGACCGCGCACAGAAGATCGAAGATACGACCATGGGCTGGCGATTCGTCAATCCGGCTCTGGAGGTCCTCTATGGGGCTGATACGATGCCGCACACGGCCGAAACGGTCGCGCGCGAGTTCGGCATTTCGCGCACCGATCAGGACAGCTTCGCCCTGCGCAGCCAGCAGCGAGCGGTCGCGGCCCGGGAGGCCGGAATTCTGGCTCAGGAAATCGTCCCTGTCCTGCCGCCGACAGGAAAGCGCGACGAAAAGGTGGAGATCGCCACCGATGAGGGACTGCGTCCCGGAACCACGTTTGAAACTCTCGCTGGACTCAAGCCCCTGTTCGGCCCGGACGGAACGATCACAGCGGGCAATGCCTCCGGCATCAATGACGGCGCTGCGGCGATCATTCTGGCCAGCGAAAAGAGTGCAAAAGACTATGGGCTGGTGCCGCGAGCCAGAGTTCTTGGCATGGCGTCAGCCGGCGTTGAACCGCGTATCATGGGGATCGGTCCGGTACCCGCTACCCGCCGATTGCTCGACCGCCTGGGTTTGCGGATCGAGGATTTCGACGCGATCGAACTAAACGAGGCCTTTGCCAGTCAAGCACTGGCGGTCTTGCGTCAGCTTGGCCTGCCCGACGATGCGCCGCATGTGAACCCCAATGGCGGTGCGATCGCGTTGGGGCATCCGCTGGGCATGAGCGGCACGCGCATTGTCATGACGCTGCTCGGCCAGTTGGAACGCACAGGCGGACGCCTTGGCTTGGCTACTCTGTGTATTGGCGTCGGGCAGGGCCTCGCGCTTGCTGTGGAGCGCATCTGATTTTGCAAAGGAATCCCATGACCAGTCCCGTCACCGTTAACGCCGATAACGGGGTCCTTGTCGTCTGTTGCGATAGCCCCCCGGTCAATGCTTTGGGTGCGGCAGTACGCGCCGGCCTACATGAAGCGCTGAGCAAAGGATTCGAGGATCCGCAGATCGAGGCGATTATCCTCGCCTGTGCCGGGCGGACTTTCTTCGCGGGCGCGGATATTGCCGAGTTCGGCAAACCCATGGCGCCACCGGGTCTGTCTGATCTGGTCGCTTGTATAGACAGTGCCCCCAAGCCCGTGATCGCGGCGATCCATGGCACGGCGCTGGGTGGAGGCTGCGAATTATCGCTGGCCTGTCATTATCGTATTGCAACGATGTCCGCGAAGATCGGGCTTCCTGAAGTGAAACTGGGGCTGGTACCTGGAGCTGGCGGAACCCAGCGTCTGCCGCGCCTTGTCGGCATTGCGATGGCGCTGGAATTGGTCGCTCTGGGAGAACCGGCACCGGCCATGCGGGCAAGGGAGGCAGGGCTTCTTGATGCATTGGCAGATGACGATACGCTGATGGAGAAGGCCATCGACCTGGCGAGGAGCGTGGCAAGCCAGCGCCCCTTGCCCCGTGTCTCGGAGCGACGAGCCGTCCCGGAGCCCGAAGCCACGGCGCAATTCCGCCAAACCCATGCCCGCCGCATCTCTAGCCTTCATGCATCCGAGATGGCGATCACCTGTATCACAAAGGCGGCCGAGCTACCCTTCGCAGAAGGCCTTGCGTTCGAACGCGCCTGCTTCGTGCGGCTGATGGCTGATCCCAGATCTGCCGCACAGCGCCATGTCTTCTTTGCCGAACGGCGAGCCGCGCGAATTGACGGTATCGCACCGGATATCGCAGCACGCTCCATTAATCGGGTCGGTATCATCGGTGCCGGAACAATGGGCAGCGGTATCGCTATCAATTTCCTGTCGGCGGGGCTGGCAGTGACTCTGGTCGAAACGTCGGCGGACGCGCTCAAACGCGGCGAGGAACGCATCGCCGACACCTTTCACGGCAATGTTGCCAAGAATCGCATGACGGCGGCTCAGGCCCAACAGGCCCTGGCACTGCTCGACGCGACGCTCGATTTCGAGGCGCTGAGCACCTGCGATCTGGTGATCGAGGCGGTGTTCGAGAATATGGACATCAAGAAGGACATTTTCGCACGGCTTGATCGCGTGGCACGAGCGGATGCGATCCTTGCCTCCAATACCTCCTATCTCGATCTGGAC
>JBNLDR010000148.1:0-3346 GCA_050304495.1 Altererythrobacter sp.
GTTGGGCAAGGCGCGCAAGGTGACCGAAGGCGATGCGCTGACGATCCTGGCTTACGGCACGATGGTGCATGTGGCCGAGGAAGTGTGCCGCGAGAAGGGCGTCGAGGCCGAAATCCTTGACCTGCGCACGCTGGTTCCGCTCGATATCGAAGCGATCGAAGCCTCGGTCGAGAAGACCGGCCGCTGCCTGATCGTGCACGAAGCAACGCGCACCTCCGGTTTCGGGGCCGAACTCAGCGCGCTTGTCACCGAACGCTGTTTTTATCACCTCGAAGCCCCGGTCGAACGCGTGACCGGCTTCGACACACCCTATCCGCACAGCCTCGAATGGGCCTATTTTCCGGGCCCCGTCCGCATTGGCGCTGCGATCGACAGAATCTTGAAGGACTGACCCGATGGCCAAGTTCATTTTTAAAATGCCCGATGTGGGGGAGGGCGTTGCCGAGGCCGAAGTGGTCGAATGGCACGTCAAGATCGGTGACGAGGTGGCCGAGGACCAGCGCCTGGTCGATGTCATGACAGACAAGGCGACGATCGACATCGAAAGCCCGGTTTCCGGCAGGGTAGTGGAGGTCGCAGGTGAAGCGGGCGATACGATTTCGGTTGGTGCCATGCTGCTGGTGATCGAGACCGAGGGCGAAGGCGAGTCTGAAGCTCACCATGAAAATGCGCCTGCGCCAAAGGCGGAAGTGGTCGAGGAGCGGATCGAAGTCGAAACTTCGGATGCTTCGGACGCTGACGATGCGCTTGCCGCCGATCCCGAGCCCGAACCTCTGCCGGCACCCACCCCAGCACCCGAGCTGCGCCACGAGGCAAAGGTTCTCGCCACCCCCGCAGTGCGCCAGCGCGCGCGCGATCTGGGCGTGGACCTTGGCGAAGTGAAGCCGGCTGAAGATGGCCGCGTCCGCCATGCCGATCTCGATGCTTTTCTCAGTTACAACGCCGGCGGAGGCTATCGCTCGGCCGGCGGTGTGCGCGCGGACGAGCAAATCAAGGTCATCGGTATGCGCCGTCGCATCGCTGAAAGCATGTCGGCGTCGAAGCGCAACATCCCGCACTTCACTTATGTCGACGAGATCGACGTTACCAAGCTGGAAGAGCTGCGCGCCGACCTTAATGCGACGCGCGGCGAGAAGCCCAAGCTCACCATGCTGCCGCTGCTGATCACCGCGATCTGCAAGGCCTTACCCGATTTTCCGATGATCAATGCCCGTTATGATGACGAGGCGAATACCGTCACCCGCTATGGCTCGGTACATCTGGGCATGGCGACCCAGACCGATGGCGGACTGATGGTACCGGTGATCCGCGATGCCCAGTCACGTAATCTTTGGCAGCTGGCGAACGAGATCGGCCGTTTGGCCCAGGCGGCGCGCGATGGATCGGCCAAATCGGAAGAACTCTCCGGCTCCACGCTCACCATCACTTCGCTCGGTCCGCTGGGAGGGGTTGCGACCACGCCGGTGATCAATCGCCCAGAAGTGGCCATCATCGGCCCCAACCGGATTGTCGAGCGCCCGATGTTCGTGCCCGATGGCATGGGCGGCGAAAGAATCGAGAAGCGAAAGCTGATGAATATCTCGATCAGCTGCGACCATCGCGTGGTCGATGGACACGATGCAGCGAGCTTTGTGCAAGCGCTCCGGAAGCTTATCGAAACGCCGGTTTTGCTGTTGACCGAATAAACATAAAAAGGGACATTGACACCTATGGCCGTGGCCCTTAGAGGCGCGGCTCCCAAGAGGCGCTGCCGCCGAAATGCGCGGGTGTAGCTCAGTTGGTTAGAGTATCGGCCTGTCACGCCGAGGGTCGCGGGTTCGAGTCCCGTCACTCGCGCCACTTGGGACATTCTACTTTATAGGGCGTGGGCGGATCAGCCCCATTTGCCCGTTTCCATCCAGATCAGGAAACGCCGCAAGGGCAAGAGCCATATCACCCCCAGAATCACGTAAGTGATCGTCTGCGCCCAAAACGGCCAATCCCTGATCCATTGGGGAACATAGCTGGCTACCGCCACGCCATAGGCCACCAGTGCGGCGAGCAGGGCGAGAATGCCCAATGGGATTCGCATGCTGGGTTTGTCACGCATCGAACGGTCCGTAGATTCGTGTTGGGGTTATCACCGCTGACAGCCGGCGATCATGCGGTTCGCTGGGCAAGTTCTCTACCAATTGGCAATCCCACGCCATGCCGATTGCGACAGTTTGTGGATGCTCAGCCAACCAGCGATCGTAATATCCGCCACCTTGACCAAGCCGCTCTCCGCTTTCGGTAAACCCCACCAAAGGAGCAAACAGTACGTCTGGCACAAGATGCGGCGCATCGGATGGGGGCTGCAACATTCCGAAGGTGCCGATCACGAGATCGCTCTGGCCATAGGGATCGGTGTGCTGCGCAAACTCCATATGCGCAGTACGCGAGACGATGCAGGGCAAGGCGATGGTGTGCCCGCGCTCATGGAAGAACCCGGCATAGGCAGTCGCTGGCGCTTCCTCGGGCATTGCGTGATAAAGGCCGATCGTCGCACCTTCGGGGATCATCTCCAGCACCGGCGCGGGTGGATGGCGAAATATCAAGCCGCGCATGGTATCGGGAATGCTGGCGGCGTGCTCGCGCCGTAATGCGCGGAGCGATTTGCGTAGAGTTGCCTTATCTTCCACCGTTCGCCCTGAGCTTGTCGAAGGGCCGTTCTTCCTTCGAAAGTTTCGGTGACAAGAAGTGCGGGGCTTCGACAGGTTCAGCCCGAACGGATCTTTATTTGACACTTCAAAATTCAGTAGCGGAACCACCATGGGTCGGTAGCTCGAGAAATCCTCTGACGCGTAAACGTCAGGTGGGCGCCGTTTGCCCCGGTTCCCAGGACGAACCCGTGTTCCAGAGCAGGGACGGCTCCCGTGGATTGCTTATAGCCTCAGGGATATTCAAACGGCTCGTGCCGGGCAGTCCCGCCGTGCTCTATTTAGGGTGCGTCGCCCGCCGCCTCAAGTCTTGTTGCGCAGGCTTCCAAACGATCAGCCAGCTTTTCCGCAAGATCGGCGAATTCGTCGGCACTATTGCCAACCGGTTCTTGCGTGCCCGCCTGCTTCGCTGTCGCCAGCTCGCGCACGGCCTCATCGTGTTCGGTACGCAGTGCCTCCAGCTCCAGCTTGAGCTGCTCTATGCTGCGCTTGCTCTGCTCAAGCTCTCCAACAAGCGCGAGATCCGCCGATGATTTCCCGGTGCCATTGCGCGTCTCGTCCAGCTCATCCGCCAGCAGCAATGCCGCAAAGACCAGGTTTTGTGCAGGCGAAGCGCCTAGGTTTCCGCCAAGCTGCGCCAGTTTACCATCAATCTGCGCGCCAAGACG
>JBNLDR010000149.1:0-3248 GCA_050304495.1 Altererythrobacter sp.
AATCGAACGATGGCACCTTCCCGGTTGCCCGCCGCCAGCATCTCTACGATCGGCAAAGCGAGGTCATATTCCGGCTGGCCCGGTGAATTCATGTTGAGCATGGCGATGGCGCGGTCCAGGCGGGCCTGTCGATGGTTGCCGCAGGGGGTGCATCCTATCTCCTCAAGGAAGCCTTTCCCGAAACTCGCCCGGACGGCTCTGACAACAAGAGCTTTCCTTCAGGCCACACCGCAATAAGCTTTTCGGCAGCCGCGACGCTGCAAAATCGCTATGGCTGGAAGATCGGCCTGCCCGCCCATGCTGCGGCTGCATTCGTCGGCGTCGCCCGCGTTCAGGCAGACAAGCACCATTGGTACGACGTGCTGGTAGGCGCCGCATTGGGCGAGGTGACGGGGCTGCTGATTACCAGCAAGCAGAACGAGAATGTGCAGGTCTTCCCCTGGTCCGAACACAAGGGCGGCGGGCTGACCATGGCGATGCGGTTCTAGCCCTTGCCCAGGATCAGACCCGCACAGGGTTTGTGATCGCGGATTTCCTCGCGCGTCAGGCCGCAGATTTCATGCGGGAAGACCAACCAGTCTTCGGTTTCATGAACATAGAAGTCCGGCTTCAGCTGGGTGCAATTGCGGCTGGGCTTGTAATAGACCGTGGCGATCTTGACCGTGCGCGGCATGTTGTGACGGCACCTTTGCGCCAGCTCAGCCAGGAAAGCCTCGATCGACCGGCCTGAATCGAACACATCGTCGATCACCAGCAGGTGATCTTCGGGATTGAGCGTGTCGATCAGATAGCCCAGCGCATAGACCCGTACTTCGCGCTGTTCGTCGATCCCGGTGTAGCTGGAAGTGCGGATCGCGATGTGATCGGATTCGATCCCGTGATAGTCGAGCAATTCCTGCACCGCGATCCCTACTGGTGCACCGCCGCGCCAGATGCCGACGATGTGGCTGGGCCGGAAACCGGATTCGACGATCTGGTTCGCCAATCGAAAGCTGTCTTCAAGCAGGCGGTCTGCGGTGAGGTAGGTTTTCTCGATCATGGGGCGTCCCGGACTTAAAATTCGACAGGAAATTGCGTTGGACTGCACAGACGTGGCGGTCAACCGCTTGCTCTATGTTCCATATGCGTTCTATCGATAGGGCGTGAGCCAAGCACTCCCCCTCCCCGCGCTCCACGCCAGCCATGGCGGAACCTGGCTGTGCCCCGCCAACGGCCAGACCGGCGGCGTTTCAAAGGGGGATGCGATCATGGCGGCGGCGGATACGCCGGTGTTGCTTCTCAACGCCCAATTGGTGGCATCGCGGCTGGGTTATCCCGATTTGTCCGGGCTGGACCTGCTGGAACTGTTCGCCTTCATCCATCCGGCGCGCTTCTGCGTGCCGACCCCGCGCGGGCTGGCGCAGGCGCTGGGGCTGGAAGAACCGCAGGGCGACGAGCATGTGCCGCGTTTTCTGCAGGAAGCGGCGGGCGCGTTGATCGCGACCTGCGAGAGCGAGGATTGGCCCGAACGAGAGGGCGCGTGGAGCGCGCTGCAATCGCTGGTGCGGCTGCGCTGGCCCTGGGCCAATGTGCTGTCTCCCCATATCGCCAAGCCTGAGCGGGCCGAGAAATGGCTGTTCTCCCGCCTGCCCGAATGGGAGGAAGCGGCAGAGCGCCCCGCCCCATCACAGGTCACGCTTTCGCCCGATGCCGTGCTGGGCCAGCTTGACCAGCTGACCGGCAGCAATGCTGAACGGCGCGAAGGGCAGCGCGCCTATGCCCAGGATGCGGCGCAGGTCTTTGCCCCGCGGGACAAACGCGGCGTGCCGCATTTGCTGTTGGCGCAGGCCGGCACCGGGATCGGCAAGACCTTGGGCTATCTCGCCCCGGCATCGCTGTGGGCCAATGCCTCGCAAGGGACAGTCTGGGTATCAACCTTTACCAAGAACTTGCAGCGCCAGCTGCGGCAGGAAAGCCGCCGCGCCTGGCCTGCCGAGCGGCCGGACGGATCGCCGCCCGTGGTGGTGCGCAAGGGGCGCGAGAACTACCTGTGCCTGCTCAATCTCGAAGATGCGCTGCAAGGCGGCTTTGCCGGACGCCCCGCAATCCTGGCCCATTTGGTGGCGCGCTGGGCCGCCTATACGCAGGATGGCGACATGGTGGGCGGTGACTTGCCGGGCTGGCTGGGCACGCTGTTCCGCAAGCGCGGGATCGCGGCGCTGACCGATCAGCGCGGCGAATGCGTCTATGCCGGGTGCCCGCATTACCGGAAGTGCTTTATCGAACGCGCCGCCCGTTCCAGCGCGCAGGCAGATCTGGTGATCGCCAACCATGCGCTGGTGATGGTCAATGCCGCGCGCGGGAGGGATCATGCCCAGCGTCCGACCCGGATCATTTTTGACGAGGGGCACCATGTGTTCGAAGCGGCGGATTCGACCTTCGCCGCTGCGCTGACCGGGCAGGAGGCGATCGAATTGCGCCGCTGGATCGTGGGCCCCGAACGTGGCAATCGCGGGCGGCGGCGGGGGCTGGCCGCACGGCTGGCCGATGTCGCGAGCTATGACGATGAAAGCGGGATGGCGGTGGAAGATGCGGTGGAAGCGGCACATGCCCTGCCCGCTGACGGCTGGCTGCAACGACTGCACGATGGCGAGCCTTCCGGCCCGGTCGAAGCGCTGCTCGCGGCGGTTCGTTCCGCCACCTATGCGCGCGACGAAAGTGGCGGGCAGGAGGCCGGATACGGGATCGAGACCGAAGCTTCGGGCCTGCCCGGCGAATTGATTGAGGCGGCGGGCGAAGCCGCACAGGCGCTCACCGCGATCCGCCGTCCGCTGATGAAGCTGGGCACAAGGCTGGAGGCTTTGCTGGCGGATGCGCCCGACTGGCTCGATGCGCAAGGCCGCGCGCGGATCGAGGGTGCACGCCATTCGCTCGGCTGGCGGGTCGATCTCGTCGCCGCGTGGGAGGCGCTGCTCGACCGGCTGGGCGGGCAGGATGGCGATAATCTGGGCGATCCCGAATTTGTCGATTGGCTGGCAGTCGATCGCAGCGATGCGCGCGAATTCGATATCGGGATCCATCGCCATTGGCTCGATCCGATGAAGCCTTTCGCCAAGATCGTGCTCGAACCCTCGCACGGGGTCATGCTCACCAGCGCGACGCTGATCGATCGCGGCAGCGAGGTCGATCCGTGGCAGGCGGCGGTGGACCGGTCAGGCGCTGCGCATGTCGAAGGCGAACCGCTGCTCAGCGCAGCCGATAGCCCGTTC
>JBNLDR010000150.1:0-3210 GCA_050304495.1 Altererythrobacter sp.
CTTCTGACCGAGACCTACAACGGCGATGTCGAATCAGAGTATTTCTACGATGTCTATCCAGGAGACGAGGCGCTCGGTCTCACCGACAATCTGGAGTGGGAGGGATACCCGCCCTACGCGGTCACCATCGGCGGGCTGGTGGCGGTCAAGGCAGCGGAGAAGGGTTGCGTGCTCGCGACCTCCACCGATCTACGGGCACGCCTTTTCCCAGCCGAGCGGGTGGAGGTTGTGGATTCAAGCGGTGCGGGCGATGCCTTCAACGGCGGCTTCCTCGATGCCATGCTGAAAGGCAGGGCTATCGAACAATGCGTGGCTGCGGGACAGGCTCAGGCCCGCATGACGCTGGGCCACCAAGGGGCCATTGCCTTTTGAACGGGAGGGCAGGCGCACTCCCGCTCCGGGCAGGTGGTCCCGGTTATGCTGACATGGCCGGGCTATCGGCCTGACTCGCATCGCTGCTGGCAAGTCGATCGAGCCGTTCCAGCTCTTCCAGGATGCACGGCGTCACGTCACGGCGCGCATTGCGGCCAATGAACAGGTCCATATGGCCATAATCGGGAATGATCCGCTGCCGGTATAGCGAACTGCCATTGTGCTGCGACAGCCACACGCGCGTGCGTTGCCCGCTTTCGGGATAGAAGATCTGGTTGGTCGCCCCTGACAGGAAGGTGATCGGCAGGGCCAGGCGGCGCGCGGCGTCATCATCGGTATAGACCGGTTTGCCATCGGCATCGACCGCCAGCCCCTTGTGCATGATCGCCCCAAGCTGTTTGAAGGGCGAAAGCGAGACGCGGCTGAACATGCTGCCCAGCGCCAGATGCGTGTCATGGCCCAATTGGCGATGGTCCCAGCTGGGGCCGAAGACGCCGAATACACGGCGGCAGGTCGGGTTCTTGCAGGCCTGGCCTTCGGGAACGGGGATCTGATAGGCGATGGCATCGATTTCGTAGTCGCTTTCGGTACCCTGGCTCACAAAGTCGATATGCCCGTCCAACAGGGAAACCTGGCCAAGCATGTCCGCCACACCAAGGTCGGCTTTCATGTAGTTGAGCCAATCGGTCACCGGATGGAGAGTGAGCTGCGAACTGATCAGCGAGCGGACATGCGTGACCCAGCCAGCGCCAATGCCCATCAAGAGGCTCATTGAGCCAACGCAATGCGCCAGCGCCTGGACGCTGTCAGCACCGGTGACAGAACGGATTTTCGAAACCGCCGCAGGCCAATCGTAACGAGCGATATCGTCGATGGTGAATTCCGGCGGGTGATCGGTATCATTGCCAGAATCCGCGCTGGCGCGATAATCGAACAACCACACGTCATACCCTTGCGCAACCAGGCTCTCGGTCAGGTTCTCATCCACGGTGGGAGTGGCAAAGCTCGATGCCCGGACGGAGAAACCCGGCGCCAGCACCAACGGGCCGCGTGCCCCGCCGCGATAGCGGGTGAGGCCCACATTCACTCCGTCACCGGTTGGAACGACATATCGTTCGGGCGGCGGCAGGCGCAAATCGCGCAGGCGCAAGCTTGCCGCTTCCTTGCCCGAAAAATCGTTCAGCGTGGCCAGCATTCCGCCATAGGCGCGGAATACCGTCATCGCGAAGAAGCCCGCAAACTTGGCAACGAAATAGGTTTCGATCGCCTTGCGTGCACGCGGGATGAGGTTGACGATATGGCCCACCAGCGTGTCCGCATCGTGCACGGCGATGGTGTTCAGCTGGTGCATGAACGCCTCTATCCCCAGCTTCAGCACGCCGCGCCCGATCAGCGCGCCGCTCTCGTCCTCGCCATGGCGCAAGGTGACGAACAGAGTAGTCAGATCGGTCCAGGGATCGGATTTGCCGCGCTGTTCCAGCGTCTTGAAGCCATGGAAATGGATCGGGCCATCGGGCCCGTCCAGCACCATGTCATACAACATCTTCCAGCTCTCTGCCCGGTCCGGATCGGCGATCAGCAGGCGGAAAGTGCCTTCGCGAACCGGCAGCGGATCAGGCGAGACGGCGCCAATGCTGACTTCGCCAGTGATGCGTGCGCGGTGCTGCGGATCGTCGATCATGCGGTGGAGGTTGTCCGTGGCGACGGTCAGGCGGAAGCTGCACGTGCTACCCTCTGCCTGTCCCCAGGCAGCACCGTTGGCGTAATCGTCGCGGATGCGTTCGGCATGGCCGCAGGGCCGGTGGTGGCAGCCGGTGGCGCTGACATGGCCAGCCATGGTTTCGGTAAAGGAGAGGCCGGGGCTCATCGCCTCAGGATGTTCTTTCACCAGCTTGCGGATTGCGGCTGCACCCTCTTCAATCGCGCCGCCTTCGAACTGCTTCGCTGCGTGGATGACGGCGTCCGCGATATGCCCGATGGCATGCCCGCCAACCCATTTGGCGACGGACAATTTCAGATGGTCGCCATGCGGAATGGTTTGTGGTTCGGCCACTGCCTCTTCTTCATCCTCGCCAACCGGATCTTGCGGCAAGGGAGTTTCCTCGCCCAGAGTGTAGTCGATCGTCCAGCCTTCGCGCTGCGCCAGCTTTTCCACCGCACGTTCAGCCACGGCCGTGATCGTCAGTAGCGGATTGACGCCAACCGCGCCGGGAAGCGCGGCGCCATCGCAGACATAGAGGCCCGGATGGACTTCGGTGCCGCTCGTGCCTGCAAAGACGCGGCAGCTGTCATCGACCACCCCCGATGCGGCATCATCAGCCATGCCGCAGCCGCCGATCGGATGCACCGTCAGAAGTTTGCGGCCCATCTGGTCAGACCATAGCGGGTCAGAGAAATATTGCGCCTCGATCGCGTCCGCCGCCTCGTGCATGCTGTCGTCATCGCGGCGGAAGGTTCGCTGTTCGCCCACCTTGGGCCAGTGAATGGCGATCCGGTCATCCTCCAGCGCGAGCGCCCCCCCTGAATCGTCAACGCTCATCACCAGATAGGTCTGGGTACGCGCCATTTGCCCCTTATAGGCCCAGTCCGCTATGCTCGCGGGATCGGTCTGCACCGCTTCGCCCATCGCCTTGGCATCAAGCAGGCGCGGCTTAACCTGATCAAATCCGAAGCGGGTAAAACCATCGGCCAGCGCCTCTCCGAAGAAGAATGCCGGGCCCAGACAGGCGGCGAGGATGCCGGGAACGACGCCCTCTTCGATCACCCGCCCCTTGGCCGGATCGGCCGTGTCGCGCATGTCGATGATGCCGGTGATGCAGGGGCCGGGATAGACCTCTG
>JBNLDR010000151.1:0-3191 GCA_050304495.1 Altererythrobacter sp.
GCGTGGCCTTCGATCGCGGCGATCACGGGCTTGTCGAGCAGCATCCTCGAGGGCCCCATCGGCCCGTCGCCGTCGGGCGCGACGCGGTTCGGACGTCCCTCGGCGATCGCCTTCAGATCCGCGCCCGCGCAGAAGGTGCCGTGCTCGCCAAAGAAGACCGCGACGCTGGCCGAGGCGTCGGCGTCGAACTCGGCGAAGGCCGCCGCCAGCGCCTCCGCCGTCGCTCCGGCCAGCGCCGCTTCGTCTCGCACATCGAAGGGCAGGACCAGCGCTTCACCGCAATCCGCGGCCACTTCAGCCAACCGTGCTTCATCGCGCCCTGACAGGATCACCGCCGCGCCCCGGCTGGCCCATTCGCGCGCCAGTGCCGCGCCGATCCCGCTTGATGCGCCCGTTATCCAGACTGTTTGTCCTGTCATATCACTCCCCTGGTGCCATCGCCCTGATCGCCAGCGCGTGTACACGTTGCCCCGGTATATCGCCCAGCGCGGACAGCACCAAGCGTTGCCGCTGCAGCCGGTTCACGCCGGCAAAGGCCTGTGCCTCCACCACCACGGTGAAATGGGATTCGCCGCTGCCATCGTCGCCCGCATGGCCATGGTGGCGCGCGCTGTCATTGATCACTTCGAGACGTGTGGGGGAAAGCGCTGCCTGCAGCAGCTGTTCGATTTCCTGTGCGATTGTTCCGGTCATGTTGCCGATTTGGGGGTTCACTTTCGCAAAGTCCATGCCCATCCTTTGATCGTGACCCATTCCAGATTCCATGGACGATACGAAGACAGCGAGCAGCTGTGCGAACATCCCGCCTGCAACGAGCCGGGTGAATTTCGCGCGCCCGGTTCGCGCCCCAACGGGTTTGACGGGCCGGGCGACTATCGCTGGCTGTGCCTCGAGCATATCCGCGAATTCAATGCGGGATATGACTGGTTTGAAGGGATGAGCGCAGAGGAAATCTATAGCGCGCAATCGCCGGCTGCGGGTTGGCGGACCGAAAGCCATGCCTTCCGCCCCACTGCCGGGATCCACGACGCACCGCGCTGGGCCGATTTCGATGATCCGCTCGATGCGATTTCGGCGCGGGCCAATGGAATCAAGTCGCGCGCCCAACGCGAAGCGAAGGTCGTGACGCAAGGCCGCTTCAGTCGCGAAGAGGTGCTCGCCCTCGACGTAATGGGGTTGGGGCTTGAGACTGATCGCACCGGCTTGCGGCGGCGATATTCGGAATTGGTGCGGCGCTATCACCCCGATCGCAATGGCGGCGATCGCAAATATGAGAAACGGCTGACCAGTGTCGTCGAAGCCTATCAATTACTGAAGAAGAGCACAGCTTTCGCCTGACCTGCAGGGGGTAACTCGGCCCAAATACCCAGCGCGGTGTCCCGGCAGCAATCTGACATGGCGGGCGGCATTGAAAATCTTGCGCGCAGACGTCTTGCAGCCTGTGCATCAGCCGTCTAGTCGTTGCGCACGATGGGTAGCTTTATTGAAACTGGAATGCTCGGCGCGGAAAAGACGCTTTTCGCAGAGCCTGATACCACAATCGACGTGCGTGACACGTTCGGGATCGATATTGACTGGCAGGTTCCCGCCTTCAGTCTGTCCGATGATCGTGTGCCCGATGTGGACAAGGAATATGTGTTCGATCCGGACACGACGCTCGCCATCCTGGCCGGGTTTGCGCATAATCGCCGGGTCATGGTGCAAGGCTATCACGGCACCGGCAAATCGACCCATATCGAACAGGTCGCCGCGCGCCTCAAATGGCCCAGCGTGCGGGTCAACCTCGATGCCCATATCAGCCGTATCGACCTGGTCGGTCGCGACGCGATTGTGTTGCGTGACGGATTGCAGGTGACGGAATTCAAGGAAGGTATCCTGCCTTGGGCATTGCAGCACCCGGTGGCGCTGACTTTTGACGAATATGATGCCGGCCGCCCGGACGTGATGTTCGTGATCCAGCGCGTGCTGGAAACCGAAGGCCGGCTGACCCTGCTTGACCAGAACAAGGTGATCACGCCGAACAAATATTTCCGCCTGTTCGCCACCACCAACACCGTGGGGCTGGGCGATACCAGCGGGCTTTATCACGGCACGCAGGCGATCAACCAGGCACAGATGGACCGTTGGAACATCGTGGTTGCGCTCAATTATCTGGCGCAGGATGTCGAGGCCCAGATAGTCAAGACCAAGAGCCCCGAAACAGATGACGCAACCATCGCCAATATGGTCAAGGTGGCGGACCTGACCCGGCAGGGCTTCATGAATGGCGACATTTCGACCGTGATGAGCCCGCGTACGGTGATGACCTGGGCGCAGAATGCCGAAATCTTCAACAATGTGGGCTTTGCTTTCCGCCTCAGCTTCCTCAACAAATGCGATGAGGCAGAGCGGGTGCTGGTGGCCGAGTACTACCAGCGCGTATTTGGCGAAGATCTGCCCGAAGGCGCGGCGAAGAAGGCTCCATAGAGCGATCCCACGCCCGGTTCAGCTGCGATAAAGCTCTCGCCAATACTGTGTTAATTGGATAACACAGCAAAGATGTTCGCCTGGCTAAATCCTTTTCGGCGTCGCGCACAGACTGCCCAAAGCCTTGGTTCCGCATGGGACGAGGATGACGATGCGCCCATGCGTCGTCACCGGATCGGGCCCGCCTATGACGATTGGGACGAGCGAATCAGCCTGATCGATCGCCGTGTCGCCCAGATCACGCGCAAGTGGCAGAGCTGGTGGCGCAAGGAATACTGGCAAGGACGACGCAAGCGCTGGTGGGCGGTGCGGATCATCGCTGCTCTGCTGGGACTGTTTCTCCTAATCGTGGCGTGGCTGGCGATCACCGCACCGCTTTCCAAATCGCTCGAGCCGATTGCCCCGCCACAGATTACCCTGCTGGCATCGGATGGTACGCCGATTGCCCGCAGTGGGGCGGAGGTTGAAGCCCCGGTCGAGGTTGCCAAGCTGCCGCCGCATGTGGTTGGCGCATTCCTGGCGGTGGAGGACCGGCGCTTCTACGATCATTGGGGGGTCGATCCGCGTGGGTTGGCGCGCGCAGCCTGGTCCAACATGACCGGTGGGCCCACCCAGGGCGGCAGCACCATCACCCAGCAACTCGCCAAATTCACATTCCTTACGCCCAAGCAGACGCTGACCCGCAAGGCACGCGAAATGCTGATCGCCTTCTGGCTGGAGGCCTG
>JBNLDR010000152.1:0-3190 GCA_050304495.1 Altererythrobacter sp.
GCCCTGGCGGTTAAGCTGCGTCGGGTCATGCGTGCCCATGAACACGTCGAGCACATCGCCGAGCGAGATCGTGTTTGGATCGAAACTCACCCGGATCGCTTCGGCATGGCCGGTCGTGCCGCTGCACACCTCCTTATAGGTCGGATGCGCGGTGGTGCCGCCGATATAGCCGCTTTCAACCTTGCTTACGCCCACCACGTCGCGGAACACCGCTTCGGTGCACCAGAAGCATCCGCCTGCGACGATTGCCTGCTGGAACTCGCTCATCTCAATCTCCAATCTTGTAACTTCAGCGGCGCGAATCGCGGAATTGCCAATGCGACTTGGTTCTCTACCATGTCACTGGAATCCGGGGAGTTGCCAATGAAGAAATTGAACCTTGTGCTGCTAGCGGTGGTTGCCGCCAGCACATTTGCCACAGCCGCATATTCGCGCGAGGGCAGCGAACAGTTACAGTCCGGTCCGGAACAGGCGCTGGCCCGCGCGATTGGTGATCCGGTGCGGGCTGACGATGCCGCGCGTGACCAGTATCGCCACCCGGCAGAAACCATCCGCTTTTTCCGTATCGAGCCTGGCATGACCGTGGTCGATTATTTCCCCGCACCCGGCTGGTATTCCCGAATCCTGGTCCCCTATCTGGGCGAGCAGGGCAGATATGTTGGCGCGGCGCGTGAAATTCCCGGCTCATCGGCTGAGAGCCGCCATCGCCAGCGCGTGTTCCCCGAACGGTTCCCGCGCATGATCCGCGAGGAAATCACGGGCGGGGCAGAGATCACCGCAATCAATACCGAATACATCCCGGACGAGCTTTATGGCACGGCAGACCGGGTGGTGATCTTCCGCATGCTGCACAACATCTATCGCCGGAATGTGGCGAGTGAAGAACTGGGAAAGCTGCGCAGACTGCTGAAAGATGATGGCATGCTGGGGATTGTCCAGCATCGTGCGCGCGTTGATGCACCCCATTCCTATGCCGATGGCAGCAATGGCTACATGCGGCAGGATGATGTTATCAAGCTGGTGGAGGCACATGGATTTGAGCTTGTTGCAACCAGCGAGATCAACGCGAATCCGGCCGATCCGGCCAATCATGAGGGCGGCGTGTGGCAGCTGCCACCTGACTGGGCTTCGCGCGATGAAGCGCTCAAGGCGATCGGCGAAAGCGACCGCATGACGCTGCTGTTCAAGAAGCGGCCATAGGGCTAAGGGCGGCATGAGAGAGATCACCGTCGCCGCATTGCAGCTTGCGCTGGGTAGCGCGGACGAGCAGGAGAATATCGCCGCCGTCGCTTCGCTGGTGGAGCAGGCCGCGGGCGAAGGCGCGCAGGTGGTGCTGCCGCCTGAGCTGTTTTCCGGCCCCTATTTCTGCAAGACCGAGGAGGAAGCGCTGTTTGCGCTGGCGCGGCCGACTCTGGAACACCCCTCTGTTATTGCGATGCGTAGGCTCGCGGCGAAGCTAAAAGTGGCGATCCCGACCAGCTTCTTCGAGCGCGACGGGCATCACTATTACAACACGCTGGCGTGGATCGATCCTGATGGCGAGATCCAGGGTACCTATCGCAAGAGCCACATTCCCGATGGGCCGGGCTATGAGGAAAAGTACTATTTTCGTCCCGGCAATGACGGGTTCAAGGTGTGGAACGCCTTCGGGGCAAAGATCGGGGTCGGGATCTGCTGGGACCAATGTTATCCCGAATGCGCGCGGGTGATGGCGCTGATGGGTGCAGAAGTGCTGTTCTATCCCACCGCCATCGGGTCGGAACCCTATGATGCCGAGCTCGACACATCACGCATGTGGCGCCGCGCGATGCAGGGCCATGCCGTGTCGAACTGCATGCCGGTGGTCGCCGCCAACAGGATCGGGGTGGAAGCGGAAACCGGCAGCGGTCAGGCCTTTTACGGCCACAGCTTCATCACCGATGAATGGGGCGATATTGTCGCGGAATTTGGCGCAGAGGAAAGCGGTGCGCTGGTGATACGGCTCAACCTTGACCAGGCCGCAAGGCACCGTGCGGGCATGGGCTTTTTCCGCGATCGCAGGCCGCAGCTTTACGGGCGCATTTGCGAGGATATTTGAGCAGCCGCTATCTGGTCGCGCTTGGTTCGAACAGGCGCCATGCGGGCTATGGCGCGCCGCGCGCCATTGTCGGCGCAGCATTGGAAGAGCTGGCCGCGCTCGGCACGGTAACGGCGCGATCGGATGTGATTGACAGCGCGCCCATCGGCCCGGCGCAGCGGCGGTTTGCCAATGCGGTTGCGGTCGTGGAGAGCGAGCTCGATCCCGAAGCCATGCTCGCGGCGCTCAAATGGATGGAGCGGGAATACGGGCGCAAACGCGGTCGGCGCTGGGGTGACCGTGTGCTCGATCTCGACCTGGTGCTATGGGATGGAGCGATCTGGCGTTCGCCGGGGCTGGTTATCCCGCATCCAGAGTTCCGCAGACGCGGCTTTGTGCTGGGTCCGATGCGCGCCATCGCGGGCGGCTGGCGCGATCCTGTCACCGGCTTGACCGCACGGCAATTGCATGCACGCTTGACCCGGCCGCGCCCCGTCCCTAGGTGAGCCTCCGCGCCGACAGGCTTGTGCGATGCAAGCCAACCTCCACGGCAATGTGGGCCCTTAGCTCAGTCGGTAGAGCAACTGACTTTTAATCAGTAGGTCGCTGGTTCGAGCCCAGCAGGGCTCACCACCTTTTCGATAGAATCGGTCTAGGTGAACCTGCAAAGGAAGCACCTGTTTTTCGGAGCCGACTCTTGTGTTCAGCCGGCTTCTTTTTGGCTCGCACCCGACAATGGTCAAACCGCAAGCCTTGTGGGCGGCCAGAAGCCAATACACCAAGCCGCGTTACTAAAGCCTCAGACTCTGTTAGAATTCAGACCGTGTCGCGGCTGGAATCGTTGATCGGGTGAGGCCCGACGCAGCTTGGGGAGAAAGCTCATGAAGGTTGAACATGGCACACTGGTTATGGTGGCCGATGGAGCCAAGATGCTCCTTTTTCGCAACGAGGGGGATGAGAAATACGCAGTACTGGAAATCCTCTCGCACGAGGAAAATGAAAACATTCCGACGCGCGAACATGGGACGGATACTCCAGGCCGCACCCAGTCAAGCGTTGGCGACCGACGCAGCAGCTACGAAGAAACGGACTGGCACGGACAATCAGAGAACGAATTTGCACGCCATGCCGCCA
>JBNLDR010000153.1:0-3173 GCA_050304495.1 Altererythrobacter sp.
AGGCTGTACAGGTAGATCGCCGAAGCTATTGAAAGCCCTATCCAGATAAACTCTGTGACATGCTTCGGAGGGAATGCCCACACTCCCGTTATTGTGAGCAGACCAGCCGCAACCATTCGCAGCGAATTACCCTGACGATGCCTGGGCCACAACAAGGCAATTACTCTCGAAAGCACTTCAAGAGAATAGCCATATATCCAATGTCTGCAATTGGGTCGTGAACAGCCGGTCTGCTTTTGGCTGCAACTAGGACTAAGCTGACAGACCGCTCATAGGCGATGCCAATGACACAATGATGGTCGGCTTTTGGGGTGGGAAGCGGTCATTCGTCTCGTTCACTCTCCAACGTTCCTCTGTGCCGCCGTAGCCTTTGGGGAAAGGACCTCACCTCGTGAAACAGGACATAGACTGCCCATAGACAGCCGGGTGCGACAAAGATCGCGAGCAGTATGAGGCGAGATGGGTCCACCAGTCGTAAGCTGATGTCGATGATGGCGAATATAGCGCCGCCAACAAACGTGGGCCAAAGCGCGTCCAGCTTGTCGGCACCGCCATAGAGCGAACCCTCGTAAATCTTAGCGAGCAGGTCCGCGTGATATCTCCGCAACCATTTCAATGTTCACGTTCCGGCATTTTCCAACTCCGCTGGAGGTTGGCTGACCGAGCCGATGTCCGCAATTGGGTCGTTAGCAGACATTTCTGTCTCAACCCCAAACCTATGCCATCAATCCCCGCACAAAGGGGACCAGTCCGGTCTGGCGGCTGCGCTTCATGCGTTCGGCGTGGAGGATTTCGCGGACCTTGGAGAAGCATGCGTCGACATCGTCATTGATCACGACATAGTCATATTCGGCCCAGTGGCTGATTTCGCCCCGCGCGCGCTCCATCCGCGCATCGATCACTTCGGCGCTGTCCTGCGCGCGGCCCTCTAGCCGGCGGCGCAACTCGGCCAGGCTGGGCGGCAGGATGAACACCGACACCACATCTTCGCGCGCCTGTTGCTTGAGCTGCTGGGTGCCCTGCCAATCGATATCGAACAGGAAGTCCTGCCCTTCTTTCAGGCCGTTGCGAATATGGCTCTTGGGCGTGCCGTAACGATTGCCGAAGACGATCGCCCATTCGAAGAAATCGTCATTATCGACCATTCGTTCGAATTCTGTCTGGCTGACAAAGAAATAGTCCACCCCGTCCACTTCGCCCGGTCTGCGCGGGCGGGTGGTGGCAGAGACCGAGAGCTTGATCTCGTCATCCGCCATCAACAGCATGCGTGAAATCGTGGTTTTCCCCGCGCCCGAGGGCGAGGAGAGGATGAACATCAATCCGCGGCGGTCTTGCGCGCCTGTGCTTTGGGTTTGATCGGCCATGTGCGCTGTTGGCGCAAAGCAGGGCGGTTAATCAAGGGGTAGTGCGCTATTTCTTGCGGCCGAAATCCACCGTCACGACATTGGAGCCATCATCGCCGCCGGTTGGCGTATCATCGCCGTTGGGCTCGTCATTTTCGGCATCCTCATGCCCCTCGGGTGCCAAATCGGCGACCTTGGCCTGGAATTGCAGCCCGAAATCGACCGCCGGATCGACGAATGCGGTGATCGCGGCATAGGGGATCGATAGCTTGGCCGGAATCTGGTTGAAGCTGAGGCCCACCGAAAACCCGTCTTCGCCCACATCCAGATCCCAGAACTTGTTCTGCAGGACGATGGTCATTTCGTCAGGGAAACGTTCCTTCAGATGGGCCGGGATCGACACGCCCGGTGCCTCTGTCTTGAAGGTGATGTAGAAATGGTGCGCGCCCGGCAATTCGCCGCCGCCGCCCTGGATTTCGCCCAAAACCCGGCCCACCACGGCGCGCAGTGCTTCTTGCACGATCTCATCATAGGGGATGAGGCTGTCAGGGGTTTCGTCGCTCATTCTTATAAAATTGGGGCTTGGCGCGGCGTGGGTCAAGCAACATTCGCTTGAGCGCTGGGGAGAATATCGCATTGCACCAATGCTTGCGCACGCTCGCCAAGCGCTTATAGCGCGCAGCATGCGTACCGGCCGGATCGAGCGAAAGACTGCGGAAACCGCGATCGAGGTGGAAGTGAACCTCGATGGCAGCGGCGTATATGACATTTCCACCGGAATCGGCTTTCTCGATCATATGGTGGAACAGTTCAGCCGCCATTCGCTGATCGATGTGACGATGAAGGTCGATGGCGATCTGCGCGTTGACCAGCATCACACGACAGAGGACAGCGCGATCGCGCTGGGCCAGGCGATTTCCGATGCGCTGGGCGACAAGGGCGGGATCGGGCGTTACGGCGCAGCCTATTCGCCGATGGACGAAACGCTGGCGCGGGTTGCGCTCGATATCTCGGGTCGGCCCTATTTGGTGTGGAAGGCCGGTTTCACCCAGGAAAAGCTGGGCGAATGGGATACCGAGCTGATCGAGCACTGGTTCCATTCGATCGCGCAGGCGGCGGGCATTACGCTGCATGTCGAACTGCTTTACGGTGTCAACAACCACCATGTGTGCGAGGCGATCTACAAGGGCTTTGCCCGGGCGATGCGTACCGCGGTTGAGCAAGACCCGCGCAAGGGCGGGGCAATTCCCAGCACGAAGGGGCAATTAGGTGGCTGAAGCGCTGGCGCTGATTGATTACGGCGCAGGCAATCTCCATTCGGTCTATAACGCGCTGATGGCGGCGGGCGCGCACCATGTTGCGGTGACCGCCGATCCCAAGCTGGTGCGCGGAGCAAGACGGATCGTGCTGCCCGGCGTCGGCAGTTTCAAGGCCTGCGCCAAGGGTCTGCGCGCGATACCTGGCATGGTCGAGGCGCTGGAGGATCGCGTCGTGGCGCAAGGCGTGCCGTTCCTCGGCATTTGCGTGGGCATGCAATTGCTCGCCACAAGCGGGCGGGAACATGGCGTGACCAAGGGGCTCGGCTGGATCGAAGGCGAAGTGCATGAGATCAAGCCGAGCGATCCTTCGATCAAGGTTCCGCATATGGGCTGGAACGATGTCGCGATCATGCCGCATGCGAAGCGGCATCCGGTGCTGGAGGATGGCGAGGCCTATTTCCTCCACTCCTATCACTTCGCGCCCGAAAGCGGGAAGGACGTCGCCGCCATGACCGATCACGGCGGCGGGCTTGTTGCGGCCGTGGCGCGCGACAATCTGCTGGGCGTGCAA
>JBNLDR010000154.1:0-3155 GCA_050304495.1 Altererythrobacter sp.
GATTGCGCAGCGCCACGGCAACCGCGCGCTTGGCGTCCTTCTGGCCAATAATATGCTCGTCGAGCGCGGCAACGATCGCCTTGGGGGTGAGTGATTCTGTCATGGATTTGATCGTCGAACCTAAACTGTCTCTAGCGTGACATTGCCATTGGTGAAGACGCAGATATCGGCGGCAACCTGCATCGCCTTGCGCGCGATGACTTCGGCGTCTTCCTCGTAATCAGCCAGCGCGCGGCCCGCCGCCAGGGCGTAATTCCCGCCCGATCCGATCGCGGTGATCCCGCCTTCGGGCTCCAGCACGTCACCATTGCCGGTCAGCACCAGCAAGGTCTCTGCATCGGCAACGATCATCAGCGCTTCCAGATTGCGAAGGTATTTGTCGGTGCGCCAATCCTTGGCCAGTTCCACCGCAGCGCGCAGCAGCTGCCCCGAATATTGTTCCAGCTTCTTTTCCAGCCGTTCGAACAGTGTAAAGGCATCGGCGGTCGCCCCGGCAAAACCGGCAATCACCTTGCCGCCCGCTCCGATCCGGCGGACCTTGCGGGCATTGGGCTTCATCACCGTATTGCCCATGGAGACCTGGCCATCGCCCGCGATCACGGTCTTGCCTCCGCGTTTCACGCCGATGATGGTCGTGCCATGCCACTGGGTCAGGCCGTGGCTGTCATTTCGATTATCCATAAGGCGGCATATGGGGTGCCGCACCCATGGGTCAAGAACGGGGTGTCAGCCGCCCGGACCGCCCGCGCCTGCTCCTGGTGCGCCAACCTGTCCGATATTCCCGAACAGATCTTCCAGGAAGCTGCGATCGCGGCCCAGCGTTGGGGTCTTGTCCCCATCCGGCCGCAGATAGACGGCACTTTCCATGCCTGAAAAATTGACCGAGGCGACATTGCCCGCGCCATCAAACCGGACCGCCATCACCGAATGTTCCTTGATCCGCGGACGGACGAAGGGCTTCTGATGGGTGAAGGAAGAGACATAATACCACACCGGCTCGCCATATTGGCTGACAAAGCTGGGACGACCCAGCATGCCTTCGACCGAGCGCTGGTTGTCGATCCCCGGCTGAACCGAACCGGTCAGCAGCGGATCGGTGATATAGCCGCGCGATTCGCGGATAGAGGTGCAGCCCACCAGGCCAAGCCCCACTGCGGCAACCAGTCCGATCCTGAAAGCCTTCGCGCCTGTCATCGAATACCCAACCTTTATCTCATCCGGGGGCGAGACTTGCATTGCCCGCGCCCCAACCAATCCTATATGCGCCAAGTGCCTTAAGGCGATGGCGCGCCGCTTGCAACGCTGCGCATCGCCACACTTGCGAATAGCGGGTTGGAAGGGGCGAATTGAATTGCGGCTGAACGCCGCCGCGACGGAGCATCTGAAGCCATGTCTTTCCTTGCCAAGCTGTTCGGAAACAATCCTGACCCGCGCGAGCCGCTGCGCCCGTTGTGGCTGCGCGTGATAGAGCTGGCGCGCGATCCGGCGTGGTATGCCGGGTGCGGTGTGGCCGATAGCGTGACCGGGCGGTTCGACGTTATCTGTGCGGTCATGTCTGCGGTCATGATCCGGCTCGAAGCGAGCGACATGCGCGCGCAAAGCGCCTTTCTGACCGAATTCTTTGTCGAGGATATGGACGGCCAGTTGCGCGAATTCGGGGTCAATGACGTGGTCGTGGGCAAGCGCATGGGCAAATTGATGGGTCTGTTGGGCGGCCGGCTGGGTGCCTATCGCGAAGCGCTGGTATCCGGCGATGTCGAGTCCCTATCCGCTGCAGTTACCCGCAATGTCAGCCTGACTGACAACGGATCGGCGCAATGCATGGCGCAGCGTATGCTCGAACTCACGCGGCGACTGGGCGAGACCACGGACGAGAACCTGATCAAGGCGGAGATCGCCGCATGAGCACACCCGAGCTTTCCCGTATGGTCAGGGCCCGGCAGTTGCCGGCAGCGGCGCTGGTGATCGAAGCCAATGAGGCGGAACGCGCTGCGTTGGCCCGGCGCTTTGGCATTCCACGCATCGATAGGTTGTACGCAGAAGTCTCGGTGGAGCAGGATGGCAAGGCAGTGCGTGCAACCGGCACCCTGTCGGCTCGTATCGTGCAGAACTGCGCGATCTCGGGCGAGGAATTCGAGGTTTCGATCGAAGAGCCGCTGGCGCTGCGTTTTGTTGAGGAAGGTACGATCGATGCCGCCCTGTCCGAAGACGATGAGATCGAGATCGAACTGTCACCCGACGAATGCGACGAAATCGAATATGCGGGCGAAAGTTTCGATCTGGGCGAAGCGGTGGCGCAATCGCTTGGGCTGGTGATCGATCCTTATGCCGAAGGGCCAAATGCCGATGCCGCGCGCAAGCAAGCCGGTATTGTCGGCGACGATGTACCCAGCGGCCCGCTCGCCGATGCGCTGCGCGCGCTCAAGAGGGAATAGCGCCAGCATTTCTCATCGCACTTGAAGGCCATCGCCCTTTGATGCAGTCTCTCGAATGGGAGAAATGCTGGAGGGGATGCGATGCAAACCGCTGCATCGGTGCGCGTAGGACCGGCGACAATCGCCACTGATTTGACGGTCAGGGACCTGTTCGCCGCGCTTGGCGCAGGGTGGCGGGATTTCCGCACCTACCCGAAATATGGCCTGTTCTTTGCAGCGATCTTTGTCAGCGGCGGGCTCGCCCTCGCCTATTTCCTGATCAGCCGCGGTGAATTCTTCTGGCTGATCCCGGCTGCGGCGGGATACCCGCTGCTCGCCCCTTTTGCTGCCGCTGGCCTCTATGAAATCAGCCGCCGTCACGAAGTCGGTGAGGCGCTGGGCTGGGCCCCAGTGCTGGGCGCGGTCAAGGCTGGAGACGGGCAGCTGCCGGTGATGGGCGTGATCGCCTTCGTGATCTTCTCATTCTGGGTGATCCTGGCGCACACCGTGTTCGGTGTGTTCCTGGGCCAATCGGCATTGGGGGCTGCACCGCTCGAAACGCTGATGAGCGCAACCGGCCTTGCCATGCTGGCGGTCGGCAGCGCGATTGGCGGGATCATCGCGTTGTTCCTGTTCGCAATCATGGTGGTGAGCCTGCCGATGATGATCGACCACGAGGTGGACTTCATCACCGCCATCGTCGTGAGCGTAAGATGCGTCTCAGCCAATCGGTTGACCATG
>JBNLDR010000155.1:0-2877 GCA_050304495.1 Altererythrobacter sp.
AGGCCCGCCAGCGAAGTGGCCGCAATGGACGTGACTGCAGCGCTTGCGCCCTTCGACCTGAAGAACCAGCTATCCTCCAACCGCACACAGGGCGTGCCCAATATGATCGCGCTGGTGCGCGAACATGCCTCACGAATAGCCGCCGGCTGACGCCATGCGCGCACTCTATCTTGCCATCGGGATCCTGTTTGTCGGGCTCGGCGCGCTGGGCGCAGTGCTGCCGATCATGCCCACCGTGCCCTTCCTGCTGGTGTCCGTGTTCTGCTTTGCCCGCAGCAGCCCCAGGCTTGAGAAGAAGATCCTCGACCATCCGTTCTGGGGCCCGCAGGTTAGGGATTGGCAGGAACGCCGCGCGATTGCGCGACCGGCCAAGCTGGCCGCCGTCACTGCCATGGCCGCAGGCGTGATCTTTACCGCGCTGACGCTGGGTTATCCCTATTACTTGATCTCGATCGCGATCCTGGTGGTGGCCGGGGGCTGGATCTGGACCCGCAACGAGTAGGCATTGGTGGCTTAAGAAAGGCCCGACTCTACTTGATCAGTCTCACTCGAGGCTGACCGCCCGAGATTTCGGCAACCCAAATGTGCTGATTTTGCGAAGTCATAACGTTGATGGGTACTCCGGCAACAAATGCCGAAAAAACATGAATTTCGGTGGGAACGGGATCAAGTAGGTGCGTGATACCAAGGGCTACAGGTCGTTCGCTGCTCTCCTCACTTGCAAAACTCAACTCGAGACAGGAATTCGTGAATTGGCGCTGATCGACCACCTTTCCGTCAATCACCTCGAAGCGGTAGTGTCCGCCCAAATGCACCGAATCCAATCTGGATTGTGGGACCAATAGATAAACGAAATAGCCCCCGCTCTCCTGGCCAGTTGGAAAAACTACCTGATTGAAAGGCATGTCAGAACAACGTGCGATTGCGCTCGCCTCGATGGCTCTTTGGGCAACCAGCAGCGCCTCTTGAGCCTCTGAGAGAAGAGGTAAGGACTCCCTGAAATATTTTCGTGAGACAATCTTTCGGCCGTCGTAGATTGCAGTGAAGACGGCATGGTGCTTTTCATCACGCTCCGACCAAAAGGTTGCCCGCCAACCTTCTTCAATCGGTTCGATAACCCAGCCCTTTATCCCAGCGCCGACAGGATCGGCAATTTCCTCCAACAACGCGTCTGTCGTGTGCCACGCTGCTTGATCATATTGGTAGAGCTTGAGGCCTCGATCGAGCGCAAGCTGCAGTTGCTCCGCCTCTTCCTTGGTAATCTTTGGTGTGGATTGATCCTCGTGAGTCCCGTCTTGTGCTTGCGCCGCTGGCAACGCCACGATCACGCTTAACGCAACAACAATCGCCAGAATTTTCATAGAAGCATCCAAGATGAATCAAACTGTATGCTATTCACTTCTCAGGAAAAAACAACGCCCGCAAATGTTCTCCGATACGTGCCGGGCGCAGGGTCTCGGCATCGATGCAGCACCAGCTCGACTTCACTTCTGCCAGCACTTCCTCACCGCGTGAGATCACCGTGTGGTAAAATGCCCGCGCGCCCTGGAAATGCTCCAGCACGGTTCGCGCCATCACATCGTCATCGAGAAATGCGGGCCGCCGATAGGTAATCTCGTGCTTCAGCGCCACCCATGCCTTGGCCGCAACTTCCTCCGCCGGGGCCAGCTTGCGCCAATGCGCCAACACCGCGTCCTGAACCCAGTTGAGATAGCGCGCATTGTTGACATGCCCCATGAAATCGATGTCTTCGGGCAGAACTTTGATTGGAAAAGCGAAGGGAATTGCTGACATAAATGTCAGTTAGACGCGCAATTGTTGCTGCACAATGACCGGACATAAATAAACTTGCCTCGCGGCATTGCGGTCCAAAAGCTTTGTCCGGACCAAGTTTTACCATCTTGTCCGGGCGAGGCGGCGGGGTAAGGTTTCCGCCATGACCAATCGCCCCCGCACCCTTTATGAAAAGATCTGGGACGCCCATGTCGTCGAGACCAATGACGATGGCACCAGCCTGATCTATATCGATCGCCACCTTGTCCACGAGGTGACGAGCCCGCAGGCGTTCGAGGCGCTGCGCGTGAGCGGCCGCAAGGTTCGCCGCCCCGAACTGACGCTGGCGGTACCCGATCACAATTTGCCCACCACCGCGCGGACCGACGCCCAGGGCAATCGCCTGCCGATCAAGGACCAGCAAAGCGCGCAGCAGCTCGCCGCGCTGGAGCGCAATGCGCCCGAATTCGGCATTCGCTATATCGATGCCACCGCCCTTCAGCAGGGCATTGTCCATGTGGTGGGGCCGGAACAGGGTTTCTCGCTGCCCGGCGCAACCATCGTTTGCGGGGATTCGCACACCTCCTGCCATGGCGGGCTGGGGGCGCTCGCTTTCGGAATCGGTACCAGCGAGGTGGAACATGTGCTGGCAACTCAGACGCTGCTGCTCAAACGATCGAAGACGATGGAGGTCCGCGTAACCGGTGCGCTTGGCCCTGGCGTCACTGCCAAGGATTTGATCCTGCACATTATCGGCGTGGTCGGCACTGCGGGCGGCACTGGCCATGTGATCGAATATCGCGGGCCGGTGTTCGAAGCGATGAGCGTGGAAGAACGCCTGACGGTCTGCAATATGAGCATCGAGGCTGGCGCGCGCGCGGGCCTGATCGCGCCCGATGACACGACCTTCGCCTATCTCAAGGGCCGCCCCTATGCGCCCAAGGGCACGAATTGGGATGCTGCCGTAGAATGGTGGCGCTCGCTCGCGACCGATGATGGCGCAATTTTCGACAAGAGTGTGACGATCGATGCCGCCAATGTCGAGCCTACAGTGACCTGGGGCACCAGCCCGGAAGACGTGGTCGCGATCGGGGGCGTGGTCCC
>JBNLDR010000156.1:0-2849 GCA_050304495.1 Altererythrobacter sp.
TGAACGTCGCTGAATATACCGATCCGCATGATTAGATTCGCCGGTTACCCCGAATGGTCCATGGTACACGAAAGCCCCGGTCCGGTCGACGTACCGTGAATGGCCTCGAGCCGCTCCAAAGCCGCCACATCGGCCTCTGCCTGTTCTGCCGTGTAATCGCTGTTGAGCACCAGCGGACCCTTGTAGATCGAACGGATCAGCGGGCTCTGCTTGGGCACGTCGGTCCGCCCATAGGTTCCGTCCGGCCCCGGCTGGCGCAATTCGACAAAGGCCAGGCCCATTTCCTGGCAGGTGCGCGCTGCGGCGCCAAAAGTCGCTTCGGGGTTGCTGTCATCGCAGCCTTGCGATTCGCCATTGGGCGAAAGGCGGATGCCGACCCGGTCTGCGCTCCATTCGGATATGATGCCCTCCAGCACCTCGCGCATGAAGCGGCAGCGGTTTTCGGGCGAGCCACCGTAATCGTCATCGCGCAGGTTGGTGCCATCGCGCAGGAACTGGTCAACCAGATAGCCGTTCGCGGCATGCAATTGCACTCCGTCGAAGCCGGCGCGTCTGGAGTTTGCCGTGGCTTTGGCGAAATCTTCAACGACCCGCGGAATCTCGCCGATTTCGAGCGGCCGCGAGGGTTCATAGGGCTTCTTGCCTTGCGGTGTATAAGCGTGATCGGGCGCAGTGGTGGCGCTGGCCGAAACCGGCAGATTGCCGCCCAGAAAATCGGGATGGACCAGCCGTCCCATATGCCACAGCTGCAGCACGATTGTGCCACCCGCTTCATGCACCGCTTCGGTCACCGGCTTCCACGCTTCGGTCTGCTCTTCGCTCCAGATGCCCGGTGCGGAGGGCCAGCCCAGCCCTTCCACGCTGATCCCGGTAGCCTCGCTGATGATCAGTCCGGCACTTGCGCGCTGGCGGTAATAGGTTGCCATCATCTCATTGGGGACGAATTGCGGCTGGGCTGCACGCCCGCGGGTCAAAGGGGCCATGAAAATCCGGTTCTTCGCCTCGATCGCGCCAAGAGAGATCGGTTGGAAGAGCGAATCATGCATAGTTAGGTCCTCATTCGAAATCGATTGCGTTTGGGCCGCATTTGGAGAAACGAGGCCGCAGGCGCAAGGCCGGAAAGGCAGCAGGGCTTTGAACTTGGGCACATCAACCACGCCGCAGGGGGCGGTTCCGCGCGGCTGGCTGCCCTTGACGGCGCTGCTGGTCGGCAATGCCTCGCTGGCGCTGGGGGCGTGGCTCGTCAGGCTTGCCGATAGCGGACCGGTCAGCGCTGGCTTCTGGCGGCTGTTCCTGGCGTTGCCGATCCTGCTATTGTTCGCGCGTGGTGCGAACCAGCCTGTCACACGGATCGGTCGCCGGTCGCTCTTGCTGATCGGGCTGGGCGGCGTTGCCTTCGCGCTGGACCTTGCCTCATGGCATGTCGGGATCGGCTACACCCGGCTCAGCAACGCCACACTTTTCGCCAATTCCGGCAGCATATTGTTCATGCTGTGGGGATTTTTCATCGCGCGGCGCTTGCCGTTGGCAAGCGAATGGGGCGCAATCCTGCTGGCATTGACCGGAGCGGTCATCCTGATGGGGCGTAGCCTGGAGATATCCTTCCAGACCATGCTGGGCGATTTACTGAGCCTGACGGCCGGGGTGTTTTACGCGGTCTATCTTGTCAGCATCAAGGATGCGCGCCAGGCGGTCGGCAATTGGAGCATGCTGGTCTGGGTGAGCCTGTTTGCCTGTCCGGTCCTGCTTATTTCCGCCATTCTGCTGCACGAACCAGTGTGGCCGACAGACTGGAGGCCGATCGTCATGCTCGCCATTTCCAGCCAGGTCGTTGGGCAGGGGCTGCTGGTGTTTAGCATGCGGCATTTTCAGCCGCTGGTGATCGGGCTGGCTTTGCTGACCCAGCCCGCCGTGGCGGCGTTGACCGGCTATCTGGCATTTGGCGAGGTGCTGGCCCCGCTCGACATATTCGGCATGACGTTGCTGGGCGCGGCGCTGGTGGTTGCGCGGGCGCGACGTGGCTAGGTTAGCGCATCGACCGGCAGGAATTTGGCTGCTAACTCTCCGCGAATGATAGAGGGGACTCTCATGAAATTGGTTTCTTTGGCGCTAGCCGCATCATCACTCGCGCTTGCCGTCAGTTCGAATGCATTGTTGGCTTCTGAACAGCCCGAGAATGCTGCCGAAACGGTCGCCGCCGCGTCGGTGGACGACGCGTTTGAAGAGATTGCCGATGGTTATTTGGAGGCGGCGACTGCGCTCAACCCGATTTACGGCACGCAAATAGGCGACCATTCCAACGATAGCGAATTGCCCGATATTTCCGCAGCAGGACGCGAGCTGAGCCAGCATATAGACAGCGTTCTGCTCAATGCGCTTGAAATGCTGGACAAGGACCAGATGAGCCGCAGCAACCAGGTCGATTACCTGCTGTTGAAGAATGCACTCGAATATGGTCGCTGGTCGCAGGTGCAAGAACAGCAATGGGCCTGGAACCCGCAATATTACAACGACATGGCTTCCTATGCGCTCTACGGATTGGTGGCGCGCGATTACGCCCCGTTTTCGGAACGCTTTCCAAATATCGTCAGCCGGATGGAAAAGCTGCCATCGCTGCTTGAAACAGCGCGCGCTCAGATTGATGTGCCACGCGTTCCCAAAATCCATGCTGAGACCGTTGCCAAGCAGAACGCTGGCATAATGGCGATTGTCAACGGATTGATCGAACCGCAGGTGGTAGAAAGCGGGCTTGATCGCACACGCTATGATGCAGCCAAAGCCGCGTTGGAGGTGGCGCTGGCCGATCACCAGACATGGCTCGATGAAGTGGTTGTGCCCGGTGCCGAGGG
>JBNLDR010000157.1:0-2846 GCA_050304495.1 Altererythrobacter sp.
ATAGCGCCCGCCGGCCAGCACCGCCCCCTGCGATCCGAGCGCCGTCGTCGTGAACTCGAAGGCGGTATGGCTGTAATAGTCGAGCCCGCGCACCAACTTCGGATTCTTTTCATATGCGATGCCGCGGGCATCGAGACCTTCCAGGACCTGCTCGTAGAAGCGGAGCGACGTCTCGTTGAAGCAATCGCCGAGCCTGGGCGCGTCCTGGACGATCTCCTTGTCGCGCAGGTCCTTGCTGTCGAGGATGCGCAGCGGGTTGGTGTCGAGGCGGCGCCGGCTGTCCTCGTCGAGCAGATCGATCCGGTCGGCGAAGTACTCGACCAGCCGCGCGCGGTAGGCCGCGCGCTCGGCGGCGTCGCCGAGGCTGTTCAGCTGCAGCTCCACCCGCCCGTCGAGCCCGAGCCGCTGCCAGAAGCGGTGGCTGACCAGGATCACCTCGGCGTCGATGTCGGGGCCGTCCATGCCGAACGCCTCGAGGCCGACCTGGTGGAACTGGCGATAGCGCCCCTTCTGCGGGCGCTCATAACGGAACAGCGGCCCGTGCGTCGCCACTTTCAGCGGCGCGTGCTGTTGCCAGCCGTTCGTCAGATATGCGCGCGCGATCCCGGCAGTGAACTCGGGCCGCAGGGTGAGCGAATCCCCGCCGCGATCCTCGAACGAATACATTTCTTTCGACACCACATCGGTCGTCTCGCCAATCGCGCGGCTGAACACTTCGGTCTTTTCGAACACCGGCATTTCCACCCGGCGGAAACGGTACAGCTTGCGCACGCGTTCAAAGGTTTCGACCACGAAGGCGAAAGCCTCTGCATCGGGCCCGAAAATATCCTGTGTGCCGCGAATGGCGCTTGGTGTTTTGGCGGAAGTGTTCTTGCTCATCAATTCCTCGTTTCGGCTGCGCGCTTAGAGCGATTTCGAGGGAAATGGAACATTTCACGACCCGGAAATCGCGGCGATGGAGGTTTGACACCTTCGACGGAACGGGAGAGGTCGCACATCGATCCGGCATTTGGACGCCTCAAACGTCATGTTCGTGAATTTGCGCGCTAAAGCCAGCCTGCGTCACAACCCAGCGCAACTATATTGCGGCGCAGCATCTGCATCGCTAGAGGCGGCGGCGAATTATCGATCCAGCCGCTCGCTTGGGGGAGCGAGGCGGCGCAAGAGCAAAGAGCAAGACATGGACATCAGCAAGATCCCCGTGGGCAGCAACCCGCCTGAAGACCTCAACGTGATCATCGAAGTGCCGCTGGGCGGCGAGCCGGTGAAATATGAATTCGACAAGGTATCGGGCGCGCTGTTCGTGGACCGGATCCTGCACACGCCGATGCGCTATCCGGCGAATTACGGCTTTGTCCCCCACACCTTGAGCCCCGATGGCGATCCGCTGGATGCCTTGGTCATCACGCGCAGTCCCTTCGTTCCCGGCTGCGTGGTGCGTGCGCGCCCGATTGGTGTGCTCAACCTCGAAGATGAGCATGGCGGGGACGAAAAGCTGATCTGCGTGCCGGTGGACACGACTTTCCCCTATTACTCCGACGTCGGGGAGACCAAGGACCTGCCCTCGATCATCTTCCAGCAGATCGAGCACTTCTTCACCCATTACAAGGATCTTGAAGACGAGAAATGGGTGCGGATCGGCAGCTGGGGCGACCGTGAGGAAGCCCGCCAGGTGGTGGTCGAAGCGATCGAAAGATATAAGGCCCAGGGTTAGACCCCCAAGCGGCGCGGACACTTTAGCCTATAAGGGCAAAGGTCAGCTTGCACAGCCCGGTCAGGACAAAGGGAAGGCCCAGGGCAATGGCCCACAGCCGGATCATGTCGCTGCGGAAAGCCCCGGCATAGGCCGGATCAAGGGCTTGCTCGTCGCTCAAGCCGTCCCAGCGCTTTTCGAACCGGCGGCAGGAAGGGATGATGGCGATCACCAGAATGGCCAACGCCAGATAGGGTATCAGCCCCGAAGCACCCTGGCGCAAAGCGTGCACCGTTACGAAGATTTGCAATGCTGTATAGACCAGCAGGGCATAGGCCACATGATCGCTGGCTGATTTGCGCCAGTCACGTGCCGATTGGTGCGTCGCTTCCCGCGGCAGAGCATCGTTCATCTGGCTTCTTCCCCCAAGCCATTATTATGTGAGTCGGATTATCCCAAAGCTGGAGGCAAGATGCAAGGCGGGTAACGATATTGATCCTGTCGATGGGGGCCTGGGCCCACATGCATGAATCCTGCCAATATGCAGCCAATGGGGGTTTCCTGCCACGCGCGGCCTGCTAAAGCAGCAGCAATGGACGAAGCCCAGACCCTGACGCAAGCGCCCGAACAGGGCCATATCGACGCCAACGCTCCGCTGCCGGATGGCGGGCTGGAAGTCATCTCGATCGCCAAGAGCTATGACAAGCGCGCCGTGCTGACCGATATTTCGCTGACCGTGGGCAAGGGCGAAGTGCTGGGCCTGCTTGGCCCCAATGGTGCGGGCAAGACGACCTGTTTCTATTCGATCATGGGGCTGGTGCGGCCCGATGCCGGTCGCATCCTGATGGATGGCGCAGATGTGACCCATTTGCCGATGTATCGCCGCGCGATCCTGGGCCTGGGTTATTTGCCGCAGGAAACCAGCATCTTCCGCGGCATGACGGTGGAACAGAACATCAATTGCGTGCTGGAACTGGTCGAACCAGATCCGGAAACTCGCGCCGCAGAGCTGGAGCGGCTGCTGGAGGAGATCGAGGCGGACGCGGCGGCCGAGGCCCAGCGCACCATCACCTGGGAGACCGGCCTGCCCAACGTCGACGTGCGCCTGGTCCACGCGGGCGTGGCCTCGGCCGGCATCGATGGCTACGCCGTC
>JBNLDR010000158.1:0-2676 GCA_050304495.1 Altererythrobacter sp.
GGGCGCGAAAACGGCACATTTCTGCTCCATGTGCGGGCCCAAGTTCTGCAGCATGAAGATCAGCCAGGACGTGCGCGATTTCGCCTCCAAGCAGAACCAGGGCGCAGACGGTTTTATCGCCAGCATGCAGAGCGGGGCCGAAGCCGCCGCCGCCAGCCGCGAGGCCGCGCTGAAAGGCATGGCGGAGATGGCCAAGGTCTATAAGGACAGGGGGAATGAACTGTACCTGCCGGCCGAGGAAACCGCCGACCCGGCAGAGTGAGAATCATCCGCCCCTGACCTGCCTGAGCTTGTCCAGGGATCGCAACGGGACTGACGTTCTAGCTGCCGTTCACGCCGATCGTGGACGGAGGCTGCGGATCCGTCGTCATGCCATTCTTGATCGCATCAAGCAGGCCGGAATCCGTTACCGTTCCATTATTGCGATCGATGATTGCGCCCGTATCCCACCACATCGGAACGATATCCCGCACGACCGCTGCATAGGTGTTATATTGCGCCCAGTAATTGGTGTAGGTCGACACGCCTTGCCCTGCCCCAGAGGTCTTGGGGTAAGCGCCGTATTCGCCCATGATCACCGGCACGCCCTTGTCGGTGAAGGTGGTTTTCGCCTTGTCAAATTCAGTGCGTGAATGGGCCTCGTTGGCCCAGGTCTCCACAGCGGCCAGATCAGTCGCGAGCGCGCCCCACTGCCAGATGTTCAGATTCTGGTCGTTGATGGTGAAGTCAAACGGGTCATACCAGTGCATTTCCACCATCAACCGATCGGTGATCGAGTCGGTCGGGAGAATCCCCTCGTTGCAGAGTTCCGGCCCCCAGTCGATGTTGGTGGCGTAAAGCTGCACGATCAGGGAACGCGAAGCATTGTTGCCGCCGGTTGCCCGCACCGCGTCCACGAAGCCCTGGTTGAAACCATACTGCACCGTGCAGTTCTCTGCCGTGGGCGCCGTCCAGACATTGGGCATGTGCACTTCATTGGTGCCCGCGAACAGCAGATGGTTGTCGTAATCCTTGAAATAGTCGGCGATCTGCGTCCAATACGACTTCAGCTTGGCGGTATGAGCGGTCTTATTGGCATTGTCGGGTGTCAGCTCATCGTGATGCACGTTGATGATAACGTAGAGGCCGGCGTTCTGTGCATAATCGACGACTTCCTTGACCCGGGCCAGCCAGAACGGTGCGATCGTACCATCGGCCTGCGAATATTCGTCCCAGCTGACCGGGATGCGTACGCTCTTGAAGCCGGCAGCGGCATAGCCGTCGAAGATCGCCTGGTTCGCTACGGGATTGCCCCAGACCGTCTCCTGCGAAGTGGAATAGGGAGGTGATCCCCAGGTGTTCAGGGCCTCGAGCGTGTTGCCAAGATTGATGCCCGGCGCCAACGTCAGGACGACGTCATGCGGCGTGCCAAGCGACTCCAGACTTGCGGGAGCAGGCGTGGGCGTCGGTGTAGGCGTCGGCGTAGGAGTCCCGGTGGACGTAGGTGTCGGCGTTCCTCCGCTGCCACCGCCCCCGCAGGCGCTCAGGCTCAGGACCGCCATCGCGCCCAGCATCGCCCGTCCGTATCCACTCGCACTCAAGAGCATCAATAGTCTCCACCCGATTCTTGTCTGAGTTAATTTCTAGATGCACTAGTAAAAATAGAAATTCAACGCAAGCCACTTGAGCATGGTGAGGCGAAGATGGCCTGTGACGGGCTCGAAACCCCGCCGCCTGTCTCGATGCCATCGGCGATGTGGGCGTAGTGAATTACAAGCTCGCCGCGTACGCAGCCGATCTGGTGAAAGGCCACCCCGCAGCCAAGGTGGGCGATTTTGCCCGCTTGCAAAAACAGGAAGGCGATGGCTTTATCGCCGTCGACGAGGCGGAGAAGGGCATGGCGCAGATGAGCGAAGTCTATGAAGAGACGGGCTGCGAACTCTACATGGGGGCGGGCAACCGCGAGCACGACTGATGCTGCGCTGGCCGTTCCGCAAAAAGCGGCCAGTCCCACCATCCGGTGACGACCTTACACTGAGCCTGCTGCAAGGTGACTGGCGCTGCAGCTGCTGCGGGGAAATGCACCGCGGGCTGATGGACCTTGGCACGATGGCCCCCGATCCCTGGCCGGAAGATCGCATCCATGAGCCCAATTCCGCCCTGCGGCTCGATGGGGATTTCCTGTCCGAGGATTTCTGCGTGTTGCAAGGCGAGCATTTCATGGTGCGCTGCGTGCTCGAAATCCCGGTTCACGGCCTCGCCGAGCCATGGGGCTTCGGTTGCTGGTCGTCTCTCTCCCGCGAAAATTTCGAGAGATACGTCGCCACCTTCGATGACGGTGATTGCGACGGCGAAGGCCCATGGTTCGGCTGGCTGTGCAATCATCTGGCAGGATATTTCGAAGAGGGTTCCGAAGCGGTCGACGTGTGTCCCGTCCCCGGTCGCCAGAGACCCAGATTGATCGTACAGAGCAAGGACACCACCCTCGGCCGCGCCCAGCACGAAGGCATCACGCCCGATGCCATGCTGTTGATACTCTCCACTTATGGACATGGACCGACGCGGCAGTGAGGATGAGGGTGAGTGCGTTGGTGTGGGGATTGCTGCGAAGCGTCCCTGAATTCAATGAGTTAGGTATACCGTCCCCAGAACTCTGTCCCCAGAACTCTAGGGGCAGATTTCTTAGTTTCTCGCTAT
>JBNLDR010000159.1:0-2610 GCA_050304495.1 Altererythrobacter sp.
GCAGGTTTCCGTGCCGTTGGTGTGTGACATCCACTTTGATTACCGTATCGCGCTGAAAGTGGCCGAGTATGGCGCCGATTGTTTGCGCATTAATCCCGGCAATATCGGCAGCGACCAGCGCGTGGCCGAAGTGGTGCGTGCGGCCAAGGCCAATGGCTGCGCGATCCGGATCGGGGTCAATGCCGGCAGCCTGGAGAAAGACCTGCTGGAGAAATATGGCGAGCCCTGCCCCGAAGCGCTGATCGAAAGCGCGCTCGATCATATCAAGCTGCTGCAGGATCACGATTTTCACGACTACAAGGTGGCGGTGAAGGCGAGCGACGTGTTCCTTGCGGTGGCCGCCTATCACGGGTTGGCCGAAACGGTCGATTGCCCGCTGCATCTGGGCATTACCGAGGCCGGCGGGCTGATCGGCGGCACAGTGAAAAGCTCGATCGGGATCGGGTCGCTACTGTGGGCCGGGATCGGCGACACGATCCGTGTCAGCCTCTCTGCCGAGCCGGAGCAGGAAGTAAAAGTCGGCTTCGAACTGCTCAAATCGCTGGGCCTGCGCACCCGCGGCGTGCGCGTGGTTTCCTGCCCCAGCTGTTCGCGCCAGGGCTTCGACGTTATCCGCACGGTCGAGGCGCTGGAGAAACGGCTCGAGCATATCAAGACGCCGATGAGCCTTTCGGTACTGGGCTGCGTGGTCAATGGCCCGGGCGAGGCGCGCGAAACCGATATCGGCGTGACCGGCGGCGGCAATGGCAAGCATATGGTCTATCTGAGCGGCGTGACCGATCACCATGTGCAAAGCGCAGACATGCTGGATCACATCGTCGAGCTGGTTGAAGCCAAGGCAGCCGAAATCGAGGCGGGCACGGCGGTGGCATTCGATCCACATGCCGAAGCGGCCGTATGAGCATTGCCATCAGGCCGGCCAGACCGGATGACCTGCCGCTGATCGCAAGCCTGATCCGCGCGCTGGCGGATTACGAAAAGCTGGCGCAAGAAGTGCGATTCGACGAGGAAGTCCTCGCCAGGAACCTGTTCGGGCAACGGCCTTATGCCGAAGTCGTGATCGGCGAAGTCGATGGCGAAGCGCAAGGCTTTGCGCTGTTCTTCCATAATTTCTCGACCTTCGAGGGAAAGCCGGGAATCTACCTGGAAGACCTTTACGTCCATCCTGATGCGCGCGGACGCGGCCTGGGAAAGGCCCTGCTGGCGTATCTCGCCAACCTTGCCGTCGAACGTGATTGTGCGCGGCTCGAATGGTGGGTGCTGGACTGGAATGCTCCTTCGATCGCGTTCTACAAATCGCTCGGCGCGAAGTTCATGGACGAATGGACCGTGATGCGCGTGGATGGGCCTGAGCTGACCAGGCTGGCTGCCGCCGCGCCAGACGCTGCCAAATAGCGCAAACCAAGCCATGATCGACGCAATGCTGGCCGCCGTTCTTCTGTCCCTCGCACTGGCCATGGATGCGTTCGCCGTCGCCCTCACGCAGGGCGCGCGCTTCGACCATGACTGGAAGAGCGTGACGAAGATCGCGCTGGTGTTCGGCCTGTTCCAGGGCGTAATGCCGCTGGCCGGTTGGCAGTTGGGCGAGCTTGCCCTGCCGCTGGTCCAGGAATGGGATCACTGGATCGCAAGCGGCCTGCTGGTCCTGCTGGGAGTCCAGATGATCTGGTTCGGGGAAGCGGAAGCCGGAGCCACGGCCAGGCTTTCCAGATTCGCCCTGATCGCAGCCGGTGTCGCCACAAGCATCGACGCCTTTGCCGCTGGAGTGACGCTGCCGACCCTGGGAATCCCGCCCTTGGCCACCTGCGCCACAATCAGCATCGTCACCGCGGCAGTTTCGCTTTTTGCTCTCAAACTCGGTCAGCGCGTCGGCGACCGCTTTGGCCCCCATGCGGAAGTAGCCGGAGGAATCGTGCTGATCGGGCTTGGGGCGATGATACTGGTCGACCACCTCGAATTGCTGGCGTGACACCAATTGTCGCTCAAAATACCCGGTTTGTCGCAGTTGGATGCAATTGTTCAACCAAGGATCAATCTGCGCTATATTAGTTTGAGCATATGAACCGGCGCGAACTCTTGAAGACAGGCCTTGTGGCAGGTGCGTCACTCGCCCTGCCTACGCGCGCCTTTGCCGCGCCGCAGGCCGGTTCGCCGCGTGATCGCAAATTGTTCGAAATAGCCAAGCGTGAACTGGACCGCGCTGGTGATGCCATCTGGAAGCGCGACATTGTCGGGATCGCCGACTTCGGCCTCCATTCGGCAGAGCGGCGGTTCCATTTCGTCAATCTCGACCGCGAGGAGGTGCAAAGCTTCCACGTCGCGCATGGCGCCGGGTCCGATCCAGAGCATGATGGCTGGCTCAATCGCTATTCGAATACCGAAGGATCGAACGCCACCAGCCGGGGCGCTTATGTGACATGGGAATGGTATGTTGGCCGCTATGGCACTTCGGTGCGTCTGGGCGGCTTGGATCAGACCAACGACAGGGCGTTCGACCGTGCGATCGTGATGCACCGCGCCAAATATGCAGAACCGGAACATCTTGCGCAATGGGGCAGGCTGGGCCGTTCAAACGGCTGTTTCGCCATGGGCGAAGAACAGTTCAAGATC
>JBNLDR010000160.1:0-2563 GCA_050304495.1 Altererythrobacter sp.
AATTCCACGGGATGATCTGGCCCACGACGCCATGCGGCACAAAGCCTGCAAGCTCGCTATCGGCCAGCTGCGCCCAGCCTGCGTGGTGGTAGAAATGGCGCGCAGCGAGCTGGGTATCGAGATCGCGCGTCTCGCGGATCGGTTTGCCGTTATCGAGCGATTCCAGCACCGCCACCACGCGCGAGTGCTTCTGGATCTGGCGCGCGATGGCATAGAGATATTTCGCGCGGCCATGCCCGCCCAGCTTGTGCCAGCCGGCCTGCGCCTTGCGCGCAGCCTTGACCGCCGCATTGATATCCTTCGCGCTCCCTTGCGCGATCCGCGCCAATTCCTGTTCGTCGCTGGGGGAAAAGGTGGCGAACAGGCTGGATTTACCGACCTTGTGCCACTCGCCATCGATGAAGTGCCCAAACTTGCGTCCGTGCGCATCGAGCCACGCCACGGCTTGCGCGCTGTCTTCCGCTGCCGGGCCGTATTCCATGCTCTCGAACTTGTCCTTCAGGCTCATTCTGCGTGTCCTGTGTTCATCTAGGCCCCCGTTTCAGGCCATTGCATGGCGGTAGGCCGCCGAATAGCGCCCGGTGGCGTGAAATTCGATCTGCCGCTCCAGATCGTTGAGCAGGCCAGAGGCGCCGAAGCGAAACATGTCGGCATTGAGCCAATCGTCACCCAATTCCTCTTTCACCATGATCAGATAGGCGACCGCATCCTTGGCGGTACGGATGCCGCCTGCGGGCTTGAACGCCACTTTCTGCCCCGTCAGCCGGTGGAATTCTCGGATCTGGCGCATCATCACCAGACTGACCGGGAGCGAGGCATTGGTGCTTTCCATGCCGGTGGAAGTCTTGATAAAATCTGCCCCCGCCATCATCGCCACCATGGATGCACGGGCGACATTGGTTAGCGAGCCAAGTTCACCCACCGCCATGATCGCCTTGAGCCGGGCCGTGCCCGCCGCCTCGCAAAAGGCCCGCACTTCGTCAAACAGCTCCCGCCAGCGCTGGTTCAGCACCAGGTTCCGGGTCACGACGATGTCGATCTCGCGCGCCCCTGCCGCAACCGAAGCACGGATTTCCTGCAGCCTTGTTTCCATCGGGGCGAGGCCGGCGGGAAATCCGGTCGAAACCGCAGCAACCGGCACATTGGTCCCGCGCAAGGCCGCGACCGCCACCTCTACCATGGCGTGATAGACACAGACCGCGCCCGTGGTGAGCGGCATATCGGCAATACCCAGCGCCGCCTTGATCGCGGGATCGAGCGGATTGACCGCCTTCGCGCAGAGCCGTCGCACCCGGCCCGGCGTATCGTCACCCTGCAATGTCGTCAGGTCGATCATCGAAATGGCGCGCAGCATCCACGCCACCTGCCATTCCTTCTTGACCGTGCGCCGCCCGCCCAGGCTCGATGCGCGCCGCTCAACCGCGCTCATATTGATGCGCAGCGCATCGACGAGCGCCTGGTCGAACTGGGTCCCGCTATTGCGTAATGCAGGCGCGGCGGCTTCGCTCACTGCCCAGCGCCCAGCCTTGGGATCAGCCGTTCGAGCAAGGCCCGCAATGGCACTGCCGCGCGCGCGCCTTCGCTCATCGTCTCTTCATGGGTCAGCGCCCCGCCCTGCATGCCTGCGCCCAGATTGGTGATGCTGGAGATGCCGATCACCTTTAGTCCGGCATGGCGGGCGACGATGCATTCGGGCACGGTTGACATGCCCACTGCGTGCGCGCCCATACCGATCATCATGCGGATCTCTGCCGGGGTTTCGAAGTTCGGGCCTTTCACCATGATATAAGTCCCGCTGGCGAGATCGGATATGCCCGCCTCTTCCGCCGATTCATGCACCAGCGCGCGCAGCTCCTTGCTCCATGCATCCGTCATGTCCGGAAAACGCGGCCCCAATCGGTCATCATTGGCGCCGACCAGCGGATTGACGCCCGAGAAATTGATGTGATCCTCTATCACCATCAAACGCCCCGGCCCCACGTCAGCGCGCAGGCTGCCCGCTGCATTGGTGAGGATCAAAGTCTTGACCCCGATCCCGGCCAGGGTCCGCACGCCATAGCCCAGCCCTTCCGCCGGATGACCCTCGTAAGCATGGACCCGGCCCTGCAGGCAAGCGACCTCAACCCCGCCCATCGCGCCGACGATCAGCCTGCCATGGTGCCCCTCCACCGTGGGTGCGGGAAAGCGCGGAATGTCGGCATAGTCGATCGTCACCGGATCGCTGAGCGATGCTGCCAGATCGTTCAGCCCGCTGCCCAGCACCAGGCCAATACGCGGTTTTCTCTCGCCGATCCGGCCCTTGATATGGCCAATGCTCAGCTGAAGGTCGTCAAACAGGCTCATGGCACTCCTTTGCTGCGGCCTCATTGCCGCAGAGTCAGGCCAGAGCGCAAGGTGGCGCGTTCAAGTACGGGCAAGCGGCCGCGTCAACCCACAAGAATGCAAGACTCGCAAGGAGGTCAATCAGCCCAGTAAAGCCGCATCGGATTGTCGACCAACAGCTTGCGTTGCAGCTCCGAGGTCGGGGCGATGCGGGGGATCATATCGACCAGATGCCCGTCAT
>JBNLDR010000161.1:0-2546 GCA_050304495.1 Altererythrobacter sp.
GTGGCTGCTGCACCGGGCAGGCTTTGCGCGGGAGGGATTTGTTGCGCTGGCAGGTGATCCTTCGGCACCCCTGCCGTGGGGGCGGCATGCGACGGAATTTCTGCTCCAGACGGATGGCGGCATCGTTGTTGTGGCGCGTGGAAATGTGACTGAAGGCGCAAGCCCGGCAGGTGAACCACGCGATATGGTCGCATTCGAACTGGGTGGAGCGGAACGGCTCGATATCGAGGTGGACCTGCTTGGCCTTATCGCTTTCCTGCGGGTTTGCCAGACCGCTGGCGCGCTTGACGGGGCCCTGGCGCTTGCCGTGGAATATTGCAGCAAGCGGGTGCAATTTGGCCGTACCCTGTCGCAGTTCCAGGCGGTGCAGCACAACCTCGCCCGGCTCGGCGGCGAGGCGGCGGCGGTGAATTGCGCGGCGACGGGCGTTGCCGAGGCGTTCGATCGTGGGGATGCCGGATTCGAAATCGCGGCTGCCAAACTGCGTACCAATACCGCTATCAAGGCGGGCGCCGCGCTGGCGCATCAGGTCCATGGCGCGATCGGCTTTACCCAGGAATATCCGCTCAACGAATTGACCCGGCGCATGATGGGCTGGCGCAGCGAAGGCGGAAATGACGCGCATTGGAGCGCGCAGATCGGCCGAAAAGCGATTGAATGGGGCGGGGCGGGCCTGTGGGATGAGCTGACCCGGCGAACCGATCCGCGAAGCGCCTGAGCGGTTGCCGCCGCGCCCAACCGCTGCCACGGTCGGCGCATGATTCGCGAACGTTTCGAGCCGATGTCCGGCATTCACAATTTCCGCGACTATGGCGGCTATCCGGTGGCTGGCGGCGGGCGCGTCAGGCGCGGCCTGCTCTATCGCTCGGGCCAGCATATGGAGGCGAGCGACGAGGATCTCGCGCGGCTCGACGAGCTTGAAATCCGCACCGTTATCGACTTGCGGGGAGAGAGCGAGCGCAGCCGCTTCCCGTGCCGCCGTGCGCCCGATTTCTCGGCGCATGTCATCTTCTACGAAGGCGAGACTACCAGCTCACCTCCGCATGAGGCAGCCGGTGCTGCCGGCATGACCCCGCAGATAGCGTTTGACCGGATGCGGGCGGTCTATACGCGCATGCCGAACAATCCGGCGATGATCGACATGTTCGGGCGCTATTTCCGCGCGCTGGACGAGCGGGAGGGGGCCAGCCTGGTCCATTGTTTCGCGGGCAAGGACCGCACCGGCGTTGCCGCAGCGCTGTTGCTGCATGTGCTGGGTGCACATCAGGATGACATCATGGGCGAATATCTGCTCACCAACCATGCGCCAGGCCGGGAGATTTTGATCCGCCAGTCGGTTCCGCGGATGGAGGCGATCTATGGCCCGATGGACCCGGATGCGGTCAGCAATCTGCTGGATGTGCGTCCCGAGTATCTCGAGACCTATCAGGCGGCGATTGCTCAGCAGCATGGATCGCTCGACCGTTTCATCGCCGGCGCATTAGGTGTGGATGAAGCCATGCAAGAACGGCTGCGCGGCAAGCTGGTGGCGTGACAATCGCATCCACGCTGACCATATAGGCCGACCACAAGGCACAGCATTCCAGAAAGTTTGATCCGAATGGCTACCCACCACACCAAAATGCTCATCATCGGTTCCGGCCCGGCCGGATACTCTGCCGCGATCTATGGCGCGCGCGCGATGCTGGAGCCGATCGTGGTGCAGGGCATCCAGCCCGGCGGGCAGCTAACCATTACCACTGAAGTCGAAAACTATCCCGGTTTCGCCGATGTGATCCAGGGCCCCTGGCTGATGGAGCAGATGCAGGCTCAGGCCGAACATGTCGGTACCCGCATAATGTGGGACACGATCGTCGAGGTCGATTTGCAAAGTGGCCCTCCTTTCCGCGCAGTGGGGGATAGCGGCGATGAATATATTGGCGATACTCTGGTGATCGCGACTGGTGCGCAGGCAAAGTGGCTGGGCGTTCCGGGGGAGCAGGAATTGAGCGGTAAGGGCGTGTCCGCCTGCGCGACATGCGATGGTTTCTTCTATCGTGGCAGGAAGGTGGCGGTAATAGGCGGTGGCAACACTGCAGTTGAAGAGGCGCTCTATCTCACCAACCATTCTGACGACGTGACGCTGATCCATCGCCGCGACGAATTGCGGTCAGAGAAGATCCTGCAGGATCGCCTGTTCAAGAACCCCAAGATTTCGACCTTGTGGAACAAGACCGTGGAACGGTTCGAAGCTGACGAGAATGGGACATTGGGCCACCTCGTCCTGAAGGATACGCAGACCGGCGAGGTGTCCACACTGGAAGTGGACGGCGCCTTTGTCGCAATCGGCCATGCCCCGTCGACCGAACTGTTCAAGGGCAAGCTACCGCTCGATGGTGGCGGCTATCTGCTGACCGAGCCGGGCTCTCCCAAGACGGAGATTCCGGGAGTCTTCGCCGCCGGCGACGTCACCGATCACACCTACCGGCAGGCGGTGACCGCGGCGGGTATGGGCTGCATGGCAGCGCTCGATGCCGAACGGTACCTCGCTTCTCGGGAAGACTGAG
>JBNLDR010000162.1:0-2443 GCA_050304495.1 Altererythrobacter sp.
GGCGGCCATGGCGACCCTGGAGCAGGCGCTGCCCTACAAGGACCGCATCGTCGGCGTCGGCCTCGATTCCTCGGAGCAGGGCCACCCGCCGGACAAGTTCAAGGCGGTCTTCGACCGGGCCCGGGCCGAAGGCTTCCTCACGGTCGCCCATGCCGGCGAGGAAGGCCCACCCGAATACATCCGGGAAGCGCTCGACCTGCTCAAGATTGACCGGATCGACCATGGCAACCGCGCGCTGGAGGATAGCGATCTGGTCAAGCGGATCGTGGCGGATGGTCAGACGCTGACCGTCTGCCCATTGTCCAACCTCAAGCTCTGCGTGATCGACCGGATTGAGGACAGCCCGGTCAAGCGCATGCTCGATCTGGGCATCCGCGCCACGGTCAATTCGGACGATCCGGCCTATTTCGGCGGCTATGTGAACGCCAATTTCGGCGCGATTGCCGATGCGCTGGATCTCTCGATCGCGGATCTGTCGCGCCTCGCCGCCAATTCCTTCAGCGGATCATTTCTCGATGAAGACACCAAGTCCGCGCATATTGCAGAGGTGGAAGCGCTGACGCGCGAATTTCAATAGCCCTTCCCGCCACCGACCTGGTCGCCATAGGGAATCCAGATATTCTTCACTTCGGTGGCGCGGCGCAGGATGTGCTTGCCTTCTCCCAACTGCGGATCAGCAAAGTCATAGTGGCGGCCATTGCTGACCCAGCTGCGTTTCATATTCTCGGTCGCAAGCACTTCGATCGCGCGGCAGCTTTCGACATCGCCGAAGTGCCACATAGCATCGACATTATCATGCGCCGCCAGCACTGGGGCCAGTTCCTGCCGATTGCCTGTGACAACATTGATCACCCCGCCCGGCACGTCCGAAGTCTCGATCACCTGATAAAGGTCGGTCGCCACCAGCGAAAGATGCTCTGACGGCAGAGCAACAACGCGGTTGCCCATGGCAATGGCGGGCGCGACCAGTGACACCAGCGCCAGCAGCGGCTGCCAATCGGGGCAGCTGATGCCCAGTATGCCGACCGGCTCATTCATTGCCAGCGCCACGCCGCGCATCGGGGGCTGGTGGACGCGGCCATCGTATTTGTCAGCCCACGCAGCGGCAGAGAACAGGCGCGAAATCGAAAGATCGAACTCCTTTGTTGCGGCGGCTTTGCCTGCACCGCACAGTTCGACCAGGCGCGCGACAAACTCGCTGCGGCGTTCCTCAAGGTTTTCCGCCAGATAATAGAGTATCTGCGCCCGTAAATGCGCATTCGATCCACCCCAGCCCACTGCCCCATCGGCGGCTTCCACCGCATTGCGGATGTCCTTGCGGTTGCCCAGCGCGGCATGGCCGGCCAGATCGCCCTTGGCTGAATAGACTGGATAGCTCGATCCACCATCGGCCCGCGCCTGCTTGCCGCCAATATACATCTTCGCCGTGCGATCGATCGCATCGCCCAGCACATCGTGCTTCGGCTTTGGCACGAGCAACGGCTTTTGCGCGGGTAGCTTCGTCTCAAAGGCGGGTTTCACATAGGCCTGCATGCCCTCCAGCCCGCCCTCGCGGCCAAAACCGGATTCGCGATAGCCGCCAAAGCCCACCGCAGCGTCGAAGAAATTGGTGCCGTTGATCCACACCACGCCCGCCTTGATCTTGGGCGCAATCTCCAGCGCGCGATTGATATTCTCGGTCCAGACAGAGGCTGCGAGGCCATATCGGGTATTGTTCGCCAGCTGAGCCGCTTCGTCCTGTGTGCGGAAGCTGATTGCGGTCAATACCGGGCCGAAAATCTCCTCTCGCATGCAGACATTGGACGTGCCCGCATCTGTGATCAGAGTGGGTGGATAGAAAATGCCTGTGTCGGGCAGTGGAATGTCCGGTTGCCAGATCGTGGCGCCCTCTGCCCGGCCCTGCTCCACCAATCGCTCGATCGTCTGGCGCTGGCTGGCATCGACCAGCGCACCCAGATCGATGCATTTGTCCAGCGATGGCCCGATGCGCAGCTTGGCCATCCGCGCCCTGACCTTGGCTATAAAGGCCTCTTCCACGCTTTCCTGCACCAACAGGCGCGAGCCCGCGCAGCAGACCTGCCCCTGGTTGAACCAGATCGCATCGACCAGCCCCTCCACCGCGCTGTCGAGGTCGGCATCTTCGAACACGATATAGGGTGACTTTCCGCCCAGCTCGAGCGTCAGCGCCTTGCCCGATCCCGCCACGCTGCGGCGAATGATCTTGCCGACTTCGGTCGAGCCGGTGAAAGCCAGTTTGTCGACATCGGGATGTTCGACCAGAGCAGCGCCGGCGCGCCCGTCTCCCGTCACGATATTCACCACGCCCGGCGGCAGACCGATCTGGCCCAGCATATCGGCGAACCACAGCGCGCTGAGCGAAGTGAACTCTGCCGGTTTCAGCAACACCGTATTGCCCGCCGCCAGCGCCGGGGCGATTTTCCAC
>JBNLDR010000163.1:0-2431 GCA_050304495.1 Altererythrobacter sp.
ACAACCGGTTCATCGGCATCTTGCGCAAATGCGGGGGTCGCAAGCATGCTTCCGGTCAATAGCGATACGGCAAAGGACGTGAGTTTCATTTTCATGGGGGGGACTCCTCTCCAAAAGACCCATTCTCAACCACTTGACACTACCAGTGCAGAGAGTCTGGGAACAAGGCCCCACTTTCACTTCATCGCCAAAGATACATTTTTGCCACAGTGGATCGACTACCCCCTAAATACCGTAGCGTAACCCGGCCCAGACTGTGCGCGGTGTGCCCAGATCTACCGAGCCGGCGGCGTTGCGCGTCACGATCCGCTCTGCTGCCAAATTCTCGCCCCGGACGATCAGCGAGAGCCGATTCGTTACCGGAATATGCACGAACGCGCCGATCGTGGTGGCCGGTTCCAGCCGGTCTGTTTCCAGATCGTCTTCGAATTGCATGCCGACATGGCGCAAGGTAGCGGCAAGCTCCCATCCCGCCGCCGGTCGCCAACCCAAGGTGGCCGATCCCGCCCAGCGCGGCACTTGCGGCGGGCGATTGCCATCGAGATCTAGCGATGCGCCCGCCCCATCCACGGTGGCATCGGAATAGCTCAACGACCCATCGAACCGAACCTTGCCCAGCCGCACGCCAAGCGATGCTTCGATACCTTGAGCGTCGATCGCCGGAAGGTTCTGGCGCTGACGAAGATCCTTGGCGATCGTGACATTGGCGATCGCATTCTTCACGCGGTTGTCGAAAGCTGCAAGCGAGAGACGCAGCGCATCACTGGGCGCGAATTCGAGCCCGGCCTCGAAACCCTCCAGCCGCTCGTTGGCCAGATCGGCATTGGCCTGGGTCACCACAGGAAAAACCACAAAGGGCCGGTAGAGTTCGTTGAGCGTGGGCAGGCGCGATCCGGTATAGGCGGCTGCACGAATTCGCAACGCTCCGCTGGCCTGCCACGCCAGCCCGGCGCGCCATGACAGCGACCAGTCAATGCGATCGGACGCAATGACCTCGCTCACCAAAGCGCCACTGGAATCGACCGCGCGGTAGAAGCCATTGGTGATGCTGGTCCGGTCAGCCCGCAGGCCGCCGGTCAGGACCCATTCGCCCATCCGAACGTCATCCTCGAAATAGAGCCCCACATCGCTATTGGTCCCACCGGCGCGGCGACGCTCGGTCAGACTGCCGCTGAAAGCGCTATAGGCCTCTTCCTGCAGCTCGCCATCCGATCGGCGATAGTCCAGCCCCAGCCGCAGATTATGGCCGCCGCCAACTGGCGGCCGCAGTTCGAATTTGCCGCCCAGCCCAGTCGATGGCGTGTTGCGTTGATCAAGCACGGGGGTGAAGCGCGTGGAATGGATCACAACATTGGAGAAGTTGCGCGCCTGGATATAGGCCAGCGCATCCATCTGCCATTCACCGCGTTTGACGAAACGAATGCTGGCGTCCTGCCCTTCGCTCAGCGAATCCGCGCCTTCGAAGCGCAGAGTTCGCTCGTCGCGAAACAGCAGTACGCGGGCCTGCAGCTCTGCGTCAGCGCCGATTGGCGCGGCGCCGCGCACACCGGCAGACCAGCTGTCGAAGGCAGCACGCGCGGTTGCGGGAACTCGCTGGTCGCGCGGCGTGGTGTAGAACCCCTGCCCCCGGTCCCAGCGCGCGCTGACCACGCCAAAGCCCGCGCCCAGCTCTTGCGCCATAGAAGCGCTCGCTTCGGTTTCGCCGCGATCATTGCCCAGCAGGCTGGCGGCAAAGGGGCCAAGTTGGTCCGCATTGGCGCTATCCAGTTCGATCGTCCCGGCCAGCGCACCCGACCCGAACGGCCCGGAACCGCCACCGCGCGTCACGCGAATATTGGCCAGCTGCTCGGGCACAATCGCGCTCAGCGGGATGTAGCCGAAAAACGGGTCCGTCATGGGCACGCCGTCCAGCAGCACCAGCGCCCGGCTGGAAGCATTGCCGCCCAATGCGCGCAAGGTCACACCCTGGGCGCTGGGATTGGACGAGCGGCTGTCCGACCGGCGGAATTGCTGGAACCCCGCCACGCCCTGCAGCACATCCTCTATCCGGCCTGAAGGTGCAGAGATGATTGTCTCGCGCGCGAGCTCGCGGGTTGCATAGGCTGCGGATGACGGCAGTTGTGGCAGCCCACTGCCGGTCACGATGATCTCCTTGCGGGCGTCGTCGGCGGGTTTTGGCTCAGTCTGCTCCTGCGCTGAGACTGGCGTAACAAGACCGGCTGCGGGAATTAGGGCGAGTAGATACAGGCGATGTTTCATCCCGGTGGCCCCTAGCCGATCCCGCCCGGACAGTCAGTTGCAAATCGATACAGGACTCGCATTCAGCCGCGCACTGTGCTTACATTCATGTAAGCAGGGGAGGATGAAGGATGCTTGCAACACCGTCAGACTATGACGTCTTGATCGTCGGCGCCGGGATTTCCGGCATCGG
>JBNLDR010000164.1:0-2427 GCA_050304495.1 Altererythrobacter sp.
TTTCGGGGGAGGCGACCACATTCGAATATTGGTCGCTCGCCAAGAAAGACGACGCCTTCGGTTATCGCGATGAGCCGATGAAAATTGGCCGCAAGACGAGTGGGTTGCCACCCGAAGACTTCCTGCCAGCGCATGAGGCATTTCTCAGCCGTGCAATCACAGGCTATATCAAGGGGCGCGAGCCTTTCACCGCGCGGCTCAATCCCAACTATCCGGGCTATGACACTTACGACCAGCTGATGCGGTTGGAGGAGTGGCAGATCCGCCTTGCTGACAGCGATGGGGACGACGCATGAGCGGCGCGGTCTATCCCCTGCGCGGCAACCAGCAATTGGCGGTTGATCCGGCAGAGAGCGTGTGGCTCTCGGCCTCGGCAGGCACGGGCAAGACGCAGGTGCTGTCCGCCCGCGTGCTGCGGCTGCTGCTGCAACCGGGTGTCGATCCTTCACAAATCCTGTGCCTCACCTTTACCAAGGCGGGCGCGGCTGAAATGGCGGTGCGGATCAATTCCGTCCTGGCGCGCTGGGTACGGCTAAACGATGGCGAGCTGGGCAAGGAACTGGGCCATCTTGGCGCGCCGATCGATCCCGCCACGCGCGATCGGGCGCGCATTCTGTTCGCCAGTGTGCTCGATTGCCCTGGCGGCGGCCTCAGGATCGATACGATCCACGCCTTTTCGCAATGGCTGCTGGCCAATTTCCCGAGCGAAGCCGAGCTGATTCCCGGCGCCCGCCCGATGGAGGATCGCGAGCGCGAGGTGCTGGCGCGTGAGGTCCTGGCTGACATGCTGGTCGATGCGCAGCGCCGCAATGACCATGCGACGCTGGACGCGGTGGCGCAGTTCACGCGCCGAAAGGATACCGACGCTCTGCGCAGCTGGTTGATGCGCTGTGCCAATGCGCATGACCTGTGGTTCGGCAAGACGGCATGGCAACCTCCGATGCGGCCACGCGTGCTGCAATTGCTGGGCCTGCCGAGCGATGCGAATGAGGCCTGGGTGGCCGATGCGCTCTCGCCCGATATCTTCCCCGATCACCAGTTGCGCGCGATGCTGCCCGTGCTGGCCGAGTGGAACACCAAGACGGGGCAGGAGACGCAGGCCTTTATCGAAACATGGCTCGGCCTGCCGATCGAGGCGCGGATTGGCGTAATGTCCGGTTTCTTCGACACCGTGCTCAAGAAAGACGGCGAACCGCGCGCGATGAAGAAGCCTGCCGATGCGGACCCGCATTTTCCGGCGAGGCAGCAGGAAATTGCCGAGGCGATTGCGCTGGTCAGCGAACGGCAGACGCTGCTCGAACTCGCCGATTTCCTCGCACCCGCGCTTGCGCTGGGGCGCACATTCGCATTGGCATGGGACGAGGCAAAGACACGCGAAGGGCTGCTCGATTTCGACGACCTGATCCAGCGCGCGGCGAGCTTGCTCAATGACAAGGCGGCGGCAGACTGGATCCGCTACAAGCTCGACCGACGCTTCGATCACATATTGGTGGACGAGGCACAGGACACTAACGCCGCGCAATGGAAGATTATCGACGGCCTGATTGACGATTTCTTCTCCGGCGAGGGCGCGGCGGGGGATCGGCTGCGTACGATCTTCACCGTGGGCGATTACAAACATGCGATCTTCGGCTTCCAGGGCACCAGCCCGGAGAATTTCGAGAAAGCCAAGCACCGTGTGCAGGCCGCCATGCTGGGCGCGGCAGAGAACGCCGCCGGCTCGCGCAAGCCGGGCGATGTGCACGATCTGCTCGATCTCGATTTGGGGCAAAGCTTCCGCACGGCCAGGCCGCTGCTGGAATTCGTGGACCGTGCCATTGCCGCGATTGGCGCAGGTGCATTCGGCCTGTCGAAAGATCCGCCGCCGCATGTGGGGGAGGATCGCCCGGGCCTCGTGACCTTGTGGCGGCCAGTGCATGACGGGCGCGACGATCAGGATGGCGAGGGCGGAGAGAACTGGCTCGCCCGGCATGATCGCAAGCTGGCAGACAAGATTGCCGCGCAGGTCGAACGCTGGATCAAGGGCAGCGAGCCCTTTGCGCTGCACAAGGGCAAGCGCCGCAATGCCCGCGCGGGCGATATCATGGTGCTGGTGCGCAAGCGGCGCGAACTGGCAGCGCTGATCGTTGCGCGCCTGCACGCGCGCGGCGTGCCCGTGGCGGGTGTCGATCGGCTGCGGCTTGGTGCCCCTCTGGCGGTGAAGGATTTGATGGCGGCGCTGCGATTTGCCGCGCAGCCGCTTGACGATCTCAATCTCGCCAATTTGCTCGCCTCGCCGCTGATCGGATGGAGCCAGGACGATCTGCTGGCCCATGTGCCGCGGCCCGATAGCAGAAGGCTGTGGCATCATCTGCGTGAGAGCGCCGAGCCATTGGTGGCCGAAACGGTCTCAAAGCTGCGTGACCTGCTGGCGCGGGCCGATTTCGA
>JBNLDR010000165.1:0-2402 GCA_050304495.1 Altererythrobacter sp.
GTAGCTGCCGAGGCCGTCCAGGCGCTGGGCGGGGCGGGTTATACCAAGGATTGGCCGGTCGAACGCTATATGAGGGATGCCAAACTGCTCGACATTGGTGCAGGGACCAATGAGATACGGCGGATGTTGATCGGCCGTGAATTGATAGGAGCAGCTGGATGAGTGGTGACGAAGATTACGTTTATGACGAAGTGACAGGCGAGTGGATGCCGGCATCCGAACTGGCCGCACGGCAAGCCGCCGAAGATACGGTCGAAGTGCGCGACGCTGTCGGCAACGTGCTCGCTGATGGCGACCAGGTCACACTGATCAAGGATCTTGAGGTCAAGGGCGCCGGACAGACACTGAAACAGGGCACGCTGATCAAGTCGATCCGGTTGACCGGCGACGCGCAGGAAATCGACTGCAAATATCCCGGCATCAAGGGCCTCGTCCTGCGGGCCGAATTCGTGAAGAAGCGCTGAGGCGAACGCATGACCGCTTCCCCCATCACCTGCAGGATCGATCTCAAGGTGGGCCAGCCCTGGCGGCTCCTACCGGCCGTTCTCCTCGCGATCTACGCCGCACTGCTCGGCGCGAGCCCAGCCTCCGCTCGGGTCGAGAGGCTCGCCATTCACAGCCCGGCGATCGAGGGCAATCTCGAAGGTAATTCGGCAGAGCGCAGGGTCTATGTGATCCTGCCGCCAAGCTATGATTCCGCGACAGAGCGCCATTACCCCGTGCTCTATTTCCTTCATGGCTTTCTCATGACTGCCGACAACATGATGGGCTATGTCCAGTTCGACGCGGCGCTGCGAGATTTCGCCACCAAGAAGGAAATGATCGTGGTGGTGCCCGATAGCCACACGCTGTTCGGCGGGTCGATGTACACCAACTCGCCGACAACCGGAGATTTCGAGGACTATATCGCGCACGATCTGGTCCACTACATTGACGGTCATTTCCGTACAATCGCAAGGCGCGAAGCGCGCGGCCTCGCCGGGCATTCGATGGGCGGCTATGGCACCTTGCGCATCGGGATGCACCACCCTGACGAGTTCGTCGCACTCTACGCGATGAATCCTTGCTGCCTGCTCCCTCGCACGATTGAAACCGCCGATGCCAGGTTTGAGGAGATGACGCTGGATGAGGCCAAAGCCGGCGACTTCATGACTATGGCGAATTTCGCGGTGGCAACCGCATGGTCGCCTGATCCCGGCAAGCCGCCGTTCTTCGCTGACCTCGCCACCAAGGGCGGCAAGCCAGTGCCATTCGTGCTCGCGCAATGGGCGGCCAATGCGCCCACTGCAATGGCCGCTCAGTACCTGCCGGCCTTGCGTTCGATGAAAGCGATCGCGTTAGAGACGGGCGACGCCGATTTCGTTCAGGCCGATGTCATCGCCATGCACAAGGAACTGATCAAATTGGGCGTTACTCACGATTGGGAGCTCTACGTCGGCGATCACGGCAACAAGGTGCCTGAACGGTTCGGCAGCAAAGTGCTGCCATTTTTTGCCGAGGTTTTTGCCGGGGTAGACCAATGACCGCACCTGTCCTCACCACCAAGCTCGACCGCGAAGATCCGCAGGCCAAGGCGCGTTTTGCGCATAACAAGGCCTTGGCCGACGATCTGCGCGCGAAAGTGGCAGAAGCGGCGCTGGGCGGACCGGAAAAGCATCGCGAGCGCCATGTCAGCCGCGGCAAATTGCTTCCGCGTGATCGGGTCGAGCGGCTGCTCGATCCGGGTTCGCCCTTCCTTGAAGTGGGCCAGCTTGCGGCGAACGGCATGTATGAGGGCGACGTTTCGGGTGCCTCGATGATCTGCGGGATCGGCCGTGTCAGCGGGCGGCAGGTGATGATCGTCGCCAATGACCCGACCGTGAAGGGCGGTTCTTATTACCCGATGACGGTCAAGAAGCACCTCCGCGCCCAGGAAATCGCGCAGGAAAACCGCCTGCCCTGCGTCTATCTGGTCGATAGCGGCGGGGCGAACTTGCCGTATCAGGCAGAGGTGTTCCCCGATCGCGACCATTTCGGGCGCATCTTCTTCAACCAGGCGAATATGTCCTCGCTGGGCATCCCGCAGATCGCCTGCGTCATGGGCAGTTGCACCGCGGGCGGGGCCTATGTCCCGGCCATGTCTGACGAGACGGTGATCGTGCGCGAACAGGGCACGATCTTCCTCGCCGGGCCGCCGCTGGTGAAGGCCGCGACGGGTGAAGAAATCAGCGCCGAAGACCTGGGCGGCGGGGATTTGCACGCGAAGAAGTCGGGCGTTGTCGATCATCTTGCCGAGAATGATGAGCACGCGCTCACGATCGTGCGCGATATCGTCGCATTGGCGGCGAACGTGGAAACTCTCCAACAGCGTATCGTAGCCCGACAAGCGGTATTGGACCGAATCAAACATGACCTGGTTCGTT
>JBNLDR010000166.1:0-2362 GCA_050304495.1 Altererythrobacter sp.
AGATTCATCCGGCAATTCTTCCGTATGAAAATATTTATCTAGGAACTCCCACGTTTCATATTTTCCCGTCAGTTGGCCTTGGTTGTGACCGAATTCGTATTTGTCTTTTTGCTCAGTGATCAGCAGGGGAATAAGGAACGCTGAAGATGCCAACATTCCGACGAGTAGACCAAGAATCATGTTCTTCATAATTTAATTTCCAACAGTTGATTAGGCAGAAACGGGTCTGCCTAATGCGTGTGGTTTAAATCCGTTTCGCTTATGCAAACGACACTTTATGAGAGTCTTAAGAAAATCGCAAAGCAAAAGGTGCGGCAAAACTGGCGTTGCGACTGCGCCTTAACCATACAAATGGTTGTACATCGACAAAAGCAGTGTCGCCTTTCAGTTGCCACCGCCACTCCAGATAGGTTCATAAAACCAAACCATGGTGAACTATTATCCTAAATCCGGGAATGGCTTCACCACAAAATGCACAAGATGCTCATAAACATGGGATAAGGACAACTGGACACCCATTCAAATGAGTGAGCGCGTTTATTCATAACTCCATGGTTCCCAATCACTAGCTTTTTGTGCTTTATGTGAATTCTGTGGTTCAATTCCGTTTCTAGGATTATTGTCGCTTCGCTGCCGTCTCTTCGAGCCAGCACACTTCGTGTCTGCGACAAAATCATTCTGCCCTTACCTGTCGGCCGGGATTCCGCTATAACGGTGCGCCTATGGACCCGAAACGACTGCCCATCTATGAACTGCGCGCCGAACTGACGGCGGCGCTGGAAAGCGACAACCGCATTGTCATCGAAGCGCCGACCGGTTCGGGCAAGTCGACCCAGGTGCCGCAGATGGTGCTGGACTGCGGCGTGGCCGGTCCGGGCGAGGTGGTTGTGTTGCAGCCACGTCGGTTGGCGGCGCGGTTGCTGGCGAAGCGCGTGGCGTTCGAGCGCGGTGAACCGCTGGGCGGCGAGGTGGGCTATCAGGTACGCATGGAGAGTGCGGTTTCGGCCAAGACGCAAATCCGCTATGTGACCGAAGGCATCCTGTTGCGCCAGTTTCTGTCCGATCCGGAACTGCGCGGTGTATCCACCATCATCTTTGACGAGTTCCACGAGCGGCACATCTACGGCGACATTACACTCGCCCGTGCGTTGCGTCTCCAGCAGACGCGGCTGGATCTGAAGATCATTGTCATGTCGGCCACGCTCGATACCGGCCCGTTGCGCGAATATCTCGCCCCTTGCCGCGAGCTGAAGAGCGAGGGACGCATGTTTCCGGTCGAGATCAGCTATGCGAGAAAGCGGATCGATTTTCGTCAGCTTCCGGTGTGGGAGGCCGCCGCCGATGCCTTTGAAAAGGCGATCGAGTCCGGCACGGAGGGCGATGTGCTGGTGTTCATGCCGGGCGGCTACGAGATTTCCCGCACGGTCGAGGCGATCCGCTCGCGCAAGTGCGCGCGCGGTTTTGCGGTGATGCCGTTGCACGGCGAATTGTCGCCGCGCGATCAGGACGCCGCTGTCGGCGACTGCGACCAGCGCAAGGTGGTGGTGTCGACCAACGTCGCTGAAACATCGATCACGATCGATGGCGTCCGGGTGGTGATCGATAGCGGGCTGGCGCGCATCGCGCGCTACGATCCCAACCGCGGGATCGATACGCTTTTGGTGGAACGCATCAGCCGGGCATCGGCCGACCAGCGGACGGGCCGCGCGGGCCGGACGGCGCCGGGCGTATGCCACCGCCTCTGGACGGAACAGGAGCATGTTGCGCGCCCGATGCAGGAGCTTCCGGAAATCCTGCGGCACGATTTGGCGGAGGTGGTGCTGACGCTCAAGGCCGGCGGCATCGAGGATGTCGAAAACTTCAATTGGCTGGAGCCACCAAACCCCAAGTCGCTGGCCAACACGTTGACGCTGCTGACCGATCTGGGCGCGATCGATCATCAAGGGCGGTTGACCAAGGTGGGCGAAAAGATGGTGCAGTTTCCGATGCATCCACGCTATGCGCGCATGCTGCTGGCGGGTGGGGAATATCATTGTGTCCGGCAGGCCTGCCTGATTGCGGCGCTGACGCAGGGGCGTTCCATCCTTGAGCGCAACAAGGGTGCGGCAACGCGGGGCCACCGCGACGACGTGCTGGGCGAGGATGGCATTTCGGATTTCAAGCGGCTGATGCGCGCCTGGATGTTTGCCGACAAGAACAACTATCATTCCGACGCCTGCCGCAAGCTCGGGGTCAATGGCGCCGCCGCACGTCAGGTGAAACCATTGTATGAACGCTTTCTCTCGATGGCCGAAAAGGCCGGGCTGAAGGTCAACACGCGCGCGCCGCTGGACGAGGATTTGCATAAGTGCATCCTGCTGGC
>JBNLDR010000167.1:0-2349 GCA_050304495.1 Altererythrobacter sp.
CGGTGACCTTAGGCATTACTCGGCGGCCTCCCGCACATTTTCGGCAATCCTGCGTTCCAGCTCTGGGCGGAAGTGACGGATCAGCCCCTGGATCGGCCATGCCGCCGCGTCGCCCAGCGCGCAGATAGTGTGTCCTTCGACCTGCTTGGTAACCTGCTGCAGCATGTCGATTTCCTCGACTGCCGCATCGCCCGTCTCAAGCCGCTTCATCACCCGGTACATCCAGCCCGTGCCTTCGCGGCAGGGGGTGCACTGGCCGCAGCTTTCGTGCTTGTAGAAAAAGCTGAGGCGGCTGATCGCGCGGACGACGTCGGTCGATTTGTCCATCACGATTACGCCCGCGGTGCCAAGGCCCGAGCCAAGTTCCTTCAGCCCGTCAAAATCCATCGGCGCGTTGCGGATCTGCTCGGCCGGAACCAGCGGAACCGAAGAACCGCCGGGAATCACCGCCAGGAGGTTGTCCCACCCGCCGCGAATGCCGCCGCAATGCTTCTCGATCAGTTCCTCGAACGAGATGCTCATCGCCTCTTCGACGACGCAGGGCTTTTCGACATGGCCCGAAATCTGGAACAGCTTGGTGCCCTTGTTGTTCTCGCGCCCGAAACTCGAGAACCACGCTGCGCCGCGCCGCAAAATGGTGGGCGCCACCGCAATGCTCTCGACATTATTGACCGTAGTCGGGCAGCCGTAGAGGCCCGCGCCTGCCGGGAATGGCGGCTTGAGCCGGGGCTGGCCCTTCTTGCCTTCAAGGCTCTCGATCATCGCGGTTTCTTCGCCGCAGATATAGGCGCCAGCACCGCGGTGCATGAACACGTCGAAATCATAGCCCGAACCGCTGGCGTTCTTTCCGATCAGCCCGGCGTCATAGGCCTGGTCGATCGCCGCCTGCAGCGTCTGCGCCTCGCGGATGAATTCGCCGCGGATGTAGATATAGGCAGCGCGCGCGCGCATGGCGAAACCGGCCACCAGCGCGCCCTCGATCAGCTTATGCGGATCGTGACGGATTATCTCGCGGTCCTTGCACGAACCGGGCTCGGATTCGTCGGCATTGATGACGAGGAAACTCGGACGTCCGTCACGGCTTTCCTTGGGCATGAAGGACCATTTCAGGCCGGTCGGGAAGCCAGCTCCGCCGCGCCCGCGCAGGCCCGATGCCTTGATCTCATCAATGATCGCATCCTGCCCGCGCTCGAGCAGCGCCTTGGTGTTGTCCCAATCACCGCGCGCCTGCGCTGCTTTCAGTCCCCAGTCCTGGAAACCGTAGAGATTGGTAAAAATGCGGTCCCGGTCAGCGAGCATCTGCGAGCGTCCCATTAAAAGCGCCGTGGAGAGACATCACCAGTCCCCCCGGTAATCGTGGTTTTCAGTGACCATTTCTTTCAGCGTCGTCGGCCCGCCAACAGGCTCGCTGGTGTGCTTGCCCGGAATTTGCGTACCGGTCTTGGGCTGCTCACCTCTGGCCAGCGTATCGAGGACGGCGTCGAGGCTTTCGGGCGTCAGATCCTCGTAATTGTCATCATTGATCTGGACCATCGGCGCGGTGGCGCAATTGCCCATGCATTCAACCTCGGTCAGCGTCCACAGCCCATCGTCAGAGACGTGCCCCTTCTTCATCCCGCGCTTCTTGCAGGTTTCGAACAACCCGTCAGAGCCGCGCAGCATGCACGGCGTGGTACCGCAGACCTGGACGTGGAATTTCCCGACCGGCTGCATGTTGTACATGAAATAGAAGGTCGCGACTTCTAGTACGCGGATAACCGGCATATCGAGATAGCTGGCGACATATTCGATCACCGGCAGCGGCAGCCAGCCCTGCGTATCGGTTTCCTCGCCAACCTGCCGCTGTGCATAGTCGAGCAGCGCCATCACGGCACTGCGCTGGCGCCCTTCGGGATATTGCGCGATCGCCTTGTCGGCCTTCGCCTTCCACGCGGGAGTGAAGGCGAAAGCGCCCCAGCGCTCGCGCAGTTCAGGCGTGTCGGGTGCGGGATTACGGTCAGCCATTATTGGCCTTTCTGTCCTTCAACAACGAATTGAATGCCAGAATGGCGAAAGTGATGACGAGCACGACAAGGCCGTTAACAAAACTGCCAAACTCGGCCGTGCCCAGCCAATCGAGCGTCACCAAAAAACAACATAAGATCATAGCGATAGAAAAATATCGGGTCGTGCTGCTCACCGGTCGCACTCCCCGAACACAACGTCGATCGCGCCCAAAATGGCGGTCGCGTCGGGCAGCATGTGGCCCTTGCTCATCATGTCCATCGCCTGAAGGTGGCTGAAAGCGGTCGGGCGGATCTTGCAGCGATAGGGTTTGTTCGACCCGTCCGACACGAGATAGACGCCGAA
>JBNLDR010000168.1:0-2288 GCA_050304495.1 Altererythrobacter sp.
ATATCGAGCGAGGTGACGTCCCACCCTGCCGCAGCGAGCTGCAATGTCTTGCCGCCGGGTGCGGCGCAAAGATCGAGCACAAATTTTCCCTCGCCCTCGCCCAATAACCGTGCGGGGAGTGATGCGGCCAAATCCTGCACCCACCATTCGCCTTCCCGAAAGCCCTCGATCTTCTCCACCGCCTCACCGCGCGAAAGCCGCACATGCCCCGGCGCAAGGCTGTCACCGCCCAGTTGCAGCGCCCAATGCGCGGTTTGGGATGGATCGCGCCCAGTGTCCCTAAGCGCGAGGTCGACCGGTGGCGGATTGACCAAACCGGCAGCGATTGCCGGCGCTCTCTCACCCCAGCGGGCAGCCACGGCTGGCGGCAGGCTGGGCGCATCGGGCAGCTGTACGCCCTGCTTCATCAGTGCGGAGAACACGCCATGCGCCAGCCGCCTCGGCCCGCCCGAAAGCAGCGGCAGACAGGTGGCGATCACCGCATGCGGCGGGGTTTCGAGCCGCAGCGCCTGCGCCAGCATGATCCGCAGCACGCTGCGCGCCTTGGCATCCGGCGGCAGCGGCTTCTGGGTCGCGCCGTCCATCAGCGCGTCGAGATCGGTCAGCCAGCGCAGGCTCTCATTGGCGATCGCCAGCGCCAGCGCCTTGTCCGGCCCCTGTTTCAGTCCGCGAACGGCACTAGCCCCCGCCTGTTCCAGCGTCTCGCCACGATTGAGCACGGCATCGAGCATCTGCAATGCAGCGCGGCGCGCGGGATATCCGGGGGTGTGGGCCATGGCGCGCGCCCTACATGGCCTTGCAAGCGAGCGCCAGAGGGCGCATCTTCAGGACATGACGACCAGGAAATCCGAAGCCGCACAGAAGTTCAAGAAGCCCGGCCATTGGTCGAACGATCCCGTGCCCAAGCCAAAGGCAGGCAAGGTAGACGAAGAGCTTTCCCCCACCCGCTATGGCGATTGGGAGAAGAACGGCGTCGCGGTGGATTTCTAGAGCGGCTTGAATCTCACCTTCAGCCCGTCCTTGGGCTTGGGGATGGGCCAGGCCTGCCATGCTGGATCGTAACCCGGCTCAATCTCTATCGAATAGCGCTGCAACAGCTGCGCCATCAGGATCTTCACCTGCATATAGGCGAAATGCAGCCCCAGGCACATATGCGCGCCGCCGCCAAACGGCACCCAGGCGTATTTGTGCCGCGCCTTCACCTGTTCCGGCGTGAAGCGCAGAGGATCGAAGCGTTCGGGATCGGGCCAGTATTGCGGATCGTGGTGAACCATATGGACATTGATCTCGACCGGCGTCCCCGCCGGGATGCGATGCCCCAGATATTCGAACTCCTTCAATGCCCGGCGCGGCAATGACGGCACCGGCGGGATGAACCGCAGCGCTTCCTTGAAGGCCATTTCGGTCAGCTCAAGCTTGCCCAGATCGTCATAGGACACGCCGCGCGGGTTGCCCTGCGCATCGGGCCCGCCCGTCACCGCCACAATCTCTGCCCTCAGCTTGTCCTGCCATTCGGGATTCTTGGCGAGTAGGAAAACCAGCGACGTAGCCGAAGAGGTGATCGTGTCATGCGCGGCCATCATCAGGAAGATCATGTGATCGACCACTTCATCCACCGGCATCAGCGAGCCATCTTCATGCGTGGCGGTGGCGAACTGGCTGAACATATCCTGCCCGCCGCCCTCAGCGCGGCGGCGGTGGGTTTCCCTGGTGAAGAAATCGACCAGGAAGGCGCGGCCATCCACCCCGCGCTTCATCTGCGTGAAAGGCAGGGGCTTGCGGATTGGCGTGATCGAGGCCTGCACCATATCGACAAAGGCTTGGTTGATCCGGTCGGACTCCGGACCCCAGGGAATGCCGATGAAGCTGTCTGCCGCCAGATCAAGCGTGAGCTGCTTGATCGCCGGGTAGAACAGCATGTCCCGCCCCGACCACTTCGCAGTTTCCTGGGCTATTCCGCGATCGAGCGCACCAGCATAGTGCCGCATCGGTTCAGGCTTGAAGGCGATCGACAATGCTCGCCGGTCCGCCCGATGGCGTTCGAAATCGAGCAACATCAGTCCGCGCGGGAACAGCTTGTCGAGGATCGGGCCCCAGCCCTGTTCGGAAGAAAATATCTTGTCACGATCGAACAGCAACAGCTCATTGGCGTCTGCGCCAATCATGATCACATGCCACGCGCCCATGGCATAGATCTTGTAAACCGGGCCGTATTTCTCGACCATCTCGCGCGCAAAGCCATGCGGATCGGCCAGCATCCGGAAAGTATTGCCGACCACCGGCCAACC
>JBNLDR010000169.1:0-2230 GCA_050304495.1 Altererythrobacter sp.
CTCCCAAATTTACTCTCGATATCCTCTATAGTTGCGAGCGTATCCTCAACCGTATCGTGAAGTAACGCCGTGATGATGGTCTGCTCATCCAGCTGCAGGTCGGTCATCAGACCGGCAACTTCTACCGGATGGCTGAAATAGGGATCGCCAGATGCACGCTTCTGCGTGCCGTGCTTCTGCACGGTATAGACATAGGCACGGTTGAGCGCCGCCTCATCGGCGTTTGGGTCATAGGCCAGGACCCGTTCTACAAGTTCGTACTGACGCAGCATTACGCAGCAATGATGTGAGGGATCATGGCATTATTGCAATGCAAAAATTTCCGATTTCACGAGGCATCAACAACCAACTTGTCTACCTTGCCCCGCGTTTGGGCGTGATACCGCCCCCGCACCTTGGCATAGAGAGGCTTGGCAATGCCTTGCCCCCAGGCCCCCTGTTCCATCATCACTTCATAAAGCGGGGCCACGAATTTCGCCCGACCAACGCGGCCCAGGAATTCTTCCGTCAGGGGTACAATCGGCTGGTAGCGATTACCCAGCGCCAGCTTGAGCCACAGGAACTTGACTTCGTTATTGCCCGTCTTCGACAGGCCAAGAGCGCTATCAAGCGCGGCCAAGGCATGCGCCGATTGTTCCTGCGGCAGGTTGCGCATGAAGCGCTGCCGTTCGGCCGCGGTCCAGCCCTTCCATGCCGCCGCAGGGATGGTTCCCGTTGCAGCGTAGGCGGCAACCGCCTTGTCCACATCGGCGAAGGCAGCCGGATCGGGGCGCACAACATTGGCGGGCAGGCCCGGATCATAGATCCATTCGTGCAGCATCAGCGCCTCTGCCTCGGCATCGTCCCGGGCCAGATTGGTGCGAAGATCGTCATAGATCATGGCCGATGTGGCCGGCTGGAAGGCATGTTTGTCAAACCACTGGCGCAGCCATGCGTCGAACCGTTCGCGGCCCACCTTGCGCTCTAGCGTGCGCAGGAAATACGAACCCTTTTCATAGACGATGCCGCTTTCCTGTTCGATATCGGGATCGGTCTGGTGCAGCGCGGTCACTTGCGATGTTGCGCCCTTGTCGGCCAGCACATCCTCGATTTCCTGGAAGCTCAACGCCGCTTCCTGCTCGGCGCGCCTCTTGCCATAGATTTCTTCGCTGATGCGGCTTTCGAAATAGGAAGTTACGCCCTCATTGATCCAGCTATCGCCCCACACGGCATTGGTCACCAGATTGCCGGACCAGCTATGCGCCAGTTCATGCGCGACCAGCCCTGTCAGGCTGCGGTCCCCGGCGATGAAGGTGGGGGTGAGGAAGGTCATTACCGGATTTTCCATCCCGCCGTAGGGGAAGGATGGCGGCAGCACGATCATGTCATAGCGGCCCCAGCGATAGGGGCCGTAAAGCCGCTCTGCCGCCGCCACCATATTTTCCGTATCGGCCAGTTCCGCCGCCGCTGTAACGATGGTGGCAGGTTCGGCCCATACCCCGGTACGTTCGCCCAGTTCGCGATGGACGATATCACCCGCCGCAATCGCAATCAGATAGGGAGCAACCGGCTTGTCCATTGCGAAGCGAAAGGCGCGCCGCCCATCGCCCAGATCTTCCGGCTCGCCCTGCGCAAGGCCGGACATCACCACCGTCAGCTTGCTTGGCGCAGTGATCCGCGCACTCCAGGTCTGGCGAATGCCGGGGCTGTCCTGTGTGGGGATCCAGCTGCGGTTGAAGATCGCCTGTCCCTGGCTGAACAGGAAGGGATGCGTGCCCCCCGCAGTCTGCTCAGGGCTCAGCCATTGGAGCGAATCCGCATGTGCCGCGGAATAGGCGATCGCAATTTTGCGCGCGTTGCCGATATGGATCGTCAGCGGCGCCCCCATATCATCTCTGGCTTCGCCCACTGAATATTTCAGCGGATTGCCCTCGCCATCTGTGATCGATGCGATATCCAGCCCGTTATCGTCGAGCACGATCTCGCTCGCGTCCGGTTTCGCCTCCACATCGAGTACAGCACGGCCCGAAACCCGCTGCTGTTCGAAATCGAGATCAAGGTCGAGATCGACATGCGTCACTCGCGCTTCGAGCGGGCGGGCATAGGACTTGGCGTCCACCGCATCGGCGCTCGCCAGCACAGGCGCAACCATGGGTGCGCCCTCGCCTGAACTGCCCAGCGGATTGCAGGCAGTTAGAGTCAAGGCAGCAAGGGCAAGGGTAGTCAGGCGCATTTAGGCAGGCTCCGGTGA
>JBNLDR010000170.1:0-2188 GCA_050304495.1 Altererythrobacter sp.
AATCGGCCCCTGGCTGATCTCTACCGAATGCAGCTTGACCCGCCGGGCAATACGCAGCGTGGGCGAAAGATAGCCGCGCGCAGAGAATATCTGCGTTCCGTCCTCAGCATGGCAGTGAAAGCGCCAGGAATAGAGATTCGCCCCGGCAACAATGCCCGCCAGCGCCAGCGGCACCAGGAACCATGGCGCGGGCGCGAAGATGGCCGCCCCGGTCGCTGCCAACAGGAACATGCCCGCTTCAAGCACAACGCTGTCAAAGCGAAAGCGCGTGCTGGCGCGGTGCCATTCCAGATCGGGCGAAGCCGGGTGGAAGCCGGCGGCCCGCACGATCGGCTCAATCTCCTCCATCCGGGCGAAAGGCGCGACCACGTGATTGGCCGCACCGGCATCCTGCGCCAGGCTGATGAATTTGAGCCCGTGCCAGCCAAAACGATAGCGCACCGCCCGCGTGCCGATCTCCACCGCCTGGACCCGGTGCTGCGGCATCATCACATCGGTGCGGGTGAATAGCCCGCGGCGGCGGCGGAACCCGCGCGAAGTCTGTTCCAGCAGAAAACCCCAATCGCGCAGGAATGTCCGCACCACACCGGTCGCAGAACCCAACAGGATCAGTCCCAGCGAGGCAATCACGGCCCCAATTACCTGCGCGGCAAAGCCCAACCCGGCCAGCCATGCGCCCGAACCGGACAGCGCATCGCGCCACAGATCAGGCTCCCAGATATCGAATGGCAGCAGGAAATCGAACTGCTGGGTCGCACCGAACAGGACGGCGACAACCGCCAGCGAAAATTCGAACAGCCCGAATTTCAGCAGGCGCGGCGGGTCCATTGTAAACAATGTGCTGACCGGCTCCTCTTCGGCGACCTCTTCCTCTGCCACGTCATCGGCCGCCACGCCCAGTTTGCGCGCGCGCACCGCGTCGCGCAGGCGCTCGCCCTCAGCCTCTGACAGATAGGCGAGCTTGAGATCCTCGCCCCCGCCCGATCCGGTTTCGAACTTGACCTCGACCAGGCCGAACAAGCGCGGCACCAATTGCTGTTCCAGGCTGACGTCCTGGATCCGTTCATAGGGCACCGATCGCGCCGCGCGGCTGAGAATTCCGCTTTCCACCCGGATGTCCTGTGCGCCGACCCAATAGGTCAGCCTGCGCCAGCGCAGATAGGCCATGCCCAGGCTGACGCCGACAATGCCGATCAAAGCGGGCAGGGCGACGAAAAGTTTCGTCGCCTCGCCCTTGTCGAAAATGGTGACTGCCCCGATCGCCAGCGGGATACCCATCCGGCCAAGCATGGTGACCGCGCGCACCACAAAGCTGCGCGGGTCGAGCCGCTGCGGCATGGCGGCGGGGCTGACGAGGGCTTCGCTCACAGGCTCTCGCGCTTGATATGCGCCCTGATTTCCTCGCGCATTTCCATTGCCAGTCCACGCTCGAGCCCCGGCAAATTGACCGAGGCATTGTGGGTGCCCGCCGTATGCAGCGTCAGCGTTGCAAGCCCGAAAAAGCGTTCCAGCGGGCTCTGATCGACATCGATATGCTGGACCCGCCCGAACGGCACCACCGTATCACGCCGGAACCAGATGCCGCGCACCACGCGCAACCGATCCTCGCTCATGGCATAGCCGCGGGCGTAATGCCGTCGCAGCGGGATACGCAATATCAGGAGAAGCGCCAGCAGCGCGACGGGGCCGACAATCACCCCAGCGGGCAGGATCGATCCCGCTTCGGCAATCATCGCACCGATCAGCACGGGGATAGAGGTCAATATCGCGCGGAGGCGCAGCAGCTTGACGTGATTGGGATGCAGCTGGGTCAGCGCATCGTCAGCCTGGTCCAGATCTGTATTTGCCGTTTCTTCGCTCATGCCGTCTTACATGGCTAAGACAGTGTGGCCGCGCAAGATCAATTTGCGCATTTCCGCCGCGCTGCCTAGCAGACCATTATGCGAATTCTTGGAGCAATCCTGGCAGGCGGCAAGGCACAGCGTTTTGGCAGTGACAAGGCGCAGGCGCTTTATCGCGGCGAAAGGCTGATTGATCGCGTCGCGCAGGCGCTCAGCGGGCAATGCGATGCCATGGTGGTTTGCGGGCGGGAGGAGGCCGGCTTTGCCTGCATCGCGGACTTGCCGGGAGCGGGGATGGGCCCGCTGGGCGGGCTCAATGCAGCACTGCATCACGGGCAGCAGAAAGG
>JBNLDR010000171.1:0-2120 GCA_050304495.1 Altererythrobacter sp.
GATCTACCCGCTTACAGCGGGCGTGACGGCGCGGGTGATGTTCAAGGCCGTGCGCGGCGCGCTGTCCCAGGCGCGAGAGCTGATGGAATGGCAGGACGCCGCGTTCGTGGACCGGCACGGCTGGACGAGCTGGCACACGGCGATCCAGGCCGCACACCGCCCGGAGCGCGAAGAAGACTTGCTGCCGTCGAGCCCCGTGCGCAGGCGGCTTGCCTATGACGAGCTGCTGGCCAATTCACTCGCCTTGATGTTGGTGCGGGCGGACAACCGCCGGCGCAAGGGGCAGCCTCTGAAAGGTGACGGGCATCTCCGCGATAAGTTGCAATTGCCATTCCCGCTGACCGGGGCGCAATCGCGCTCGATTGGCGAGATCGAGGGCGATCTTGCGCAAGAAGCGCCAATGCTGCGCCTGCTGCAAGGCGATGTCGGGGCGGGCAAGACGGTGGTGGCGCTCTATGCCATGCTGATCGCCAATGAGGCGGGCAAGCAGGCGGCGCTGCTTGCGCCGACCGAGATCCTCGCCCGCCAGCATTACGAGACCTTGCGTCAGATGGCCGCGCCGACCGGGGTAGAGGTTGCCCTGCTGACCGGGCGGGACAAGGGCAAGGCGCGCGAGAGCATATTGATGGGCCTGCTCGACGGGTCGATCGATATCGTGGTGGGTACGCATGCGATCTTCCAGGACAGCGTGAACTACAAGGATCTCGGCCTCGTCGTGATCGACGAACAGCATCGCTTCGGCGTGGCCCAGCGGTTGCAACTGGCGAGCAAAGGCAAGTCCTCTCCCCATACACTTGCGATGACCGCAACGCCGATCCCGCGCACGCTCACCCTGGCGCAATATGGCGAGATGGACGTCAGCAAGCTCGACGAGATGCCACCGGGGCGCAAGCCGATCATCACCCGCGTCATGGCGATGGAGCGGATGGGCGAGATTGTGGATGGGGTGGCGCGCCACCTCGCCACCGGCCAGCAGGCATTCTGGGTCTGCCCGATGGTGCATGAAAGCGAGGTCGCCGATCTCGCCGCGGCAGAGGCGCGCTATGCCGGGCTGAAAGAGCGCTTTGGCGATAACGTGGTGCTGGTCCACGGGCAGATGCCGCCAGAGGCAAAGGATGCCGCGATGGAGCGCTTCGTTGCGGGTGAGGCCAGGCTGCTGGTCGCGACCACGGTGATCGAGGTCGGCGTGGATGTGCCCAATGCAACGCTGGTGGTGGTGGAGCAGGCCGAACATTTCGGGCTGGCGCAGCTTCACCAATTGCGCGGGCGGGTGGGGCGCGGCAGCGAGCAGGCGGTGTGCCTGTTGCTGCGCGGAGAGCCCTTGTCCGAAACCGCCAAGCGCCGCCTATCCTTGATGCGCGAGACGCAGGACGGGTTCCGCATTGCCGAGGAAGATCTTGAGCTGCGCGGCGGCGGCGAACTGCTCGGTACGCGGCAATCGGGCGACACGCCGTTCCGCGTTGCCAATCTCGAACAGATCACCCGGCTGCTGCCTGCTGCCCATGCCGATGCGCGATTGCTGATGGAGCGCGATGGCGGGCTGTCGTCCGAGCGGGGGGAGGCGGCCCGGATTCTGCTTTATCTGTTCGAACGAGATTGGGGCGTGCAGTTATTGCGCGGGGGATAGCCGCTTCACCAGCGCCCGCGAAGCTTCATGCACTTCGGCCCAGGTGATCTCGAAACCTTCTTCGCCGCCATAATAGGGATCGGCCACCGCCTCGCCGACGCGATGCGGCAGGAGATCGAGGAGTAGCGCGATCTCGGCTGTGGCATCGGCCGGTGCGCGCGCTTCGATATTACGCAGATTCTCATGATCGAGCGCGAAGATATGGGTGAACTCGCGATAGTCCGTCGCGGCAATCTGCCGCCCACGATAATGGGTGATGTCGATCCCGCGCGATGCAGCGGTGGCGATGCTGCGCGGATCGGGCGGCTCGCCCACATGGTATGCCGCCGTGCCCGCGCTATCGACATGGACATCAAGCCCTTGTTCCTCTGCCACCGCGCGGAAAGCCGCTTCGGCCAGCGGCGAACGGCAGATATTGCCCAGGCAGACGAACAGGATCGATGGCTTATTCAATGTATCCTCCCGCGCTATCGCTTGGGAGCAAATCGGCCAA
>JBNLDR010000172.1:0-2083 GCA_050304495.1 Altererythrobacter sp.
GCTCCCTAAGCCAGCGCATCTTGCGATCAACGGCGGCTGCTGGTTCGCCAATGGTTCGGTGGAGGTGCATTGCGGCGTCCAGACCGACTTCGCCCCGGCCCAGCGCGCGCATCCTGCCTTGCTGGTGGACGATTTGCCCTCGCTCGTCACCCGGCTGGAACAGAGCGGCATTCCCTTCGCGCCGGGCAAGCCATTGGAAGGTTATCGCAGGGGGGACATTGCCGATCCCTTCGGCAACCGGATCGAGTTGATGCAGCGGGTGTGAGGTAGTTCGTCGTCCCAGCGAAAGCTGGAACCGTTATCCCAAGCCGCTGAGCAATCCGAGACAGGTTCCAGCCTTCGTTGGGATTACGTGTGGGGTCTAAAGTACTTCGAGCTCCACCGTCACTTCGTCACCCTCAGCGATCATCTCCGTTTTGCGGATCGATTGTTTGACCGGCAGCAGCCAGCCCAATTCCTTGCTTGGGAAAACAGAGGTTCGGAAATGACTGTCGCCGACCGTCGCCTTGACCTTCAGCGAACCGAACCCGCGCGACATACCCTCAAGCCGCCGCATCAAGGCTATTTCCGACAGCGCGTCGCCCGCATCGCTATCGATGGTGATGAAATGCCAGCTGCCCTTTTCCTGCGCCCGCCAGACCCAGATCGGGCCTGTATGTTGGACGGTATCACTCACCCGGCACCCGCCGAACCGGCACCGGGATATTGCAAATATCGGCGCCGCCCGCCGGATGGATAAAGAACGGATCGCGGCGGTTGGCGCGTGCTTCGGCATATTTGGCGAATGTCGCGCTCTCGGTTGAGAGATATTCGAAGGCTGGTTGCGGGATTTCGTGGAGCTCGCTAGCCAGCCGAACCTGCTTGATCGGGGTGCGCTTGTCCGCTTCATCCTCACCATAGAAACCGAGCGGTCCCTTGCCGCGCGGGAGCGAGGAGAGATGTTCCATCCCCTCGATCACCCGGCCCACCAATGCGATATTGCGATCGAGCTGGCGCGGGGCATGGCCAATCACCGTGTAGAGCGAGCTGCCATCACCCGTATTGGGCGACATTCCGCGAGCCACGCCGACCATACCGTAGCAGTGGATGGGCCATGCCAAAGGTTCAGAATTAGATGCTCCAAATGGCCAGCCATGGAAGAAGCTCTCCAGATCGGCATAAAATCCCGTGCGCGGCAGGGCATCTTCTCCATTTTGCCACCGCCCTCGCTGTTCCGTCACGCTTTCAAACACATCCTGGAGTGATCCGGCAATGCCATCGGCTCCGTGCTCATTAGTATCAACGACATACTCACCTTCGTCCATCACCTTCAGCCCATCGGGTAGCGGCTTGGCATCGGCTTCCTCTTCCGCCGGATCAGCCCATTGGGTGACGTAATTGTCCTGCACGCGGACCACAGCCAGCCCATCGTAATAGCCGCTGTGCGCGAGCAGCTTGACGTTTTCGACCCAGCCCTGGCTGAACGGTGCGGGGATCAGCTGGATCACCACGCGGCGCGGATTACCTTCGGCATCGGGGGCAAGGTCCATCACGAGCAGGTCATCCGCCGGGATCGCCACCCATTCGCTTGGCGCTGCTGCCTCGACGATCTCGCCCGGAGAAGGCGCGGGATCCTGCGCCATCGCGGCGGTGGAAAGGGCGAGTGCGGCCATGCCGCTGGCAAGAATTCTCATGCCTGGTTGTTTGCCAAAGGTTTGATGCTTGCGAAAGGGGGTTCACCCCGCTATCCGCGCTGGCCTGCCAACAGGGCATGCGGAGCGGTGGCCGAGTGGTCGAAGGCGCACGCCTGGAAAGTGTGTATACGGTAACCCCGTATCGAGGGTTCGAATCCCTCCCGCTCCGCCAACCAGTCCGCCAATTCCCTGACCTGTGAGAAGCTGCACCGTCAAACCGCGCAGTTCTGCGCCTTTTCGGCTGACAACCCGTACTACGGAGAGCGTATTACGGAGAGAATCTAGGCCTAATTGCCCCGTTTTCTCCATGGCCCTTTTGCGAAGTACGGGATTTCCAATTTGGCCGGTTTGGGCCTGTTTTCCTGTTATTGCCGCAAAAACAGGGCGGATTCGGCTCGCCCTAAGTGCCA
>JBNLDR010000173.1:0-2043 GCA_050304495.1 Altererythrobacter sp.
CACCATACTTGGCAGCGTGCTGACAGGTGTCGTGTCGCTGGTGATTGGCTCGCAAGGGTCGCGCGGCGGGCAGCTGGCGATCCAGCTCGTCGAAACGAGCCAGGCTGATTTCTATTGGTCGTGGCCGCTCTTCTTTGCGGGCACCGGGCTGGCCTGGGGCTTAATGCTGATGCAGCGCTGAAACGAAAAGGGCGGCTCGTTGGAGCCGCCCTTTCCATAAGACCGTGTCCCGATTGGGAATTAGCGCTTCGAGAACTGGAAGCTGCGGCGAGCCTTGGCCCGGCCATACTTCTTGCGTTCCACCACACGGCTGTCTCGGGTCAAGAAGCCTGCCGCCTTGACTGTTGAGCGTAGCGCAGGTTCATACTTCGTGAGCGCCTGCGAAATGCCATGCTTCACCGCACCAGCCTGGCCCGACAGGCCGCCACCCTTAACAGTAGCGACGACATCGTACTGGCCTTCGCGTTCGGTGATCGCAAAAGGCTGGTTGATGATCAGGCGCAAAGTCGGGCGCGCAAAATAGACCTCCTGGTCACGCCCGTTGACGGTGACCTTGCCCGTACCCGGCTTTACCCAGACGCGCGCAGTGGCGTCCTTGCGGCGGCCGGTTGCATAGGCGCGGCCATGGGCATCGAGCTCCTGCTCGCGCAGCGGGGCGGTGCTCACAGCGATTGCCGCAGCGTCACCAGCAGGTGCGTCACCGGCAATGTCCTTCAGATCGGCCAGATCGGTGACGGTTTCGTTGTTCTGTTCGTCAGCCATTATGCGGTGACCTTATTCTTGCGATTCATGGAAGCGACGTCGAGCGCCTGCGGGGCCTGCCCGTCATGCGGATGTTCGGTGCCGGCATAGAGGTGCAGCGCCTTCATCTGCTGGCGGCCCAGCGGCCCGCGCGGGATCATGCGTTCCACCGCCTTTTCCAGCACACGCTCGGGGAAGCGGCCTTCCAGCACCTTGGCCGGGGTCGTTTCCTTGATGCCGCCGGCATAGCCGGTGTGCTTGTAATACTTCTTGTCGGTCGTCTTCTTGCCGGTGAACTTCACCTTGTCGGCATTGATGACAACGACATGATCGCCGCAATCGACATGTGGGGTATAGCTCGGCTTGTGCTTGCCGCGCAGGATGTTGGCGATAATCGTGGCGACGCGACCGACTACCAGCCCGTCCGCATCGATCAGGTGCCAATTCTTTTCGACCTCGGCCGGCTTGATTGACCGGGTCTGCTTGCTAAGCGCCTTCATGGGTGCAATGTCCTAAACTAAATCGCCGTGACGGAGCGCCCCGGCATCGAATCGCGCTGCCGCCCCTTTGAGGGTGGTGCGCTTGAGCGGGCGCCATTTGTCGTTTTGAGGGCGCCAAGTCAAGCAAAACTGCGGGTTTCGAAGGAGGTAAAATAATACCGCAGATTATTCGACGGCATTCTCCAGCGGCTTCAGGGTCCAGATTTCACTGGACTCCTCGCTGGTTCCGGCGACCCGGGTCACAATCGTCCGGGTGGTTTGGGCCAACCAGATTTTCCCGCTGGCCAGTTGGGAATCCTGGATCAACTCGATTTGGCCCATTTGTCCGTTTGGCAGGTTAAGTTTGCGCAGCTCGCGCCTCCTGCCTTCTGCAGGAAAGAACAAGTCCGGAGGTAGCTCATCGACAATCGAGCTCCCTGCCGCTTGCAGTGCTGCCAAATAATGGAGCATTGTCGATTTCTCGTCGGGTGATCTGGCTGATTTCTCGATCATTTCCGAAGCGACTGTTACTGCGCGAGAAAGATTGGCTTCATCATCGGGAGGTCCAGCCCCTAAAATCAACCCGTCTTTCGAAAGGAGGATCGGGAACATTCCATCTGTATCTCGGCCCTCCTCGATCATCGCCAGACCGGCAAGTTTTTCTGGCGCTTGAACATCGACAGCAATTTGATGGCCGGCTTGTTAATCGTTACCATCGTTAACGCGCTTTTGTGGATGGCGTGTTGGGCGATGTTTAAGCGGGGGTATAAACTTAAGCCATGATGGCTTTATTTGTCTCTGCCTGGCAAAAATTGACGCGACG
>JBNLDR010000174.1:0-2031 GCA_050304495.1 Altererythrobacter sp.
GGCGAAGTCGATGGCGCCGAGAAATATTGGAAAATTCAAGAAAAAATGGAGGGTCATCGCCAGCAGAAGGCCGAGCGTGAGGCAGACGGCGATAGTCGAGGAACCACCATAGCTCACCAGCGGCAGCGTCATGCCCTTGGAAGGGAACAGCTGCAGATTGACGAGGATGTTGATGAAAGCCTGCCCACCGATCTGGGTGACCAGCCCGGCGCCAGCCAGCAGCACGAACAAATTCTCTTCATTCGCCAGCCGCACCAGCACGCGCAGCACGATCGCGAGATAAAGCGCCACGATAATGGCGCAGGCCAGCAGGCCGAATTCCTCACCCACGACGGAGAAGATATAGTCGGTATGCGCTTCGGGCAGGTTCATCTTGCGCACACCCAGCCACAATCCGCTGCCAGTCCAGCCGCCAGCCAGCAAGGTGCGCTCTGCCAGATCGACCTGGTCAAACGCCGTGCCGCCGCCCAGGAAACTGTCGATCCGGTAGCGGGCATTGTCATAGAGGAAATAGGTCGCGGTCAACGCTGCCACGCCAAACCCCACCAGCGCGCTGATCCGCTGGACCGAAACGCCCGAAAGCAGGATCAGCACGAACCACACCCCGCCAAACAGCAGCGTATCGCCAAGATTGGGCTGCAGCATCAGCAGCACGGCAACCATTCCCATCACACCGGTGACGACCGGCAGCACGGGCAGGTTCGGATCGCGCAGCCGCCAACTGAGGATCCAGGCCAGCAGCACGGCGAAACCGGGCTTGAGAAACTCGCTGGGCTGGAACGACATGCCAAGGTTGATCCAGCGCCGCGACCCGTTGACCTCAACCCCGATCAAGGGAACCAGCAACAGCATGAACAGCATGGCGCCGGCCAGCAGCACCCCTGCGCGCCGGGCATCCTCCCGGCTCAGAATGGATGCGCCGAACAGCGCCCCCAGCCCCATCACCTGCCAGACGAGATGCTGTTTGAAAAACAGGAACTCGTCGAGCTGGACGTTGGCCGTGGAGAGCCGATCGGCGCTGGCGGGCGAGGCCGCCGCCACCGCAGCCGTGCCGATTGCCATCAGCAAGGCCACGAGCAGCAGCAGCACCCTGTCTATCTCGCGCCACCAGATCTTGATTTCATGCCGCCAGTCGAGCCGCTGGGCATTACCGCCCGCGCGCTGTCCGGCATGGGGAACATAGGGACGTTGCGTGCTCATGCGCAGCCCCCCTCGGCCAGCGCGGCCTGCACTTCCTCCGGCGCGCCAGTGAAGGCGGCAACCAGCTGGCGGAAGTACTCGCCGCGCTTCTCATAGTCGCGAAACTGGTCGAAACTGGCGCAGGCGGGCGAAAGAAGGATTACTTCCCCCGGGCGCGCGCGCTTCATCGCGCGTTGCACCGCTTCGCACATCAGTTCTGCCCGCTCGACCGGCATGTGCGGTTCGAGCAGTTCGGCAAAACGCGGACCGGCCTCGCCAATCGTGTAGGCGACAGCGATATTGGCGAGATATTGCTCGCACGGGCCGAGCCCGTCTTCCTTGGGCAATCCGCCCACGATCCAGTGGATGCGCGGCGCGCCGCCGTTGATCGCGGGATCAGGCGGCCAGGCTGCGAGCGCCGGGGCGGTGCTATCGGTATTGGTGGCCTTGCTGTCATTGACGAACAGCACGCCATTGTACTCGGCGACGCGCTCCATCCGGTGCGGCAGGCCTTTGAAGCTGCGCATAGCCCGGTCGATAACGTCTGCCGAAATGCCAAGCACCCGGCACACATCGGTAGCTGCTGCGGCATTCTGCGCATTGTGGGGTCCCTGCAAGGACGGCGCATAAGGCAATGATGGCGCATCATCGCGGCCCAGGACATGCGCCCCGGTAGACATTTCAAACAGACGCATCTTGCTCGCCCGATATTTCTCGAAGCTGCCGTCATAACGGTCGAGATGATCCGGCGTTATGTTGAGCAGCACCGCTACATCGCAATCGAGGCTGAAAGTCAGGTCGATCTGGTAGCTCGACAGCTCCAGCACATAGACTCCGCCCGCCGGAAGTGGC
>JBNLDR010000175.1:0-2020 GCA_050304495.1 Altererythrobacter sp.
GGCAGCAAAGGCGGGAGTCCCGGTGGTTCGTTCGAGCCGGGTCGACGAGGGGCTGGTCGATCGCAATGTCGAAGTTGATGACGATGCGCGCGGATTTATCGCGGCCCGCTCGTTCGGCCCCGCCAAGGCGCGGATCCTGCTGATGCTGCTGCTGGCCAACGGGATCAGCGATCCCGTCGCGATGCAGCAAGCGGTCGATACGGCCTAGACCGCCGAGACCTTCAACTCCAAGGCGTGACGAGATATTTCTCGCCGGTCTTCATCGCGCGATAATCGGTCACCGCGTCCTTGGTCAGCATTTCCTCAAGGTTGACCCGGCGCTTGTAGCTGCTGGCAAAGGTGGTGGTCAGGTTGTCCAGCACGCGCTGGCGCATCCGCATCATCGTTTCCATTCCGGCCATCTGCAGGAAGGGCGTGAGCAACCAACCCGAGAGCGTCCAGCCAAAGCCATAGCTGGGCGTCAGGATCGTTGGGCCCATGTCGAGCCGACCGTAGATGAACATGCGCTTCGGCTGGTTCGAACCATAGCGCGAATATTCGGTCATCTTGCTGACCGCGACCTGTTCCATCGCCTTGAACACATTGTCGGTGGCCTGCCCGCCGCCGATCGGATCGAAGCCATAGAAGGCATTGGTCGCGCTGATCGCGTCGCGCAGTTGCTTCATGAAATCCGGATCAGACGAATTCACGACATATTTGGCGCCAAGTCCCTTGAGCATGTCAACATGCTCTGCCTTTCGCACGATATTGACCAGCCCAATATCGTCTTCCTGGCAGATCTTTATCAGCATCTGGCCCAGGTTGGATGCGGCGGCGGTGTGGACGATCGCCTTCTGGCCATCGATCTTGGCATTCTCGACAAAACCCAGTGCCGTCATCGGGTTAACGAAGGCCGAGGCGCCGTCCTCGCACGAATGTTCACCCAGTGGCAGGCACATCATCGCATCGGCGATGGCATATTGGCTGTAGGCATTGCCGGGAACGCAGGCGACCCGCTGACCCATCAGCGCCTTGGCCATGTCTGAATCGCCGGTGGCGACGACTGTTCCTGCGCCTTCGTTGCCGGCGGGGAGTTTTTGCCCGTGGCGTGCCTTCGATCCGCTGTTGAAGGGTTCGGGCATTGTCGCGACATATTTGCCGGGCGAATAGGTCGCGTTCTCAAGATCCGCGGCGCCGGTCAGGATCGCGAGGTCCGACGGGTTGATCGGAGCAGCCTCCATCTTCACCAGCACCTGGTTGCCGGTGGGTTCGGGGAAGCTCACTTCTTCGATCGCGACGGTGAGCGTGCCGTCCGCTTCGAGCGTGGTGAAAAGCTGCTTGCCGGTGGTGGTCATTTCGAACTCTCCCAATGTCGATTCCCGAAAGGGTATGCGCAATGGCTACGCCCGCAGCACCGGCTTGGCTAGGCTGACGTTACGTCAGGTCTTGTCAGGGTAAATAGCCTCGACAAAATAGAGTCCGTGGGGCGGAGCGTTGAGGCCCAGTGCTTGTCGATCGCGTGCGGCTAGTGCTTCGGCGACCTGCTCCTCGCGCCAGCGGCCCATGCCCACCAGCGCAAGGCAGCCGACCATGCTGCGCACCTGGTGGTGCAGGAAACTGCGCGCGGCGGCGTGGATGCGGATCTCTTCGCCATCTCTTTTGACATCCAATCGGTCAAGCGTCTTGACCGGGCTGTCAGCCTGGCACTGGACCGAGCGGAAGGTGGTGAAATCGTGGCACCCCACTAGCGCCTGTGCAGCGCGGTGCATGGCATTCTCATCAAGTTCCTGCGGCACCTGCCACGCGCGGTTGAGATCGAGCGTCAGCGGCGCGCGGCGGTTGACGATTCGATAGACGTAGCGCCGCCCCACGCAGGAAAAGCGCGCATGCCAATCGTCCGCCACCACCTCGCAATGGGTCACCGCGATGGGATCGGGGCGAAGGTGCGCGTTGAGCGCCTCCATCAGGCGGAAGGGTGTTATTTCCTTCTCGAGATCAAGATGGCTGCGCATGGCCAGCGCGTGGACGCCGGTGTCGGTGC
>JBNLDR010000176.1:0-1955 GCA_050304495.1 Altererythrobacter sp.
GGAATAATCGAACTCGTAGGCCTGGCCGATGATGATCGGGCCAGCGCCAATGACGAGGATGGAGGAGATGTCAGTGCGTTTGGGCATCGGTACTGCCTTCGTTGTCAGTCAGGGGGGCGAGGCGCGCATCTTCGGACACGATCGGCGGCATCTGCCAGTCCTCGCGCAGCGGCGCCCACATGAACCTTTCGTCCGCTACAATGCGAAAATTGGCCGTCAGCCAGACTTTTCCGCGCTCGGTCAAGATCAGGTGCTCGCGCTCTTCACCGAGGTTTCGCCCCAGGGCGATAAATTCGCGCGCCAGGAGATTAGCGAGCGCATCATCGAACTGCTGCTGCGTCAGATATTCGCCGGAAGTGAAATGATTCCTGATCCTGTGCAGAGTGGCAGAGGAGTGCTTCGGGTCCGCACGGGATGCCACCGAAATCAGCAGCTTGAGGTCGACGGTGCGCTGATCCATGTCAGGCAGGCTCACCCCAACATCCCCACGAACTTCTCGAACAGGTAGAAGCTGTCCTGCGGGCCGGGTGAGGCCTCAGGGTGGTACTGGACGCCGAACGCCCGCTTGCCCTTAATGCTGATCCCGCAATTCGAGCCATCGAACAGGCTGACATGCGTCTGCTCTACTTCGGGCGGCAGCGTATCGGCATCGACCGCGAAGCCGTGGTTCATGCTGGTGATCTCGACGAGGCCCGCAGTCTCGCCCCAGCCCTCACCCACCCGCTGGACCGGGTGGTTCGCGCCGCGATGGCCCTGGAACATCTTCACCGTCTTGGCACCCGCCGCCAGCGCCAGCATCTGGTGGCCGAGGCAGATCCCGAACAGCGGAATATCGCGTTCGAGCAGGCCCCGGATCACCGGCACCGCATATTCGCCGGTCGCCGCCGGATCGCCCGGACCGTTGGAGAGGAACACGCCCGCAGGTTCCAGCGCCAGTATCTCTTCCAGCGATGTGCTGGCCGGAACCACGGTAACCTTGGCCCCTGCGCGCACGAGGTTGCGGAAGATATTGTCCTTCGCGCCGAAATCCACCGCCACGACATGTGGCTTATTGTTCCAGTCCGCGCGGCCATAGCCATGGCCAAGCCGCCAGTAACCCCCGGCCCAGTCTTCTTGGCCCTGACGCGTGACCTTTTCGGCGAGGTCCATCCCCTCCAGCCCCGGCCAGCCTTGCGCCCTGGCGAGCAGCGCGGGAATGTCGAACTTGCCGCTCGGCTCGTGCGCGATCACCGCATTGGGCGCACCTGCCAGGCGGATGCGGCGGGTCAGCGCACGTGTATCGACTCCCGAAAGCCCGATCTTGCCGTTCGCGACCATCCATTCGGTGAAGCTCTGCTCGCTGCGGAAATTGCTCGGCGGGGTGATTTCTTCGCGCACTACACAGCCCACCGCGCCTTCAACCCTGCTCTCGATATCCTCTGCATTGGCGCCGACATTGCCAATGTGCGGGAAGGTGAAAGTAACGATCTGCCCGGCATAGCTGGGATCGGTCATCACCTCCTGATAGCCGGTCATCGACGTGTTGAAGCAGACTTCGCCCACCGCGCTGCCACTGGCGCCGAATCCCTTGCCCCAGATCACCGTTCCATCGGCCAGAACAAGGACTCCCGTCGCGCCCTTGGGTTGCGCGCGAGAAGATGCGGGGTCGGCCATTTGGCGCTCCGTTTGATTGAGTTTCCAGCAATGTCGCTAAGCTTGAGCCGCTAGCCATACGGGCATGCCGCGTCAACCGCCAGTTTGGTGAAATGTCGACTTATCGGGGCACAATTACTATTTGGCCTGCCAAAGCTAATTTAAAGGACCATGCACATGCTTCGCGAAGACATCAAAGCCGCCACCATCCGTATTTCCATCGTGGACAATTCTGTCCGTGGCGATGGCGACCGCCGCCAATTCCTCTACTCCCTACGCCTGGAATTTGCGGGCATCCATGACACCATCCAGGGCACAAAACC
>JBNLDR010000177.1:0-1954 GCA_050304495.1 Altererythrobacter sp.
GGTCTTTCAGCAGATCAGATTTGGTCCAGCGCCTGAGACAGATCGGCGATGATGTCGTCGATATGCTCGATGCCAACCGACAGGCGCACCACGTCCGGCCCGGCTCCGGCGGCCTTGAGCCCTTCCTCGTCGAGCTGGCTGTGCGTGGTCGATGCAGGGTGGATGATCAGGCTGCGTGTATCGCCAATGTTGGCGAGGTGGCTGAACAGCTTGACGTTTGAGACCAGCGCCTTGCCTGCCTCATATCCGCCCTTTAGGCCGAAGGTGAATACCGCCCCGCCCTTACCGCAGAGGTATGTGTCGGCCAGCGGCTTATATTTGTCGTCCGGCAGCCCCGCGTAAGAAACCCAATCTACTTTGGGATGTGCCTTGAGCCACTCGGCAACTGCCAAGGCATTGCTGCAATGCCGCTCCATCCGCAGCGCCAGCGTTTCCATGCCTGTCAGCGCGAGGAAGGCATTCATCGGCGCCATGGCCGGGCCAAGATCACGCAGGCCCAACACGCGGCAGCCGATGATGAAGGCGATCGGGCCGACCGGCGCAAGCGCATCGACCAGCACTGCCCCATGGTACGATCCATTGGGCTTGGTGAGCGAAGGGAACTTGTCACCCTGCGCCTTCCAGTCGAACTTGCCGCTATCGACGATCACGCCACCGATCGAATTGCCATGGCCGTTGAGGAATTTGGTGAGTGAATGAACGACAATGTCCGCGCCATGTTCGATCGGGCGACACAACGCCGGCGATGCCATGGTGTTGTCGACGATCAGCGGCACGCCGCCGGCATGGGCGACATCGGCAATCGCCGCGATATCGCTGACAACACCGCCCGGATTGGCGAGGCTTTCGATGAAGACGCAGCGCGTCTTGCCATCCATCGCTGCCGCAACATTGGCCGGATCGTCTGCATCGACAAAACGCGTTTCCCAGCCGAACTTGCGAAACGCCTCGTTCATCTGGTTGAGCGATCCGCCATAGAGCTTCTTGGCTGCAACGATGTTGCAACCCGGCTCCATCAGCGTGTGGAAGGCGATCAATTGCGCGGCATGGCCCGATGCCACCGCCAGCGCGCCAACGCCGCCCTCCAGCGCGGCGATCTTCTTCTCCAGCACATCATTGGTGGGGTTCATGATGCGCGAATAAATGTTGCCAAATTCCGCCAGAGAAAACAGGTTCGCCGCATGCTCAGGGCTGTCAAAGACATAGCTCGCGGTCTGGTAGATCGGCGTGATCCGCGCATTGGTGGTGGGATCGGGCTCGCACCCGGCATGGATGGTGAGAGTTTCGAGTCTTTGGGTCATTGTGCAGGCTCCCTCTGTTTGCAGGCGCTGTCCTGAGTTCGGCGAAGGGGCTCTTCTTCCTTGAGCGCGGTCAGCCCCAATTTGGCGAATAGCGCGGCGTCGCTGTCATCGCCTGCATTGGGCGCGGTCAGCAGCTTGTCGCCAGTGAAAATGCTGTTGGCACCGGCCATGAAGCACAGCGCCTGTGTGCTCTCTGACATGCTTTCACGCCCGGCGGAAAGCCGCACCATGCTCATCGGCATGGTTATGCGCGCGACCGCCACGGTGCGGACGAATTCGATATCGTCGATCTTGGCGAGCGGCGTATCGGCCAGCATGTCACCCAGTACGGTTCCCTTGATCGGCACCAGCGCGTTGACCGGCACGCTCTCAGGGTGCTGCGGCAGTGTGGCGAGCGTATGGACAAAGCCGACGCGGTCCTCCCGCGTCTCGCCCATGCCGACGATTCCGCCGCTGCAGACGTTAATCCCGGCATCGCGCACGTTCTGGAGCGTATCGAGCCGATCCTCCATCGTGCGGGTCGAAATGATCCGCTCGTAATATTCGGGGCTGCTGTCGATATTGTGATTGTAATAATCGAGCCCCGCCTCGGCCAGCATGTCCGCCTGCTGCGGCGTGAGCATGCCCAGCGTCATGCAGGTCTCCAGCCCCAT
>JBNLDR010000178.1:0-1854 GCA_050304495.1 Altererythrobacter sp.
ACGTAGGGATGATTCAGCGTGTACTTAATCAACAATTCGTCCTTTTGCTCCCTTAAATTGTTGATTCGTACGTCCTCTTCGGACTCCTGGTTGATTTGATCCGTTAATCCCCATTCGTCTTCCGACGCCAATGCTTCATCAAGTTGCGTCTGCAGCACTTTCTTTCTGGCAAACAATTCTGAAAGCGTCATCTCGATTTGTTCCAGTGAACTTAACATTCAGGAAGTTGTGACGAACAATAGGTGAATCAAGCCTGACCAGCAACCGGCGCCGCCTAGATATCATCGGTAAACAGACCTGCGTCCTCGAGCATTTCCGCTATTTGCCCGCATGTTTGCCCGATAGTTGCCGTGTGCCGCGGCCTGGTCAAGCGCCAGAACCGCACCGATTCCGCCAGGTTAAACATTGCAGCAGCGTGGAAATCCCGATCCCCACGCGCCGCATGGATGAAGCTGCGATACATGGCTTCAGGCAGGGCTTGGAACTTGGCCGCTCCCCGAATGGGCTCGAGCGAATAGCGTTCCCCAAACTCCAGAAACACCAGATCGCCCAGTGGCAGGGCACGCGTTTCGCGATGTTCGATCCGAGCATAAAATTTGTCCTGAACGGTGGCGACCGGTCCTATTGGTTCGGCAGGCAAGGCTATCAGGGCATCGCTCCAAAGCTTGAGCGGTCTACCATCCGGCAGGCAAACGGGGCGGGCACCCTTGGCGGGCAAGACGACTAGCGTATCGTCGCAGGCATGCGCAAAGCGGTGCCGGGTCAGTCCGGCGGCCAAGGTCGATTTGCCGCCCCCCGAATCCGCAGTGAACGCGATGATACTGCCATCTCGCGATACGGCCGACGCGTGAAGCGGCAACAGCCCATTGTACCATGCGACCGCGCCATAGACGGTCCCCCACAGATAAAGCTCCAACTCACCCCGCAAATGCTCAGTGGGAAGCTCGACCGTGACCGTCGCACCCGTGCAATAGTGAAATCGCACATGTCCGGGGCTTTCGAACCAGAATTCATTGGCGGTCATGGCGAGGTGATCGTCCTGGTAAATCAGATCGCCCTCAACCGGCGGGATGGACGTGTGCCGCACCGCCATCGCTGCGCGCAAGAGCGCTGCCGCATGCCCAACATCCTTGGCCCGATCCTTCGCCATCCGTTTTCATCTAGAGCGAAAGCCGGATGACGGGAAGCGATACTGCCGGTTGCAGGCTTGCAGGCTATTGATCGACAATGTAGATTCTCGCCCGCCAGACGTAAAAGGGTCACAGCGATGCGCGATATTGCAGGAAAGCTCCCGATGGCGGCAGCAGCCGTTGCCATGGCTTTGGCCCCGGCGGCGGCCCATGCCAATACGCGCGCCAGTGGCAGCACAACCTATTATGCCACATCCGCCAATGCGCAGCCCGGGCTGCAGCGCGCACCTGCGGGGGAAAGGCGCAAGGCCGCGCTTATCTCGCGCGAGGATTTGAGCTCGATCCTGATGCTGGCCGGTGGCTTCACCGTGGCCTTTGCGCTGATCCTGGCGGGTGGGCAGGGAGAAAACAGCTCGCGGAGGCACCAGAATCAATCCAACGGTGCGAATTAGCACCAGGTCACAACTGGCGCTGCTATTGTGCGCTGCAATCCTGCTGGGCGGCGGCGGGGTTGCCTATGGGTTGATGAACCTTGCTGTGCAGCTGATCGGGCTGGCAATCCTCGCTGCAAATCGAACAGCATTCATCGGTTTCTGGCGCGAAGCGCCACGCGCCCTGACGCTTCTCATCGCCCTGACAGTCGCTCTGCCATTGCTCCAACTTGTGCCCTTGCCCCCCGACTGGTGGCAGGCATTGCCCGGGCGCGAATTGGCGGTGGAGGCAC
>JBNLDR010000179.1:0-1815 GCA_050304495.1 Altererythrobacter sp.
CACCATCCGCACCTTCTCTAGTCGACCGGTGCCGCGTGAGATCATCGAAGAATGTGTCCGCGCCGCAGGGACAGCGCCCAACGGCGCCAATCACCAGCCATGGCATTTCGCCGTGGTTTCCTCGCCGGACAAGAAGCGGGCAATCCGCGAAGCGGCAGAAGTGGAAGAACGCGCCTTCTATGCGGGCAAGGCGAGCGATGAATGGCTTGAGGCGCTGGGCCCGCTTGGGACCGATGAAGACAAGCCGTTTCTCGAAAGAGCGCCCTGGCTGATCGTGGTTTTCGCCCAGCGCAAGGGAGGGATCGAAGAAGACGGCAAGACGCAGAATTACTACGTCAATGAAAGCGTTGGGATCGCCTGCGGCCTGCTGATCGCGACATTGCACGAGGCCGGTTGCGCCACGCTGACTCATACCCCCTCCCCCATGGGATTCCTGCGCGAGATTTGCGGTAGGCCCGAACACGAAAAACCGCTGATGATCGTGGTGGTGGGCCATCCGAGTGAGGGGGCGACCATTCCTGCTCATGCATTGAGGAAAAAGCCGCTGGAGCAAATTGCCAGCTGGCTCTAGCCCCTTGGGTGAAGGAAGATGATCATGCGCGGACAATGGATCATGTGGTTGGGGCTGGCGCTAGGCCTTTCGGCAATGGCGCTGGGTCATGCGTGGGGCAGCGATCCGGTCGAACAGTGGCAATTGGCGACGCGATACACGGCGCGCGTCGGGTTTCCACTGCTGATCCTGGCCTATGTTGCCCGCCCGCTGGTGGAATTGCGCAAATATTCATGGGCCAACCCGCTATTGGCAAGGCGACGCTGGATCGGCCTTGGCTTCGCCATGAGCCATACGGTGCATCTCTTCTGCCTGGTCACCTATTTCCGCGTGTCGGGCGAACAGGTTCCGATACCGACAGTGGTGGCTGGTGGTGCAGGCTATTTGGTAATGTATTTGATGGCGTTTAGCTCCAACACGCCTGCCATGCGCATGCTGGGTAAATGGTGGAAACGGCTGCACCGCGCCGGGATCCACCTGTTGTGGTTCATTTTCGCCTTCAGCTATCTGGGGCGGCTGACCGACCCGGACCCGGATCGGCAGATGATCGGCATGGTGCTCTTCCCCATCGCCATGATCGCTGCAGCAATCCGTTTCCGCGCATGGGCGCGGCCCAGTCGCCGCCGTGCGCCGGGCAGTTCCACCAAAGCTTGCGGTTAGCCTTCGGTCCACTCGCTTTCGGGAATGCCCAGCAGCCTCAGCGCCGCAGTCAGATCGCCCTGATCGATGCGGCCATTGGCCGCTGCCCGCGCCTTGGGCTTTGCCCGAAACGCAAAGCCATAATCTGCCGCCTGCAGCATCGGAATATCGTTGGCACCATCCCCAGTCGCGAGTGAAACAGCGCCTTCGCCAAGCTCGGCCAGTTCTTCCAGCAGCACCGCCTTCTTGACTGCACTGTCTGTGATGGGCTCGTGCAGCCCGCCGGTCAAAGCGCCATTCTCCACCACCAACCGGTTGCCGACGACCCGATCGAACCCGAGGCGGGCCGCCACCGGATCCGCAAAATGGTGGAACCCGCCGGTGACAAGCACCGTCCGGCAGCCCTTGCGCTTGAGCGTTTCCACCAGCGTCTTTGCACCGGGAATCGGTTCGATCCTTGTATCGAGGCACTCCGCGATCGCGCCTTCGGAAAGGTCGCGCAGCAAAAGCACACGTTCGCGCAGCGCGCTCTCGAAATCCAATTCGCCCTGCATGGCGCGCTCGGTAATAGCGGCAATCTGGTGCTTGATACCGGCGAAATCGGCCAGTTCGTCAATGCATTCCTG
>JBNLDR010000180.1:0-1815 GCA_050304495.1 Altererythrobacter sp.
GGTCCGGCAGGTGCCCGGCAAAGGCCGCGACCTGCCCCTGGAACCGGCCCACCGCCGCGCTGAGAAGAGGCACGCCCGCGCGTACGCAGGCATCTGACACCGCAAGGCGCGTCGCGAAATTGTCCGTCCCGTCCAGCACCAGATCGGCGTCAGCGACCAGCGCGGCAACATTGCCCGCATCGATCCGCGCATCGCTGATCTCGACCTGCAGTGCCTCGTCGAAATTGGCAAGCCAGCGCCGCGCAGCCACCGCCTTCCCGTGTCCGACATCGCGGGTGGTGAAGATCGTCTGCCGCTGGAGATTGCTGGCATCGACCGTATCGTCATCCACCAGGGTAAAACGCCCGATCCCCGCCCCGGCGAGATATTGCAGCGCGGGTGATCCGATTCCGCCCAGGCCGATCACCACGATATGCTTGCCTGCCAGCGCAACCTGCCCCGCGCCGCCAATTTCGGGCAGCACGATGTGGCGCGCAAATCGTTCCAGCCGGGCGGGGGACAATGTCATGGAAAAGCTGTTGGCAGTGTTTTGCTTTGGCCTCAAGCGCCGGCGTTCGCATCCGCTCACTTGACTATCCTCGCCAACGCTGCCTGTCGGTCGCTTGGCTGCGGGCGGCCTTGCGGTCGGCTTGCAACCGACCGATCTGTGAACAATGTGTTGACAAGGCGGTTGAGAACCTTGTCGACACACTGTGTCTACCCTGTCTAGCGAGCCGAAGGGGGCGGATGTTTTCCCCGCCTCTCCCGGGGCATCAATCAGCTCTCCAATTGCCTCAGCAGGCTGCGAACATCGCCATCCATATCGGCATCGCGTTGGCGCAAATCCTCGATCAGGCGGACCGCGTGGATCACTGTCGAGTGATCTCGCCCGCCAAACTTGCGCCCGATTTCGGGATAGCTGCGCGGGGTCAGCACCTTGGCCAGATACATCGCCACCTGGCGTGGACGAACCACTGCGCGGGCGCGCCGCTTGGATGACATCTCGCTGCGGTCGATGCGATAGAACTGGCACACGGTTCGCTGGATCTCGTCAATCGTGATCCGGCGGCGGTTGGCCGAAAGGATATCGGTCAGCTGCTCTTCGGCGAGTTGGAGCGAGACTTCCTGCCCGGTCAACTGGGCATATGCGATCAGCTTGTTAAGTCCGCCCACCAGCTCGCGGACATTGCGCGTGATGGTGCGGGCGAGGAAATCGATCACATCGTCCGGCACGTTGAGCGGGGCAAAGCGCGACATTTTCGATTCAAGGATCGAGCGGCGCAATTCGATATCGGCCGGCTGGATATCGGCCACCAGGCCCATCGACAGGCGGCTGAGCAGGCGCGGTTCGACCCCGTCCAGCGCCTGCGGTGCACGATCTGCGGCAAACACCAACCGCTTGCCCTCGGCCAGCAGCGCATCGATCGTGTAGAGCAGCTCTTCCTGCGCGCTCGCCTTGCCGATGATGAACTGGATATCGTCCACCAGCAGCAGGTCGAAGCTGCGCAGCCGCGCCTTGAATTCGATCATCTGGTTCTGCTTCAGCGCCTGGACGAATTCGACCATGAAGCGTTCGGCGCTGCAGTAGAAAATCCGCGCACGCGGATGCGCCTGCAGATAGGAATGCCCGATTGCGTGCAGCAAATGGGTCTTGCCCTGTCCGGTCGCGGCCTTGAGGTAGAGCGGCGAGAACTGAGGCTGCTCGGTCGCGGCCATGCGCTCCGCAGCATTCTTTGCAAGCACATTGGTCTCGCCGGTCACAAATGCCGCGAAGGTTAGCGAGGGATCGAGCCCGACCGAACTGGTAAAGCCGGAATCGCCGATCGTACCGGCTGC
>JBNLDR010000181.1:0-1684 GCA_050304495.1 Altererythrobacter sp.
CGCTATCTGGCCCAATTCCTGTCCGATCCGCGCGTGGTCGAGATTCCGCAGATCTTGTGGCAGGTGATCCTGCGCGGCATCATCCTCAATACCCGCCCGAAAAAGAGTGCTTCGGCCTATGCCAAGGTGTGGACCGAGCGCGGATCGCCATTGGCCGCGATCACGCTGGACCAGGCCGAGGGTTTGCAGGCCCTGTTGAGCGATGGCGTGACGGTGCGCCATGCCATGCGCTATGGCCAACCCTCTATCGAAGCTCGGCTGGGTGAGCTGCAGGCTGCGGGCTGCGAGCGGATCCTGATTGCGCCGCTCTATCCGCAATATTGCGCGGCCACCACGGCAACGGTGGTGGACGAAGCCGCCCGCGTGCTTGCCGCGATGCGCTGGCAACCGACGCTGCGCTTCCTGCCGCCCTATTATGACGATCCTGCCTATATCGAGGCATTGGCGGACGATCTCGGCGCGCAGCTTGGCGCGCTGGAATTCGAGCCCGAAGTGCTGCTGCTGAGCTTTCACGGCATGCCGCAACGCACGCTGGCGCTGGGTGACCCTTATCATTGCCACTGCCGGAAGACCGCGCGGCTACTGGGTGAGCGACTGGCCAGGCCGGGTCTGAGGATCGAGACAACTTTCCAGTCGCGCTTTGGCCGGGCCAAATGGCTGGAGCCCGCAACCGACGTCACTCTGGTCAAGGAAGCGCAGGCAGGGACGCACCGGATCGCCATTGCCGCGCCCGGTTTCGCCGCCGATTGCGTGGAGACACTGGAAGAGCTGGCGATCGTGGGACGTGAACAGTTCTTGGAGGCGGGTGGCAGCGACTATGCGGCGCTATCATGCCTCAACGCCGGATCTGCGGGTATGGCCATGCTTGAAGCGCTAGTCCGCCGCGAACTGTCCGGCTGGGCCTGAGGTGAACACAATGGCTCAGGAACTGCTCCTTGTCTTTGCGGTGGTGTTCGCGGTCAATCTGATGCCCGCTTTCGGGCCGCCGACTGCGGCGCTGATCGTCTTTTTTGGCTTCAACACCGATCTGCCAATGCCGGCCCTGGTCATCGCGGCGGCGATTGCGGCGGCATCGGGCCGGTTTATCCTGGCGCATGGATTTCGCCTGTGGCGCGGGCGGATTTCTGAGCGGCTGCGAGAGAACCTTGCGGCGGCCAAGACCGCGTTCGAGCGCAAGCGCCGCAACACTATGTTTGCGCTGGGCCTGTTTGCCATGTCCCCGCTTCCATCGGCGCAATTGTTTGGCGCGGCAGGGCTGATGGGTGTGCGTTTGCTGCCCTTCACCCTGGCGTTTTTCGCGGGGAGGCTGGTGTCCTATTCCTTCTATGGAACCTCTGCGCGCCTGGCCGGGCAATATACGCTGAAAGAGACATTCATGGATGCCATGACCAGCCCGTGGGGCGTGGCATTGCAGATTGCCCTGCTGGCGATGCTGGCAGTGCTGCCGCAGATTGACTGGGCGCGGCATTTGGGGGTTGGTCCGCACGAGAAGTGAGGCAAACGCGATTTGGACCGCGTGGTGACTCTCAACAGGCCCTGGGGTAAATAGCTGCCGATTTTCCGAATGAGGACCGCAATGGCCAGTCTTGCCCAAACCAACCAGACATTCCAACCCCGCCATTGGAGCGAGCGCCTGCCCGATCACGCGCTTGACCATATTCCGGGGGAACGCGGTTGGCCGGTG
>JBNLDR010000182.1:0-1665 GCA_050304495.1 Altererythrobacter sp.
CCTGCTGACGGGGCAGACCTGTTTGACCGCGAGATCATCTATGTCGCGGGCAATCATGATCATCACTTGTGGCGCATGGCGCAGGACCATGGCTTCATTACAGCGCTGGAGAGCGGGGCGATCCCCGGCGATCTCGAAGCTGTGACCAACATCTTCGGAACGCCGGCGGACCATTGCCGCCTGGTGGAATCGCTGCTGATCCAGCGGCCGCACTTGCACGATGCCACTATCCGGATGGCCTATCCGAACTGGGGGCTGTCGGACAGCGAAAGCGGGCGCGCCGTTGTCATGCATCATGGGCACTATCTCGACGGAATGTATCGCGCGCTTTCGAACATGCGGGCCTTCCTTGGCGACGGCCAGCCGCTGCCCGCCACCATGCGCCAGCTGGAGCAGGAGAACGGACCGTGGATCGATTTCCTGTGGTCTGATCTTGGCAGCGCGGGCGAGATCGGCAGCGAGGCCGGTTCGCTCTATGAGGTGATGCTGAGCGCCGGCGCCAGCCATGATTTTGCCGAAAGCGTGGCGCGGCGCATCACCGGCGGCCTCCACGCCAGGCTCGGCATCAATCCGGCGATGCCGCTGAAATATGGGGTTACGCTGGACAATCTGATCCGCGCCGCTGTCGACCTGACGGCCGGGCGAATCGCCGAACGACAACGTTATGGCTATGGGCATGTGCTGGGAGAGGCCGAGATCGACGATCTTGCCTGGTATCTCGGCACGCCGTTGGCGCGCGAATTGCAGAACGAGCTGGCCGTGAGGCCGCGCGAGCTGTCATTCATCTTCGGACATACCCACAAGCCGTTCCAGGACGAGCTGCAGGTCCAAGGCTTCGATCTGCCGGTTGGTATTTTCAACACCGGCGGCTGGGTGCTGGACGAGCCGACCCTGATGCCTGTGCAAGGCTGTGCTGCCATGCTGGTGTCGGAAGACCTGGAAGTCGCCTCGCTGCGCCTGTTCAACGATCCAACCGATGGCACAATGGTCCCGGTGCATGTTGAGGGCAGCGGTCGCCTGACCCGCCTTGCCGACCAAGCCGCCAATGCGGTGGAGCGCGCATCCGCCCACTGGGCCGATTTCTCGCGCATCGTCCACGCCCGCATCATCGAAGAAGCCGACAAACGCGTGCGCCAGTTGCTTGAGCGCTCCAACACCGAACGGCGGGAGGCCGCATAATGACCCAGCAACGGCCCATCGCGCAGAAGCGCATCGCACGCAGCCTGGATCAGGCGAAATCGCATTACACTGTACTTGTGATCGGCTCTGGTTATGGCGCGGGTGTCGCCGCTTCGCGCCTGGCGCGGGCGGGACAGGACGTGTGCGTCCTCGAACGCGGCCAGGAGATTCTGCCAGGCGAATATCCGAACAAGCTTGCCGAAGCGCGCGGGGCCATGCAGTTCAACGTCAGGGGCGGCCGGATCGGATCGCCCGATGCGCTGTTCGAAGTGCATGTGAATGACGATCAATATGCGCTGGTGGGCTGCGGCCTGGGCGGGACATCGCTGATCAACGCCAACGTATCGCTGGAGCTGGACAAGCGCCTGCTGGAGGCTTCTGCCGATCTCGGCTCGACGCCGCTGCGGACGTTCCGGCAGGTCACCCTGCCGCTGTCGATCCCAGGCGTCGCCACCGGCTGCATGCTGGTCTTCATTCTGCTGATGG
>JBNLDR010000183.1:0-1646 GCA_050304495.1 Altererythrobacter sp.
CCGGGCCTTCCTCGTCCCCGGTGATGATGAAACTCAGCGTCCCGGCATCGGCGGGAACTTCGGCAACCGCCGCCACCATGGCCGCAATCGCGCCCTTCATGTCGACCGCACCGCGGCCATAGAGCAATTCACCCCGCACCTCAGGCGCAAAGGGGGCGGCACTCCAACCCTCGCCCGGCGGAACGACATCCAGATGGCCGGCAAAGGCGAAGTGCCGCGACCCTTCCGGCCCGCGCCTGATCGCGAACATGTTTTCGACCGGCGCCTCGTCGCTCCCGATCTCGCCATCCCCGCGAGTGAAACGATGTATTTCGAAACCCAGCGGGGCGAGCATATCTTCCAGCACGTCAAACACCAGGCCGGTTGCCGGGGTGACACTGGGCGCTGCAATCAGCTTTTCGGTGAAGGTTCTGGCGTCGCTCATCCCGTGTGGGTTAGACGAGGTGATCTGCCCTTTCCACTGCGGAGTGCACAGCTATGCCCAAACTCGATCTCGATGCCATCCCGCAAACCAACGCCACCGGCTATCCACCGCCCTTCAATGCCGAGGTGCAGGGGCGCTGGTATCGCCGTCTGGCCCCGGTCGCGGGGCTGACCAACATGGGCGCGAGCCATGTCGTGCTCAAGCCCGGCGCATGGTCAAGCCAGCGCCATTGGCACGCGGCAGAGGACGAGCTGCTGGTGATGCTGGAAGGCGAAGCAGTGCTGATCGAAGACGAGGGCGAAAGCGTGATCCGCCCCGGCGATGTCCTCGCTTGGGCAGCCGGGGTGCGCAACGGCCATCACCTGCAGAACCGCAGCGAGGTGGATTGCGTCTTTGTCGCCATCAGCGCCGGTTCACGCGAGGAAGATCGCGGCGAATATCCCGATATCGACATGGTGTTTGATGCCGATGGCTATTCCCACAAGGACGGCACACGCTATTCGACGGAACGCCTGGCTTAGGCTGGTTCCTTCTCGAACTGTTCGATCACCCATTCCTCCGCTTCGGAAGCGGCGATCCATTCCTGCAGCCAGTCATGTTCCCACACTGCCTGCATATAGGCCTGTGCAAAGCCCGGCACGGCAATGCCATAGGTGACGAAGCGCGAGACGATCGGCGCATAGAAGATGTCCGCCGCGCCGAATGTGCCGAACAGGAACGGCCCGCCTTGCCCGAACCGGGCCCGTGCCTCCGCCCACAGGGTAAGGATGCGCACAACATCGTGCTTGGCCCCGTCGCTCAAATCCTGAAGCTGGATCCGCCCCCGCACATTCATCGGGCATTCGCGCCGCAAGGCGAGATAGGAACTGTGCATTTCCGCAACCATCGCGCGGGCCATGCCGCGCGCAACATCGTCCTTGGGCCAGAAACGATCGCGCCCCACCTTGTCCGCCAGATATTCCATGATCGCCAGGCTGTCCCAAACCACAGCCTCGCCATCCCACAGGATTGGCACCTTGCCCGATGACGGCTGAACCTCGCCCATCTCTTGCTTGCGATGACCCCATTCGTCGCCGTCGATATTCACGGTTAGCTCTTCGAAGTGCAGACCCGATTGCTTGGCCGCCAGCCAGCCGCGCATCGACCAGCTGGAATAGTTCTTATTGCCAATGATCAGCTTCATATGTGTGCGCTCCAATTTCGCCTGGGTTACGGGTTAAGC
>JBNLDR010000184.1:0-1586 GCA_050304495.1 Altererythrobacter sp.
AGCTGATGGAAATCGCCGGGGCGGACTATCCGCAACGGGCCAATCGGTTCGAAGTGGTCTATATGCTGCTGAGCCTGACGAAGAACCATCGCATCATAGTCAAGGTTTCGACCGACGAGGATACGCCGGTTCCCACCGTCACCACGCTGTGGCCCAATGCCGGTTGGCTCGAACGCGAAGTGTTCGACATGTATGGCGTAAAATTCGCCGGCAACAACGATTTGCGCCGCATCCTCACCGATTACGGTTTCGAAGGGCATCCCTTCCGCAAGGATTTCCCGCTCACCTGCTATGTCGAGCTGCGCTATTCCGAAGAGGAAAAGCGGGTGGTGTACGAACCGGTGCAGCTCGCGCAGGACCTGCGCCAGTTCGATTTCCTCAGCCCGTGGGAAGGTTCGGATTACGTCCTTCCGGGTGACGAAAAGGCCGCCAAAGAAGGGGGTGACGCGAAATGAGCATGCAGCTCGAAGAATCGCCCACCACCGGCGATGAGGTCATCACCAATTTCACACTCAATTTCGGCCCACAACATCCGGCGGCGCACGGTGTTCTACGCATGATCCTGGAGTTGGACGGCGAGGTCGTGGAACGCGTCGATCCGCATGTTGGATTGCTCCATCGCGGCACTGAAAAGCTGATCGAGCACAAGACTTACCTCCAGGCGACGCCCTATTTCGACCGGCTCGATTACTGCAGCCCGCTGGGGATGGAGCATAGCTACGTCCTCGCGATCGAGAAGCTGCTCAATATCGAGGTTCCGCTGCGCGCCCAGTATCTGCGCGTGCTGTTCGCGGAGCTGACCCGCATCTGCAACCACATGCTCAACATCGGCAGCCATGTGATGGATGTCGGCGCGATGACGCCGAACCTGTGGGTTTTCGAAATTCGCGAAGACTGCCTGAACTTCTTCGAACGCGCTTCGGGTGCGCGTATGCACAGCGCGTGGTTCCGCCCCGGCGGTGTGCATCAGGACGTGCCGGAGAAGCTTTTGGTCGATATCGGCGAGTGGGTCGATACTAGGCTGCCCGAACTGTTCGGCGATGCCATGAGCCTCGTCATGGACAACCGTATCTTCAAGCAGCGCAATGTCGATATCGGTGTTGTCGACATTGATGATGCATGGGGCTGGGGCTTCTCCGGCGTGATGGTGCGCGGGTCTGGTGCCGCATGGGATTTGCGCAAGAGCCAGCCCTATGAATGCTATGACGAAATGGAGTTCGACATTCCAGTCGGCACCAATTCGGACTGCTATGACCGTTTCATGGTGCGCGTGAAGGAAGTTTACGAGAGCGCCAAGATCATCAAGCAGTGCCTCGCCGAAATGCCTACCGGTCCCATTGCCAGCACCGATGGCAAGGTTTCACCGCCCAAGCGCGGCGAGATGAAGAGCTCGATGGAAAGCCTGATCCATCACTTCAAGCTTTATACCGAGGGGTTCCACGTGCCTGCGGGCGAAGTCTATGTCGCGACCGAAAGCCCCAAGGGCGAGTTCGGCGTCTACCTCGTGTCGGATGGCTCCAATAAGCCTTACCGCTGCAAGATCCGCGCGCCGAGCTATCCGCACTTGCAGGCCATGGATTTCCTGA
>JBNLDR010000185.1:0-1433 GCA_050304495.1 Altererythrobacter sp.
GAAGAATTCGTTCAGTTTCAGTCGAATAACGATACATATGAACTTGCGCCGACGCATTACACCTTCCAAATAACCACTTGCTCCGTTTGCGAGTGGTCAAATTTGAACAAGGGGAAGTGGCGATGCCGTTCCAACGATACTTCGCCGAGCTAATGCGCGATTTGGAGTCGCCGCGCGAAGTGCGAAGGTTTGGCAGCGGCTGGCTGTCCGGCTTCTTCGCCAATCTGCTATCGGTCACCGGCCTGCTGCTCGTCGTCGCGTTGCGCTTCCCGGAGTGGTTTGCGACACCCGAACTCAACGTAATCAAGGATTGGTCGGGCTTTCGAGGGATTGTCCACCTGACCCTGTTGGCAAGCTATGCTCTGTCCCTGCTCAGCCTGCTGTTGCGTCCCCAGAAAATACTGGGAGCGACCGCACTGGTGATCGGGCTAGGCGCGGCGCTTCTGGGCGGAGCTAGCGTCCAACCGGAAGAGACGCGCAGTTGGGGTATATTCTTTGGCCTAGACTTCTTTGTTGTGAACCTGCTTGTGACGGGCTTCATGTTTGCGCCGTTCGAGCGCTTGGTCCCGCATCGACGTGATCAGAGGCTATTCCGCACTGAATGGCGTGAAGACCTTTTCTACTTTCTCGTCAGCACCATGTTCGTGCAGCTGCTCAGTTTTCTGGCGCTTGCCCCATCCACTGTCATCAATTCCCACACCAACAGCTTTGACACCTTTCGAGCGATCGTCGCTTCGTTGCCATGGCTGGCACAGTTCGTCATCGTTCTCGTTGCGTCTGACATCGTGCAATATTTCTTCCATCGCACGTTTCATCGCGTGCCTTTCCTTTGGGGATTTCATGCGATCCATCACAGCGCTAGATCGATGGACTGGCTGGCAGGATCTCGAATGCATTTCATCGAAATCATCCTGCTGCGTGCTGTAACTTCACTTCCGCTGTTTACTATGGGTTTCGCACCCTCGGTAATGCAGGCGTATATTGGATTCGTATATGTTTGGTCGTCGTTGCTCCACGCCAATGTTCGGGGCGATTTTGACCGGCTCGGCCATTGGATTGCGACCCCGCGCTTCCACCATTGGCACCACGGATTGGAAAAGGAAGCCTTCGACGTGAATTTCGCGATTTTCTTCCCTGCGATCGACAAGATATTCGGCACATTCCACCTACCTGCCGGACGCTGGCCACAGTATTATGGCATTCCGGAGGACGTGCCCAAGGATTACGGCGGGCAATTTCTTTATCCGTGGACGAGGACTGGCAAGAAGATCGATGAGGAACCGGCCAGCTAATGCTTGCTGAACTCCACCCCCTGGCCCAAAGCATCGCCAATCTATTGCGGGCACGCGGCGAGAAGATCGCGGTTGCCGATGGCGCGACGGGAGGGTTGATCGCAGCCTCGTTACTCACGGTTCCGGGCGCACTGGATTTCT
>JBNLDR010000186.1:0-1212 GCA_050304495.1 Altererythrobacter sp.
AAAAGGAATGGTAGTAAATTCAATACCCGGTGCGGCTTCTTCGGCTACCATGTGTACCTCGCCCACCAGATGGTGGAACCAACCGTGGCCGATAACGGGAACATTTTGAGGAACATTGACAAACCCCAACAGCAGGGCAAAAGCGGCCAACGCCGATCCGTCCTGCGCCATGTTCACATAGGTCTGCACAGCAAATGTCGCTGCAACGAGCAGTGCAATCGCCCCGGCGGCCATACGCTCATATTGTGACCAATTGCGCTCCATATACGGCGGAATAGCGCTGGACGTTCCATGGTGACAATGGAAAACCCCCGGCATTTCTGCCGGAGGTCCACCTTGCGCGATCAGGCCAAGGAGCACGCCTGACCCCGCAGATCAGGCGAGATCGAAGCGATCCGCGTCCATCACCTTGGTCCAGGCGCGGACAAAGGTTTCGACGAATTTTGCTTCGCCGCCGTTTTGGGCAAAGACTTCGGCCTGCGCGCGCAGCTGGCTGTTCGATCCGAACACCAAATCTGCACGGGTGGCGCGATACTTCTCCGCACCGGTCTTGCGACATGTGCCGACGAATTCCTCGTCCTGGCTGCCATCCACGGCGGACCATTCATTGTCCATCGACAGCAAGTTGACGAAGAAGTCGTTCGACAGCGTGCCGACACGATCGGTGAAGACGCCGTGCCTGGTATTTCCTGTGTTGGCACCCAATGCACGCATTCCGCCAACCAGCGCGGTCATTTCCGGGATCGAGAGGCCGAGCAGCTGTGCCTTGTCGACCAGCATGTCCTCGGTCTTCACGATCGCCTTGGTCCGCAGATAGTTGCGGAAGCCATCGGCGAAGGGCTCGAGCGGTTCGAAGCTTGCCGCATCGGTCTGCTCTTCGCTCGCATCGCCGCGCCCGGTGCTGACGTTGACGCTGACATTGAAGCCACCGTCCTTGGCGGCCTTCTCAACCGCTGCAGCCCCCGCAAGCACGATCGCATCGGCCATCGAAATGCTGCCGCGCAACTCGTCGAGCCTGGCGAGGACCTTGGCCAGTTCAGCCGGATCGTTCGCCGCCCAGCCGCTTTGCGGGGCGAGGCGTACGCGCGCGCCATTGGCGCCGCCACGATGGTCGCTGTTGCGATAGGTCGAGGCCGAAGCCCAGGCTGCCTTGACCAATTCGCTGACGGTCAGGCCGCTGGCGAGCACGGCAGACTTGAACGCTGCGATATC
>JBNLDR010000187.1:0-925 GCA_050304495.1 Altererythrobacter sp.
GCAATTGCGGTGATGGTGCGCGAGGCGCTGGAAACCCTTGAAAAGCGGGTAGCCGTGATCACGCCCGACAGGGTTCTGGCGCGGCGCGTTGTCCGCCATCTAGAGCGCTGGAATATCCAGGCCGACGATTCTGCGGGGCGGCCGCTCAACCTCACCGCGGCAGGTCGGCTGATGCTGCAACTGGCCGAATTGGCGAGCGAGGAACTGGCCCCGGTGTCGCTGGTTGCGGCATTGGCGCACCCCTTGGTGCGGCGCGGTGATGAACGGCGCGAATGGCTTGAGAATTTGCGCGCGTTTGAGCGGGAATTGCGCGGACCGCGCCCGGCGCCGGGATTGGCGACTCTGCAAAAGATTGCGCAGAAGGCGGGCGTGGCCGATTGGTGGGACGGGCTTTCGCCAATGCTTGAGGCTTTCTCTGCGCTGGGCGAGGAAGCGTCTCTGGCCGATGCGATCGACCTGCTTGCCTCCACCTGTGAACAATTGGCGGGCGAGAATATCTGGGCGCAGGAAGATGGCCGCGCGCTGGCGAGTTTTGTCGAGCAATTGCGGCTGCAAGCGCGGGAGGCGGGCACGCGCGTGGCGAGCCATGATCTCCACGCCGTATTGCGCGATGCGATGGAGCAGATTGCGGTACGGCCACCCTATGGCGGGCATCCGCGAGTGGCGATTTACGGCCTGCTCGAATCCCGCATGACACGGGCTGATCTGGTCATTTGCGGCGGGCTGAATGAGGGGACGTGGCCAGGTGCCTCAGGTGGTGATCCGCTGCTCGCACCGGCTATCCTGAGGGTGCTGGGCGTGCCGGGATCGGATTTCCGCATTGGCCTTTCGGCGCATGATCTAGCCGGCGCATTGGGCGCACCCGAAGTGGTGCTGAGCAGGGCTGAAAGGGACACAGAAGGGCCGACCATCCCTTCGCGCTTCC
>JBNLDR010000188.1:0-874 GCA_050304495.1 Altererythrobacter sp.
CTTCGCAGCCCTTCTGGAATGGAGCCTCATACCGGCCGTATTCGTACCATTTGCCTAGATAGGCGTTGAGTTCGACGTGTTTGGAGGGTTGGGGGACATTGGCGTTCCCAACCGGTCCGGGTGTGCCAACACAGGCGGCAATCATCAGGGTGGCTGGAAGGGCCATTAGCTTGAGGACGGTTCTGCCGGGCATTCAGCCAATTTGCCATACTACGTGGCATGCCAGCAAGCGATACTGCGACGCGAGATGAGAGAAGTGTATGAACCGCAGGACTCCCGGAGGCAGTATCCTAATCTCCGCCACCCGGAACCAGCTTCTCCACCAATGCCCTGAGTTCGCTCGGCGTGGTGTGCCCCGCCACGATTTCGTGATAGCCCATGCCTGCCTTGCGCAGGGCTTCCTTTTTCATTGCATCGCGCGCGGCTCTACTTCGGTTGCTGCGTTATCCGCACCAGTCCCCAGTCATAGCCCAGCTCCTTCACCCGCCGCTCCAGCAGTGCGCGGGTTGCCACATCGGGCCGGGCCTCGCGGGTCAGCATCCATAGGTAGCGTCCGCTCGGCTCGCCTACGATCGACCAACCATAATCATCGCCCCGATCAAGCACCCAGTAATCGCCATAGAAGGGACCGAAGAAGCTGACCTTGAGCTTGGCTCCTTCGCTGCCTTCAACAATCTTGGCCTTGCCGGTCGATTGGCGGAATTTGCCGTCAAGCTCATCCTGATAGCAGGAATTGACAACCTTGATCTTGCTCCCAGGGTCATTGGCATCGCGCAGCGAATACTCCGCTGTCACGCCTTCGCAGCCCTTCTGGAATGGAGCCTCATACCGGCCGTATTCGTACCATTTGCCTAGATAGGCGTTGAGTTCGACG
>JBNLDR010000189.1:0-849 GCA_050304495.1 Altererythrobacter sp.
GGTGGCAGCTTCGCCGAAGCGCCTCCGCGGCCGCCTCCGCGACGATGAAGTCGCAACCGTCGATGGCGGGATCCACCAGGGCGGCCTGCAGGGGCCCGAAGGCCATGGGCAGCCCCCCCGCCCCCAGCGCCCGGGCCGCCGCGATCCGCGCCGCTTCGGGTGCCTGCACGGCCACCCACAATTCCAAGCGGCCATCTTCGAAGCGCGCTGTCGCGCTGGCGGTTTCGAGCGGAGCGTGCACTCCCGGCTCAATGTCATAGCGCAGCGCAAGGTCCGCCTTGCCATCGCTATCATAGCCGCCGCCGCGCTCAGCCACACGATGGGCTTCGCCATGGCGCAGCCCGTCATCCAGCGCCTCCTCCATCAGATCGCTGTCGGCCAGCAGCTCGACCGAATATTGCGCCTTCATGGTGCTGAGCGCGCCTTCGGCCGCCCACCAATTATTGGCCACCACCGCCAGCCAGCGCTTGCCCTTCACCGCGCCCACGATCCCGCGATAGCCGCGCGCGTTAAACGGGTTGAATTCGCCCAGCTCAGCCTTGTCCACCGGGCCATGGCGGATAGCGGCAAAGACCATGCCAGGCAGGCGAACGTCACCCGCAAACTGGAAACCGCCATCAACCTTGGACGGCAGATCGATCCGGGGGTAAGCGATGGCGCTGGCGAACTCGCCCACCGATCCGCCTTCGCCATAGGGTTCCACCCGCAAGGGTGGCGGATCGGGTGGATCGATTTCGCTCGCCGCCTCGGCCAGCTCGGCAAAACTCAGACGCTTTTTCCCGTGAACGATGAAGCCGGCATCGGCTTCGCATTCTTCCCAGGCGACATCCCATTGATCGGCCGCGGCCT
>JBNLDR010000190.1:0-789 GCA_050304495.1 Altererythrobacter sp.
CCATTTCTCCGGCGAGCCTGCCGATTGAGGGATAGTGAAGGGATGGGGAGATTGCGGGCAGGTGCAGCAACGGGTGCATCTCGGTGCACTTGATGCATTTCGTTGCATTTGCAGATGCCGCGTATATGCCTGTGCAGGTGGACCACGTGGCCGACCTGCCGTCGAAGCTCAATCTCGCGCTCAGGGCGCTGTCGATGAGCCGTGTTTCGCTGGCCCAGCGCCTGCAGGTCGACAAATCCCTGGTTGGACGGTGGCTGAGTGGCGCTGTGCATCCCACCGAACACAATCTGACAAGGCTTACACAAGTGCTGGCGCATGGCTGTCCGCAATTCACCCATTCCGAATGGTTCGCACCGATCGAAAGGTTTGCCGAAGTGTTCGGTGTCGCGGCTCCTGCCGAGCCAAGACAAGCCAACGGCGCCGCGCACAGCCTGCTTGCTGAATTTGCCGCGGTTTCCTCGGATGAGACCCGCAGGCGCGGTTCGGCCTATTCCGGCTTGTGGCGCACCTCACGCCCTTCTGTGTTGATGCCAGGGCAAGTGTTTCACGATTATGGCCTCATCCTGGCAGACGGGGATGGTGTGGCCGAAGTCTTGATGCGCGGATCGGGTCTCGATTTTCGCGGCCATATGCTGTGCAGCGGAGGCAATATCTTTGCGTTCCTGTTCGACGAAGTGGGCCATTCACCACTCAGCATCGTGCTCAAGGGCGTCACCCTTCCGCGCGCGATGGTGCTCGATGGAATCGTGATGCTGGCGGCGCTCGATCCTTCGCGAACCCCGGCAGCCA
>JBNLDR010000191.1:0-736 GCA_050304495.1 Altererythrobacter sp.
TGGAGGGCGATGCGCTGGAGCTCGACCTGACCGCGCTGGGCAGCGCGCCGCGCCAGATCGTCTCCAACCTTCCCTACAACATCTCGACCGCGCTGCTGGTGCGCTGGCTGACCGCCCTGGCGGGCGACCCCCGGGCCTTCGCGGCCATGACGCTGATGTTCCAGAGGGAGGTTGCCGAGCGCCTTGTTGCAGCGCCGCGCAGCCGCGACTACGGCCGCCTCACGGTGCTCACCCAGTGGCTCTGCCGGGCGCGCCCGCTGTTCGACATTCCGCCCAGGGCCTTCACCCCGCCGCCCAAGGTCACCTCCACCGTGGTGTCGATCATTCCGCGCGAAGAGCCTCTGGCCCCGGCCTCCCTGGCTAGCCTGGAGAAGGTTACTGCTGCCGCCTTCGGCCAGCGCCGCAAGATGCTGCGCCAAAGTCTCAAGTCGCTGGGCGAACCTGCGGCCTGGTTCGAGGCGACGGGCATCGCGCCGACGGCGCGGGCCGAGGAGCTGTCGGTGGAGGACTTCTGCGCCCTGGCGGCCTGCGTCGAGGGCGGCTAGCGCGCGCCTAGCTGCCGGACTGCAGCCCTTTGACGAAGGCGCCGAGACCGATGCGGCGCTCGCGCTTCAGCCGCTCGGCGGTGAGGATGGCCTCGACCTGCTCGACGCTCTTGTCGACGTCATCGTTGATGATGATGTAGTCGTACTCGGCCCAGTGGCTCATCTCGTCGGCGGCCTTGGCCATGCGGCCG
>JBNLDR010000192.1:0-729 GCA_050304495.1 Altererythrobacter sp.
AGGCCCTGGCCGCCGCCTTTCCGGTGGCCCGGCACACCTTTGAAGAAGTCGACGACGCCCTGGGCCAGAAGCTCTCGCGGGTCATGGCGGAAGGGCCGGAGGAGGAACTGCGGCTCACCGAGAACGCCCAGCCGGCCCTGATGGCGGTCAGCCTGGCCGTGGTCCGGGTGCTGGAGAGCGAGGGCAACCTGCGCCTTGCCGACAAGGCGGCTTACGTGGCCGGCCACTCCTTGGGAGAATATTCCGCCCTGGCGGCCGCCGGCAGCCTGGAACTGGCCGATGCCGCGCGCCTGCTGCGCCGCCGCGGCCAGGCCATGCAGCAGGCCGTGCCGGTGGGCGAAGGCGCCATGGCGGCGGTCCTGGGCCTGGACCTGGAGACCGCGCAGGCGGTGGCCGAGGAGGCCGCTCAGGGGGAGGTCTGCCAGTCGGCCAATGACAACGCCCCCGGCCAGGTGGTGCTCAGCGGCCACACGGCCGCGGTGGAGCGGGCCATCGAGATCGCCAAGGAAAAGGGCGCCAAGCGCGCCATCCTGCTGCCGGTCAGCGCGCCCTTCCACTGCAGCCTCATGGCCCCGGCGGCCGAGGTCATGGCCGAGGCCCTGGCCGGCGTCGAGGTGCGGATGCCCGCGGTGCCGCTGGTCGCCAACGTGACCGCAAGCCACCTGAGCGACCCGGAGGAGATCCGCCGCAAGCTGGTGGAGCAGGTGACCGGCATGGTGCGCTGGCGCG
>JBNLDR010000193.1:0-720 GCA_050304495.1 Altererythrobacter sp.
CGCCTGCTGGGCGCCGTGGCGGCGGGCGAGGCCGTCGCCCTGGTCTCCGACGCCGGCACGCCGCTGGTCTCCGACCCCGGCTTCAAGCTGGTGCGCGAGGCCATCGCCGAGGACCTGGCCGTCACCGCGCTGCCCGGCCCCTCGGCGCCGCTGGTGGCGCTGCTGCTCTCCGGCCTGCCCAGCGACCGCTTCTTCTTCGGCGGCTTCCTGCCGCCCAGGAGCGCCGCGCGCCGCGAGGCGCTGCAAGGCCTGCGCGCCCTGGACGCCAGCCTGATCTTCTTCGAGGGCGCCTCGCGGGTGGCAGCCTGCCTGGCCGACATGGCCGCGGTGCTGGGCCCGCGCGAAGCGGCGGTGGCGCGCGAGCTGACCAAGCTGCACGAGGAGGTGCGGCGCGGGCCGCTGTCGGAACTGGCCGCGCACTACGGCGAAGCCGGGCCGCCGCGCGGCGAGATCGTCATCGTCGTCGGCCCGCCGGCGGAAGGCGCGGCGGAAGCGGGCTTCGACCTGGACGCCGCCCTGACCGACGCCCTGACCCACGCCAGCCTGCGCGACGCCGCCGCCACGGTGGCCGCGGCCAGCGGCCTGCCCCGGCGCCAGGTCTATGCCCGCGCCCTCGAACTGGCGAAAGGGGAGCTCGCAAAAGAGGGCGGCGGGGGAGATTCCGAGTCATGACCCGCGCCGGCCGTCGCCTTGCCTATGCGCGGGGCCGGCGCGCCGAGC
>JBNLDR010000194.1:0-715 GCA_050304495.1 Altererythrobacter sp.
CATGGCGGTGCCAGCGCCGATGCGGTTTCCGCTCTTGAGAATTTGGGCTTCAAACCCGCCGTAGCAGCGCGCGCGGTGACGCTGGCCCTGAGCGAATTGGGTGATGACGCCGATGAGGGCGAATTGATCCGCGTGGCACTGAAAAGGGCGGCGGGGTGAAGCCGTTTACGAGGCAATCAAAGTTTGAAGCATTTGCTTCGGAGCTAGATGGCCTGGTGGTGGGGCTGCCGGCTCAAGTGCGACGAGGTGAGTCCCAATGGTCTATAGAGATCGGGACCAATCTCGTCATTATGACGTATGATTGGCGTTTGGTCGGGGCAAAGAGCATTATCGTATCATCCCAAGATGATGGACATCAGTTCGGATTGCCCGCACCGGTCGATGCCGAGACATTGGCCAATCAAGCCCTGTCTGACAAGTTGGTAGATCGAGCCATTCTGAATGCGCGGACTGGCGATTGTGAGATTAATGTTGGCGGATTTCTATCCATGCAGATCCTTACTTCGTCGATGGGCTATGAGTCATGGCAGCTGTACAGGGATGGCGAATTCTTCGCCGCCGTTGGCAATGGGGGGCTCATATGATTGACCCCATCAACCTCCACATACCTGGGCGACCATTTTTCAGGATGTTCATCATGAAGCACTTGTTCCTCCTTCCACTTCTCCTCTTCGCCACCCCTGCCGCCGCGCAGGACATGTCCGCCTTCAAGACC
>JBNLDR010000195.1:0-709 GCA_050304495.1 Altererythrobacter sp.
CACCCTTCGCTTCCGTAAAGCCCAGCGCCTGCCAGGTCGCCGCCATGTGCGGCGGCAGGGGCGCGGTCACCCGCAGCGTGGTCCCGACTTCCGGGTCCGGCAGCGCAAGCTCGCGGGCCAGCAGGTGCAGCACCTTCGGCGACACCCCGGCGCCGGCCAGCGCCTCCGGGAAGGCCGCCCGCCCGCCGTACTTGCCGTCGCCGACGATGGGCGTGCCCAGCGCCGCGCAGTGGACGCGCAGCTGGTGGGTGCGCCCGGTCAGCGGCAGCAGGACCAGCCAGCTCACCGTCTCTTTGCTGCGCTTGTCCCGATGGCTCTCCACCACCTGGAACAGGGTGCGCGCCGACTTGCCCGCGGCTTCGTCCGGGGCCACCGCCTCGCCCCGGCGTTGCATCTGCTTGGCGAGCGGCAGGTCGATGAGGCCGCGGCGCTCCGGCGGCTCGCCGGCCACCAGCGCCCAATAGATCTTCTGGGTGTCCTTGCCGCGGAAGGCCGAGGTCAGGCTGCGCGCCGCCGGCGCGTTGCGGGCCAGCAGCAGGACGCCTGCCGTGTCGCGGTCCAGGCGATGCACCAGGCGCGGCCGTTCGGCGGCGCCGAAGCGCAGCGCGTCCAGCATGCCGTCCAGATGGCGGCGCTGGCCGCTGCCGCCCTGCACCGCCAGGCCGGCCGGCTTGTTGAGCGCGATCACGTTGTCGTCCTTGTAGAGCAC
>JBNLDR010000196.1:0-704 GCA_050304495.1 Altererythrobacter sp.
CAATTCTGCGTGAACGTCGTAGGCATACGAACATCCGGTCAGGCACAGTAACAGCAAGGCAACGAGGGTCGATCTCTTGGTCACTACCACGGCGGTCTGCCGCCATCTTGCAATGCAATCAAGCACATCAATCAACGCTCAATAGAAGGTATTTCCATGTCCTTCCTCACAACGCTCGCTTCCGCCTTCAAGGGCGGGGGCGAAAGCCGCGTGCCGCTTGCGCGCGGTTTCGTCTCTCCCTGGGCGCTGGCCTTCGATCAATCGGGCGGCAGCAGGCCGTTCGATTATGGCGAAGCGATCCGCAGCGGCTTCCTCGCCAACCCTATCGCGCAACGCGCCGTCCGCATTGTCGCCGAAAGCATCGGGCGGGCGCCGCTGAGCGTGAGCGACGAGCGGCTCGGCGCATTGGTCAAGGCCACCAGCGCGGGCCAGCCGCTGCTCGAAACGCTGGCCGCGCATCTGCTCCTGCACGGCAATGGCTATGTCCAGCTGGTCAAGGATGGCAGCGGCACGCCGATCGAGCTGTTCGCCTTGCGGCCCGAACGCGTGAATGTCGCCGCCGGGCCGGATGGCTGGCCCTGCGCCTATGAGTACCGCCTCGCCACCAAGGTCCTGACCATCGGGCTTGAAGACGAGAACGGCTGGCCCGAGCTCATCCATATCAAGGCCATGCACCCGGCAGACGATCACTATGGCGCGGGCAC
>JBNLDR010000197.1:0-661 GCA_050304495.1 Altererythrobacter sp.
AGAGCAGATCAAATTCAGCGGTGGTGAGATTGAGCGTGTCGCCTTTGAGTTTCGCTTCACGACTGTGGCTGTCGATCTCGACATCGCCACAGACTAAATGACCCGGCAGCTGTGCAGAGGGCGTGTTGCTGTAACGACGCATCACCGCACGGATGCGCGCCAGCAACAGACGCGGCTGGACAGGTTTGGAGATGTAGTCATCGGCACCCAGCTCCAGGCCCAACAACTCATCAAGATCTTCGTCGCGCGCGGTGAGCATCACCACCGGCCCGTCGTAATCAGGACGAATGGTGCGACAGATGGAAAAGCCATCGGCACCGGGTAACATGATATCGAGCAGCACCAGATCGGGGCGCTCACGCAGGATGCGTTCCACCGCCCGGTCGCCACGAGTCTCTATAGCAACCTGTAGACCGTTTTTCTGCAAATACTCCTGCACCAGGGCCGCCAGTTTTGGATCGTCCTCAACCAGCAACAGGCGCGTGATTGCCTGATCGTTATCCATTCTGTTTTCACTTTGCTCATCCATGGTTCAGCATACTACCCGCACCCGGGTGTAACGTTCCATGGCGTATCTGTAACGATCTGTATCGGGTGATAGTGAAAAGTGTTACTCCTCGTCGGAGTATTGAGTGGCGATGTGGACGAAGGCCTGCTGCTG
>JBNLDR010000198.1:0-649 GCA_050304495.1 Altererythrobacter sp.
ACTGGACAAAAGCCAAATCGATGGCGGGCTCGGTCTTGATCCGCCGCAGGTTTTCCACCGAGCCCGAGGTCTCGATCAGCGTGAGTTCGATACCCTGGTCGTGGAAGGCGCGCCGGTATCGGCTGGCGAAGACGCGGTAGGCGCCTCCCTCCGAACCGGTCAGCAGGGTGACCTGTCGGGGAGGGGCGGGCTTCAGTGTGCCGAAGACCAGGACGAACAGGGCCACGGCGGTGGCGACGACTGCCAGCCCCAGCAGCCAGGCGCGCTTGCCGAAAATTGCTCGGGTATCCGGGGTCTTCACGCGCTCAGCTTAGGGTGATCCGCGACGGGCTGTCTACACGGTGCCCGGTTCACGCGATGCTATACTGCGCGCGCCCCGAAAGTGGCCCAATGGATAGGTGGCAGAGCGGTTGAATGCACCGGTCTTGAAAACCGGCGAACGTGTGAGCGTTCCGTGGGTTCGAATCCCACCCTATCCGCCAGGGACCCAGTGGGCCTGCCAAACGGACCTTGCCTCACAGCGGGATGGAGCGCCGGTCCACATCCGCCCAGCAGTTGGGGGTCTCATAGAGGCGAATGCGCGCGAGCGACAGGTGATTCCCGTAGGCGTCCACGTAGAGGGGATCGAGAATCCGGAACGCTTCGAGGG
>JBNLDR010000199.1:0-647 GCA_050304495.1 Altererythrobacter sp.
GCGCTGCAGCACCCGCTGGAAGCCGGCGGTCGGCTTGGCATCGCCCAGTTGGGCGGTGATCAGGCTGGAGAGCTCGTTGTCGATGTAGTCCAGGATGTCGGCGCGCAGGCGCTCCAGATCCACCGAGCAGGCGCGCAGCACGGACATGGCATCCGGGTCGTCAACCAGCGCCAGGAGCAGATGTTCAAGCGTTGCGTACTCGTGGCGCCGTTCGTTGGCACCCGCCAGGGCACGGTGAAGCGTCTGCTCTAGATTGGCCGATAGCATCCGGGCTCTATTCCTTCTCTAGGGTGCATTGAAGAGGGTGCTGGTGCTGCCGCGCATAGTCAATGACCTGTGTGACCTTGGTCTCGGCAACCTCGTAGGTAAAGACTCCGCAAACGCCCACGCCGCGCTGGTGGACATGCAGCATGATGCGGGTCGCTTCCTCGCGATTCTTGCTGAAGAACTGCTCAAGCACATGAACGACGAACTCCATGGGAGTGTAATCATCGTTCAACATCAGAACTTTGTACATCGACGGTTTCTTCGTCTTCGGCTTCGTCTTGACGATGATGCCTGTCGATGTGCCGCCGTCGTTCTGCTTGTCGTCACTCATTGTGCTGCACTAGACCTGATACTTAATCTTTGATCACTGGAACCGGACC
>JBNLDR010000200.1:0-640 GCA_050304495.1 Altererythrobacter sp.
GGCGGTCGCCGCGGCGGATACGGGTGGAGAAGTCCTTGAGGATGACCACCTCGCCGTCATCGCCGGCGAAGCTTTTCGACAGGTTCTCGGCCTCGATCACCATGTCGCCGCTGCGCCCGCTGCTGGCGGTCTCCAGCTTGGCGGTGCCGACCTGCTTCAGCCACTCGGCGCGTTCCTTGCGCAGGCCCTGCAGGCGGGCGAGGCGGCCCTGGTTGCGCTTGCGCCGCGCGGTGACGCCGCGCTGCAGCCAGCGTTCCTCGCGCACGATCTGGCGTTCCAGCTTGTGCTGCGTCTCGGCCTCCTGCTGGCGCAGTTCCTCGGCCCAGTCGTCGAAGAAGGCGAAGGACTTGTCGAGGCGCTGCAGCTTGCCGCGGTCGAGCCACAGCGTGGTGTTGGTGAGGTGGGCGAGGAAGGTGCGGTCGTGGCTGATCACCAGCAGGGCGCCGCGGAAGCGCTTCAGCTCGCCTTCCAGCCAGTCGATGGTCGGCAGGTCCAGGTGGTTGGTCGGCTCGTCGAGCAGCAGCACCTCGGGGTCGGAGACCAGACAGCGGGCCAGCGCCACGCGCCGGCCTTCGCCGCCGGAAAGTCCGCCCAGCTTGCGCGTGCCGTCCAGCTGCAGGCGCACCAGCACCGCCTCCAC
>JBNLDR010000201.1:0-632 GCA_050304495.1 Altererythrobacter sp.
AGTGGGCTGGACCTGACCAGGCTCGAACTGGAGAAGAAGAAGTGGCGCAAGGAGTGGGAGCTGGAGCAGCGGGCCGAGCACCGCGTGGGCGATGCCGCCGAGGCGCGCCGGATCATCGACGGCAAGCTGGAAGAACTGCGCCAGCGCGTTCTGGCGAAGCAACGGCTCGAATGGGAAAGCCTCTCTGACGAGACGCGCGCGGCCTTTGCGGAATATGAGAGGCTGAGGGAGCGGGATCTGCGCGCTCAAACAGCAGGAGGCGTCACACAGCAGTTGCTAACTGGCGGTGATCGGGGAGCGACTAGCGAACCGCAAGCATGCCCTGAGCCTGTCGAAGGGGCCCAAGCGGGCGCCCGGAGCGCTTGCGCGGAGGATATCGCGAGCGCGGATGCGCTTGCGGAAAACAAGAAGATCAGAACGATCAAGGATGATGGGTGGGATTAAAAGCCTGTAATCCTGCACATTTCGATTTCAATTGACTACGGCCCTGCCGTATGCATAAGAATCATGCAGACCGTCATTGAAACCGAAAGCTATCTACGCGACGCCAAAGACGCAAAGATGAGTGAGGATGAGAGGACGGCTGCTGTCGATTTCGTCGCGGCCAATCCGGAGGCTGGCGATGTGATGGC
>JBNLDR010000202.1:0-622 GCA_050304495.1 Altererythrobacter sp.
CTGCGCTCCATCGGCGAGCGGGTCGGCCACAACGGCAAGACCTCCGGCATCATCCCCTTCATCCGGGTCATGGATTCCCTTACCCTGGCGATCAGCCAGGGTTCCCTACGGCGCGGCTCGGCGGCCTGTTACATCCCCATCTCCCACCCGGAGATCGAGGAATTCATCGAGCTGCGCCGACCAACCGGCGGTGATCCCAACCGCAAGGCGCTGAACCTGCACCACGGCATCGTCATCTCCGACGCCTTCATGCGCGCCGTCGAGAAAGACGAGGAATGGGGCCTGACCAGCCCCAAGGACAACGCCGTGATCCGCAAGGTGCGCGCCCGCGACCTGTGGATCCGCATCCTCACCGCCCGCATCGAGACCGGCGAGCCCTACATCATCTACGGCGACCACGTGAACCGGGCGATCCCGGAGCACCACAAGCTGGCCGGCCTCACCGTGAAGATGTCGAACCTCTGCAGCGAGATCACGCTGCCGACCGGCGTCGACCACCACGGCGTCGACCGCACCGCCGTGTGCTGCCTCTCCTCGCTGAACCTCGAGAAGTACTTCGAGTGGCAGGAGGAGGAAGGCTTCATCGAGGACGTCATGCGCTTCCTCGACAACGTGCTGCAGG
>JBNLDR010000203.1:0-618 GCA_050304495.1 Altererythrobacter sp.
CTCCTTGCCCAATCGAAAATGCCCGAGCGCAGCGAAACGCGCTCAGTCAGGTAGGCGATACTCAGCGAATTGCTTCCGCAATTCAATCTTCTTCACTTTTCCGGTCGCTGTGTGCGGCAATTCGTCCACGAACACGACGTCGTTCGGCACCCACCACGACGCAACCTTGCCCTCGAAATACGCCAGCAAGTCGTCCTTGCTGACCTCCTTGCCTTCCGCCATGGTGACCACGAGCAGCGGGCGCTCCGTCCATTTCGGGTGCGCGATGCCGATCACCGCCGCTTCCGCGACGGCCGGATGGCCCATCGCGGTGTTCTCGAGTTCGATCGAGCTGATCCACTCGCCGCCGGACTTGATGACGTCCTTGGTGCGATCGGTGATGGCGACGTATCCCTGCGGATCGATGGTCGCGACGTCGCCGGTGTCGAACCAGCCGTCGTCGGTGTGCGATCCGCCGCTGCCCTCGAGCTTGAAGTAGTCGCTGCAGACCCACGGACCGCGCACCTGCAGAGCGCCGTAGGCTACGCCATCCCAGGGCAGTTCATTGCCCTCGTCGTCGACGATGCGCAGCTCGCAGCCGTAGATGCCGCGTCCTGCCTTGGTGGCCAGGTCGATCCG
>JBNLDR010000204.1:0-608 GCA_050304495.1 Altererythrobacter sp.
TGGGTGACCAGGCTCACCTCGAACAGGTCGATCGCTTCGAGCACACGGCCCGAGGGTTCATTGCGATAGGCCCGCGCGCGGTAGCCGAAGCTGAGGCCGCTCACCTTGCCTTTCTTCAACATGGCGGCGGCGCGCCCATCGGGATTGTCGATCCGGGCGATCACGCGCAGCCCACGGTCATCCTCGGCGATGTTTTCGATCACGCCGATCTGCTGTTCGGGCTTATGCTGCCAATAGAGCGGCAGTTGTTTGCTTCTGTCCAACAGCGTGTGGGCGAAGGCTCCCGGCAGAATCGTGTCGCGCGCACCATCGGGCTGGTCGAACAGGGCGGCATAGCCTGCGAAACGGAGCGAGGCAGCGCTCATTGGAGGAGGTCCCCCACACCCAGGCGCACGGCGATCCCGATCAGCAGCAGGGCGAGTGCGCCGCGCACGACCCAGCCGACAAAGGCTTTCCACGCGCTGGCCTTGGCATCGCGCCAGGCACGCAGCAATTCGCGCAATTCGTCGAGATCGTCCTGTGCACCGCTGTCCGACAGGCCCAGCCGGTTGAGGACGCGGTCGGCGGTCAGCTCGCTTGTTTCCTCTACAATCGCGCGCAGGGTCACC
>JBNLDR010000205.1:0-595 GCA_050304495.1 Altererythrobacter sp.
ATCTGGGGGATATCCTTTTTCACCCCGTAGGCCTTGAATTGATCCTTCTTCCGGTAAGGTAGGAGGTAGTGGACCGAGTTCTGCAGCTGGCTCTTGTTGCTACGGACCCATGATGTGATGGCCTGCCAGGTGGCATCGGCAACAGCATCGCTGCGCGAAGTCCTGAAGGCTGGTCCCTTGTGTCGGCAGAGGATCCTGGATCCGAAGAAAATCTCTGCGATGGCCTTGAACTCCACTCGCCCTGAACGCGGGACTTCCTTGATCCTGTACCAGGGAGCGGTGGTGATGCCCAGGTGCTCAAGCAAAGCTCGAGCCTGCCGGCGAGGATCGGAGATTCAGCTCCGAAAGACTCCACCTCGTCAGCATCTCGGTACAACTTCTCGGGTTCAGTATCGCTTGAGAGAAGTTGTCCCTCATCAGGCTTGTCCTTTGTACCGAGGTCCTCCAGGTCTTGCTCTTCGGCTGGTGAATCTTGAGCAGTTGGGCTCTCAGGAGCCACTAGCTCTATCTCAAAGGGTTCATCTTCTGAAGTTGCCTCTTGTGGTATGTTGAGCTGGGGTTCTTGAGGCTGTGGCACATCCCGGGGTGCTAGTTG
>JBNLDR010000206.1:0-594 GCA_050304495.1 Altererythrobacter sp.
GTTGAGGATGCCCATCACCTGCGGCTGGTCGAGCCGGACGACGCGCTCGCCCAGCTCCATCGGCGGGTGCGGCAGCTTGAGGTTCGCCCATTGCGCCTGCGCCTCTTCCGCAATGCTTTCCGGCAGGGCCGCCAGGACATTCTCGATCGAGTCCACATCGGCCAGCCAGCGCCCCGCGATGCTTCCTCCACTACGCAGGATTACGGCAAAACGATTGGCATAGACCATGCCGCCCGCAAGCCGGATCGCCTTGCCATCTTCCTGCTGCGGACCCGGCGCGAAGGTGATCGGGCGGATATAGATGCGGTCTGTCATCGTGTGTGCTTCACTCGGCAAATCCTACTGGATGGAACACATGGAACACTGTCCTGAGTTCAAAATCCTCCAACCCCGTGGAGGACGAAAATCGTGACAAAACAACAAATAGAAAGAGCCGCGCATGTTTTCGCTGATCCACAAGGTGTAGGAAAGATGCAATTGTCCGCTAACGACCCGATTACTGACAGATGTGATCGATGCCGTGAGAGTGTAGGTACTCAGCTCGGCGAGCTTAATTGTGACTTCGCGCAGAATCGTGTGTATACTCAAAAGAAG
>JBNLDR010000207.1:0-593 GCA_050304495.1 Altererythrobacter sp.
CGATCATCGGCACCTTCTTCGTGAAGCTGGGTGCCTCGCAGAGCATCATGGGCGCCCTCTACAAGGGCTTCATCGCCTCGGCGGTGATCTCCGCAGTGCTGCTGTGGCCGGTGACCGACTACGTGGTCGGCATGGACACGGTGATGAATGCCCGCGGCATCAGCTTCTCGGGCCTTGATCTCTACATCTGCGGCATCGTCGGCCTGGTGGTGACCGGTGCGATCATCTGGATCACCGAGTACTACACCGGAACCGAGTACCGTCCGGTGCGCTCGGTCGCTCAGTCCTCGGTAACCGGTCACGCGACCAACGTCATCCAGGGCCTGGCCATCTCCATGGAAGCCACGGCGGTTCCGGCGCTGATCATCTGCGCCGGTATCATCATCACCTTCCTGCTGGCCGGTCTGCTCGGCATTGCCATCGCGGTGACCACCATGCTGGCCCTGGCGGGCATGGTCGTGGCGCTGGACGCATATGGTCCGGTTACCGACAATGCTGGCGGCATCGCCGAAATGGCCGGTCTGGACGACAGCGTTCGTGAAAAGACCGATCTGCTCGACGCTGTGGGCAACACCACCAAGGCCGTGACCAAG
>JBNLDR010000208.1:0-591 GCA_050304495.1 Altererythrobacter sp.
ATTTTAGGAAGAATCCCCATGTCAAAATTCCTTCAGAATCTCCTTGTGCAAATTTCCAACGTTTGCCAAAAATCCAAATTCCAAATAAAATTCGAAAGAATATTATCCACCCATTTTCGGTTTCCGGCCCAGCCACGGCCCACCTCACTCCCTCCCCCCTTCCAGCCCAGCCTACCCCACCGCCTCCCCCTCACTGACAGGTGGGCCCACCCTGTCAGTGAGCCCGGCCGTCTTCCACCTCCCGCCCGAGCCACCGCCGCCCGTCCGGTCGGTTGCCGCCGCTCCACACGCCACCGTCCATCGCCCTCCCGCACCTAGTTGGAGTTGAACCAAACCGGCGTCCCACCCCCTTCATTTCCCCCTCATCAAATGGCCGCCTCGTCGCCTCCCCTTCGAGTAACTGGCATTTTTATGAAGCACCACCGGCCGCCGCTTGACCGCCTGCTTCTCGACCTCTCTGCTTGCCGTCCCGGCCTATAAAAGGCTCCTTGTGCTGCTCTCTGATCCACTCCACCTTGATCCAAGTGCTGCCCCACCAAGCTCTTCATGCCGCTGCCATCCATCATCACCGCCGGCCTCACTCCTTCACCA
>JBNLDR010000209.1:0-588 GCA_050304495.1 Altererythrobacter sp.
GCCGACCACGGCGGCTACGTGAAGCGCATGACCTCCGGCGTGAAGGCCCTGACCGAGGGCAGGGGCGATCTGGACGTGAAGCTCTGCCAGCTGGTCAACCTGAAGCGCGGCGGCGAGCTGGTGAAGATGTCCAAGCGCGCCGGCACCTTCGTCACCCTGCGCGAGGTGATCGAGGAAGTGGGCAAGGACGTGGTCCGCTTCATCATGCTGACCCGCAAGAACGACGCGACCCTGGATTTCGACCTGGTCGAGGTCATGGAGCAGTCCCGCGACAACCCGGTCTTCTACGTCCAGTACTGCCACGCCCGCTGCTGCTCGGTGCTGCGCCACGCGGCGGCCGAAATGCCGGGGGTTTCCCTAGATCCTGTGTCTTTGGCGGGCGCGGACCTCAATCGCTTGACCGACTCGGGGGAGCTTGATCTGATTAAGCTCTTGGCGGAATGGCCCCGTCTGCTCGAAAGCGCGGCGGATGCTCACGAACCACATCGGGTGGCTTTTTATCTCTACGATCTGGCGGGCGCCTTCCACGGCCTCTGGACCAAGGGCAAGGACAATGCGGAACTGCGCTTTCTGCTGCCGGACGACCCG
>JBNLDR010000210.1:0-585 GCA_050304495.1 Altererythrobacter sp.
CCTCTGGCCCAGCTAGCCCATGGCCGCGCCGTCCCCGCCGGCCAAAATCACCCGGTCGGCCCATCCAGCCCGCACGTCAGTCACGTCTTCGCGGGTAATATGTTTTCCTCTATGGTCACGTCTTCGCGGGAAATATGTTTTCCTCTTCAGCTCCGTCTTCCCCATCGTGTCGGCTGTCCTCGGCCGTGAACTCTCCACGCCGCCGCCCAAGCTCCGGTGAGGCCCGAGCCGAGCTCCCCGTGCTCCTCTCGCTCTTTTGCGCCCCCGCCGGTAAGCTTTGGCGCACCAGAGCGGCCGGAGGCCATACTCTGGTGAGCGCACCGCCGTCGGTCCACGGTGGACCGAGCGCGCCCGGCCGGTTCACCACGCGTGGACCCGGTCCACGACCTTTACCGTTGGAAAATAATTCGTTAAATCAATATTTCCAGGAATTTTGCAAAGAAGCCCCCGTGTTTCTTTGAAATCAACCCGCAGTCTAGTTTTTGCAGATTTTGCACTTAAGCCCCTCTGTTTTTCCGAAATTAACCCGCAGTCCGTGATTTTGCAGTTAGGCCCGAAATTCGAAAAATATTTACAAAAGGTCCC
>JBNLDR010000211.1:0-584 GCA_050304495.1 Altererythrobacter sp.
CGACCTGTGCCAGGGCACGGATCGGGCTGATTTCGGCCAGTTCGCTGGCGATGCGGGCATCGACTTGCTGCGGCACGGCATAGCCGCCATCGGCGGGCACGGCGCCGCTGACCGATTTGATTTCGTTCTCGCGGCCACGGCGCAGATAGCCATCGACGAAGCCTTTGACTTCGGGAGCAGAGCTTTCAAGGCCGATCGCCGGGCGGGCGGCGGCACGACTGACCTTGTCGAGCCGGGCCTTCACTTCGTCGACATCGCTGCGCAGGGTCGCAACGGCCTGGTCGGTCTTGTCCTGGCGGGCGACGATGTCGAAGCTTTCTTCGAGCTGGTCGGCGGCGGGGGCGGAAGCATTGTCCATGGGGCAGTTCACCTTTCGTATATTTGCTTGGGGGGACTTTGGGGGCACAGGAAATGGCCGCCCCCAAGGCGATGGGACCGGCCGGTTGGAAATTGTGGGCGTTTGTTTTCAGGTTGCGGCAGCCAAAGCGCGACCGCGCGTCGGCCGGTCAGGCCGAAGCCAAGCGGCCCGGAGGGGCTGCGCCGGGCGTTTGAGGGGCGGAGACAAAATGCACTCGTGCGCCTTG
>JBNLDR010000212.1:0-572 GCA_050304495.1 Altererythrobacter sp.
ACAAGATCAATTGTCAATTGCAACTTATTTTGTGCGGCCGATGGTCTGTGCATATTTTGCCGGATCGACATTGCCGCCAGTAAGGACGATTACGGTGCTGGGATCGAGATCGAGCTTGCCTGCCAGCGCTGCTGCCAATGCCGCCGCCCCGCCGGGCTCAACCACCAGATGCAGCTTGGAAAAGGCAAATCGCTGCGCCGTGCGCACCTCGTCATCGGTCACCGCAACACCAGGCTCGCTGCGGCCTTGAAGCACCGCAAAATTGATCTCTTTGGTCGCCAGTGGTTGCAGTGCATCGCAGATTGTCTTGGGCGGGTTCGGCCCCTGAGGGACGATCTTGCCTGCGCGCAGGCTTTGCCCAACCTGGTCCCACCCCGCCGGTTCCACCGGGACTATCGCAGCATCGGGGCAGGCCAGGCTCAGCCCAGCCGCCAGTCCGCCCCCACCACAGGGCATGGCAATCCGGCTCGGCTGGCGGCCCAATCGCTCCATCATCTCGATACCCATGCTGCCTTGCCCCTCGATCACCCAGGGATCGCCAAAGGCATGGACCAGCACGGCGTTTTTTCGTT
>JBNLDR010000213.1:0-567 GCA_050304495.1 Altererythrobacter sp.
GATTGAGAAAGCGCTCGAACAGCAGCGAGAAGCGCATCGGGTCGAGGTCCGTGATGGTCAGTGACCAGGCCACCAGCGAGCCCGCACCCGATCCTCGCCCCGGACCGACAGGAATGTCGTGAGACTTGGCCCATTTGATAAAGTCGGCAACGATCAGGAAGTAGCCGGGGAATTTCATCCGTTCGATGATGCCGGTCTCATAGTCGAGCCGTTCCCAGTAATCCTTTTCTTCCAATCCAGGGGCCAGACCGTGCGCATCCAGCCGGGCCTGCAGCCCTTCCCGCGCCTGACGCTTCAGCTCTTCCGCCTCAGCACGTTCCGCCGCCTCGCCATCGGCATCGGCTCCCGCAAACCGGGGCAGGATCGGAGCACGTTTCAGCGGCCGGAAACTGCAGCGCCTGGCGATCTCCACCGTCGATGCCAGCGCCTCGGGCAAATCGGCGAAAAGCGCGCACATTTCCGCACGGCTCTTGAAGTAGTGTTCAGGCGTCAGCCTGCGGCGGTCGTCCTCGATCAGCACCCGGCCCTCCGAAATGCAGATCAGGGCATCATGGGCTTCATAGTCAT
>JBNLDR010000214.1:0-567 GCA_050304495.1 Altererythrobacter sp.
TCTATTACGCCACCTCCTGCTCCGGCATGATTTGCCACACCGTCAACCCGCGCCTGTTCGAGGAGCAGTTGGAATATATCGTCAACCATGCCGATGACCAGTACCTGTTTACCGACGTCGCCTTTGTGCCCCTGCTGGAAAAACTGCAGGACAGGTTTCCGAATGTGAAAGGCTATATCGTCCTAACCGACGAGACCCACATGCCCAACACCAGCCTGCGCAACGCCCAGTGTTACGAAACCCTGATTGCCGACCAGGCGGACAGCTTCGACTGGCCGCAACTGGATGAAAATATGGCCAGCGCGCTCTGCTACACATCGGGCACCACCGGCAACCCCAAGGGCGTACTCTACAATCACCGCTCTACCGTACTGCACTGCTATGCGTCGGCCCTGCCCGACGTCTTCGGCCTTTCCATATCCGACACGGTTATGCCCATCGTGCCCATGTTCCACGTCAACGGCTGGGGCACCGCCTACAGCTGCTTGATGGTCGGCTGTAAAGTGGTTTTCCCAGGGCCGAAAATGGGTGATGGAGAAACCCTCTGCGCATTGATTAACGAAGAAA
>JBNLDR010000215.1:0-566 GCA_050304495.1 Altererythrobacter sp.
AATCCCTATGGCCGGACCAAGCTATTCATCGAAGAGATGCTGCGTGACCTGCAGCGCTCAGACCCGCAATGGCGGATGGCTATTCTACGTTATTTCAATCCGGTAGGCGCCCATCCCAGTGGTCTGATCGGGGAAGATCCCGCCGGTATTCCGAACAACCTCTTTCCCTATATCACCCAGGTCGCCATCGGTGAACGCGATATCCTGTCCGTTTTCGGGGATGATTATCCGACCCCTGACGGCACCGGGGTGCGCGACTATATCCATGTCGTTGACCTGGCACGTGGCCATCTTGCGGCCCTGCAGTATCTGGATCGACACCAGGGGGTCCTGACCGTGAACCTTGGTACGGGCCAGGGTTATTCGGTGCTGGAGATGATCAGGAAGTTCAGCGAAAGCTCAGGCCGCGAGATCCCCTATAAAATAGTTGACCGGCGGCCGGGAGATATCGCCAGCTGTTACGCTGACCCGCAGCTTGCCTTGCGCGAGCTTGGTTGGAAGGCTGAATTCGGCTTGACCGAAATGTGCTGTGATGGCTGGAACTGGCAACACAAAAATCCTCGCGG
>JBNLDR010000216.1:0-559 GCA_050304495.1 Altererythrobacter sp.
AAGGCCGGGCAGGAGGGCATTGGCATAGCCGAGGGCGGATGGTTCGACGGGAACGGCGGCACGGGTGACCCAGTGGGTGCGATGCTCGATGAGGGCGAGCAGAATGCGCGGGTTGACACGGTAGCGCTGCGCCACCAGTTCCACAATTTCGGGACCAGCCATCACGTCTTCTTCGATGGTCTCCTCATAATTCAACAGCGACCCGCTGTAAGGCGTGAGGAAATCGCGTACCCTGAAGCCATTGGCCGAAGGCCCAAAAATCAACTCGCTGTCGGGGATGATTTTGAAGCTGGGGCCGAGCGTGGCCGGTTGTCCGGGGATTTGCAGCTGCTGGCCGACTTGCAGAAAATCATTGACGGAAACCTGGTTGAGGGCGACGATCTCTTCGATGTCGATGCCATATAGTTGGGAGATGTAGCCAAGTGATTCGCCGGAGCTGACGGTGTGGATAAAGGTGCTGTTGCCCTCGCTGATGCTGACCGGATGGTCGGGGTCTGGCGTGGGTGTGCCCACGTAGGCGGGGAGGGGTGTGGGCGGCTGCGTCGGCGGGACGTTGGTT
>JBNLDR010000217.1:0-558 GCA_050304495.1 Altererythrobacter sp.
GATGGTGGTTTTGATCGCTTCGGGTGAGCCGCCATAGAGCCAGTCATCGTCGGTGAGGTTCGGGAAACCCACGGCACCGGTGGCGGTGGACCCGTGACAGGTGGCGCAATAGTTCAGGAACAACCGCTGACCTACCTTGACGGCATCGGCATCCTGCGCCAGATCTTCCACGCTTTGCTGGGCAAAGGCGGTAAAGATCGGCTGGTATTTGGCCTCGGCTTTTTGTATCTCGTCCTCATACTGTCCCGTGGAACTCCAGCCCAGGGTGCCGGCAAAGTTACCCGCCCCGGGATACAGGACGATATACACCAGGCCGAACACGATGGTGATGTAAAACAGCCACAGCCACCAGCGGGGCAAGGGGTTGTTGTACTCTTCCAGGTTATCATCCCATTTATGGCCGGTGACATCGCCGGTGGCGGCTTCGCCAGTACGGGGTTTGCTGGCCCACTTGATCAGCCAGTAGCAGGCGAGAATGTTGCCTACTGTGATAATGATTACCCACCAACTCCAGAAACTACTCATGATGGTCTCCTTTATTCTTATCATCGAGCGGAT
>JBNLDR010000218.1:0-557 GCA_050304495.1 Altererythrobacter sp.
GAACGTTTGAATATCGCTGGCGAGAGGGGCGTTGATGGTGAGCGGCCGTTTCTGGTGCGGGTGCCAGATGGTGGTTTGGGCGCAGTGCAATGCCTGGCGGGGCAGCGGCGCATCATGGTTGCTGTCATCTTCAAATTGAGCCAGAAATTCCGCATCGCTGGAACTATTATAAAGCGTGTCGCCAACGATGGGATGCCCCACTGCTGCCAGATGGACGCGCAGCTGGTGGGTGCGTCCGGTTTTGGGGGTGAGGCGGACGAGGGCGTAGTGGGGTGGAAACGGCCGTATCACTTCCATCATCGTTTGCGCTGGCTTGCCCTCAGGCACCACGCCAAAGCGGTAGACCCCCTCGGCGCTGGGCAGGCGGCCAATGGGTAGATCGATTTCCTGAACGACTGGATCGGGAATGCCATGCACCACGGCCAGATAAGTTTTTTCCACAGAATGGGCGGCAAATTGAGCCTGCACCTGGCGCAGCGTGTCGCCATCCCGCGCCAGCAGGACCACGCCAGAGGTGTTTTTATCCAGCCGGTTGATGAGGTTGGCTTCCGGGTAGG
>JBNLDR010000219.1:0-554 GCA_050304495.1 Altererythrobacter sp.
CTGCGCAAATAGGGATGCACCATATCACCCTGGATAGGACCGGGCCGTACGATAGCCACTTCGATCACCAGGTCATAAAAGCAATTTGGTCGGAGCCGCGGAAGCATGGACATCTGTGCGCGGCTTTCTATCTGGAATACGCCAATGGTATCGGCGTGGCTGATCATTTCGTAGACTTCAGCATCGTCTTGCGGAACATTGGCAAGGGTATACTCTTTTCCATAGTGCTTTTTTGCCAGGTCAAATGCCTTGCGAATGCAGGTGAGCATTCCCAGCGCCAGCACATCTATTTTTAAAAAACCAAGCGCTTCTATGTCGTCCTTGTTCCACTCGATATTCGTGCGGTCTTCCATGCGGGCGTTGATGATAGGACACAGGTCGGACAGCTTTCCCTGGCTGATAACAAAGCCTCCTGTATGCTGACCCAATTGACGGGGAAATCCCATGAATTCTTTGGTGAGTCGCAGGACTTTCCCGATCGTGGGGTCATTGGGATTTATACCCTGACTGCGAATTCTTTGTTCATCAAAACCATCTTCCCGGAAACTCCAGAT
>JBNLDR010000220.1:0-553 GCA_050304495.1 Altererythrobacter sp.
GACGACGCGCTTGCGGTCCATGAGACGATCGAAAAGATCCGTGAACGAAATGGCCATCGGAAAAAATTTAAAGATATTGCCAGAGAACTGGCGGAAATCCCCTATGAACACGAACATGAGAATCAAAAACTGTATCAGGAGATCGAGGGCTTATGGCCGATAAATTAAGAGAGAAGCCGTTTCCGGCCCAGATAACGACCGGACCGGAGGAAGCGGCCGCCGTGGCCGAGGTCTGCATATCCCGTGGGTTCATATCTTCACAATTATGAATATATAAGCCGAACGTCAAGAGGAGGCAGCCGGAAAAACCCCAAAAAGTGATGGTTTCAGTGACTTCGCGCCGAAAAAAGAAAGGGCCGGTCGAAACCGGCCCCGAAAGTCGCTGTTGGGTTTATGGAGTTGAGCAGGCTTAGAAGCCCATGCCGCCCATGTCGCCCATGCCGCCGCCGGCGGGCATGGCCGGCTCCTTCTTCTCGGGCTTGTCGGCGACCATGGCCTCCGTGGTGATCAGCAGGCCGGCCACCGAGGCGGCGTCCTGCAGGGCGGCGCGCAC
>JBNLDR010000221.1:0-551 GCA_050304495.1 Altererythrobacter sp.
ACCCATGTTATAGTGCACCGTTGGCACAACAGGAATAGGCTGACTGCGGATATCGACTCCAGAAAACACGCTCGCCGTTTCCATTATACCAGGGAGCCGCTCTTCAAGTACCTCGGGGGGCATGTGGCTTAGTTGAAGATGTATGTGATCTCTTTCCGGGCCGGCACCGCGTCCTTCGCGAATTTCCTTCATCATGGACCGCGAGACAACATCGCGAGAAGCAAGGTCTTTACTTGATGGGGCATATCGCTCCATGAACCTCTCACCTTCTGAGTTTAGAAGATATCCGCCTTCGCCGCGTGCACCTTCGGTAATTAAACAGCCTGCCCCGTAGATTCCTGTTGGGTGAAACTGGACAAATTCCATGTCCTGAGTGGGTAATCCAGCTCGGGCAACCATGGCTAGGCCGTCGCCAGTACAAGTATGCGCTGATGTGCAACTGAGATATGCTCGACCATATCCGCCAGTTGCAAGGACCGTATGCTTGGCAAGAAATTGATGCAATGTGCCATCTTCCTGGCTATAAGCCAAGACACCACGACATTCGCCTT
>JBNLDR010000222.1:0-547 GCA_050304495.1 Altererythrobacter sp.
AAGTGCTTGCCGCGAATATCCGCCAGCAAACCCAGCGCCGCCGCCTCCACCAGTTCGTAGACATATTCGAAGCCGTCCGGCCCACCGTAATAGGGATCAGGCACCTCGCGCTCGCGTCGTTGCGGTGCGAACTCTAGAAATAACTTTACCTTGTGCTGGTGCTCTTTCGGCGCGCTGCCGACGAGATTGTGGTAGTTATCCTGATCCATCGCCAGGATGTAATCGAAATGTTCGAAGTCGTTACCTGAGACACGGCGTGCCCGCTGCTCACTGAGATCAATCCCGTGACGCTGTGCTGTCTGCTGCGAGCGCGGATCGGGCGGCTCGCCCACATGGTAGGCATGGGTTCCTGCCGAATCGACGATAATAATATCGGCCAGCCCCTCCTGCTCCACCAGTGACTCAAACAGGCCGTGAGCCAGCGGTGAACGGCAGATATTGCCCATACAAACCATCAGTACATGAATCTTTTTATCGCTCATTTCACCCTCAAAGTTCTTCTGCGGCTTGATAAAAGGAAAAAACACCGCATAGCACTACCATGATA
>JBNLDR010000223.1:0-537 GCA_050304495.1 Altererythrobacter sp.
TTCGCATGGGGTTTCGCTGCCTGGCGCTGGATGTTCTGGATCGAACTGATTCCGGCCGTAACCTTCTTCTTTGCCTTGCTATGCATTCCTGAAAGTCCCCGCTACCTGGTGGCATCCGGCAAGAAAGAACATGCGTTGAAAGTGCTGCGCCAGCTGATGGGCGATCACGCTCAGATGAAGTATGACGAGATTAACGCCACGCTGGCGGGGGACCATCACCGTCCGCGCCTGAAGGACATCGTGGATCGGAAGTTCGGAATCCGCCCGATTGTCTGGGTGGGTATTGGTTTGGCGACTTTTCAGCAGCTCGTCGGGATCAACGTGGTCTTCTATTATAGTACGGTGGTGTGGCAGGCGGCAGGATTTTCGGAGGGTCAGGCATTTCTGACCACGGTGATCACAAACGCATTCAGTATTGCTGCCTGCGTGGGCGCGACGGCGCTTGTCGACCGGGTCGGGCGGAAACCCCTGCTCCTGATCGGATCTATCGGCATGGCGATCTCGCTGGGTGTCATCGCAATAGTTTTCGCGACTGCC
>JBNLDR010000224.1:0-529 GCA_050304495.1 Altererythrobacter sp.
TGCAGGGTCAGATGAAGCACATCGATCGGATGGTTGGAGACGATGCCGACGCACTCCATGTTGATCTCGCCGATGCGCATCCGGTACAGCAGGTCGCCCAGGCAGTGGTCGAATTTCGACACCAGAAGCAGGACCTTCCGCTTCTGGTCCGCAGGCCTCAGCGTCCATTCAAAGCCGAATTTGCCGACATGCCTGGAAAAGGCGTCCATGAAACCGTCGATCGGCTGCTCCATGGCGAATGCGATGCGCATGAAGAACATACCGGTCTGCGGATCGTCGAACTGCTGCGCTTCGGTAATGTCACCGCCGCTTTTGGTCAGTTCCGTCGCCACAGCAGCCACGATTCCAGGCCGGTTCTTGCATTTGACCGTCAAAATCCAATTCATGTCGGTTACTTCCATGTTCAAGGAATTTCAGAATTCAGCGAATTTCAGAAAACCTGTCCGTCGAAGAGCTTTCTTGCCGTTCTGAGAACGCCAGCTTTTTGAACGGAACCGTCGTCGCCAACCGTTGCGAGCACCGTGAACTC
>JBNLDR010000225.1:0-522 GCA_050304495.1 Altererythrobacter sp.
CGAGCGGGACCGTACGCTGTTCCGGCGCCGCCACATCGGCTTCGTGTACCAGGCTTTCAACCTTGTGCCGACCCTCGACGTCGCGGACAACATCCGGCTCGTGCTCGAACTGAACGGCGTGCCGGCGGGGGAGGCTGAGCGGCGTATCGAGGAGCTCCTCGACGCCGTGGGTCTCGGCGATCGTGCGGCGAGTTACCCGGATGTGCTGTCCGGCGGGGAACAGCAGCGCGTGGCCATTGCACGCGCGCTCTGCCACGAACCCGCGGTCGTGATCGCCGACGAACCGACCGGCAACCTGGACGACAGCACGGCCGAGACTGTGCTCGGGCTGCTCGACAGGCTCGTGCGCGAACGCGGCGGCACCATGCTGATCGCCACCCACAGTGCACGGGTTGCATCGGTCTGCGATCGCGAGATCGAGATCCACGGCGGCAAGCTGGAGACACCTGCGCGGGTCCGCGACAACCCATGATCCCGGCTACGCTGCGCGCCAATTTCGGCTACCTGCTGCGGCACCCGTTG
>JBNLDR010000226.1:0-518 GCA_050304495.1 Altererythrobacter sp.
GGAAGATCTTCGAGAATGACGTCCTCGATGGGACCGAATTGCTTGCAGACCAGTGCTTTCAAAAGGCTCTCCTCAGGCGAGATCGGTGCGCGCCGCCGCGAAGTCGCGACCCAGTTGCATCATGTGCACCTGGTCCGGACCGTCCGCGATGCGCATGATGCGGGCGTAGGCATACATCCGAGCGAGTGGGGTGTCCTGGCTGAGGCCCGCACCACCGTGAATCTGGATGGCGCGGTCGACGACCGTACAGGCCATGGATGGTGCCACGATCTTGATCATCGCGATCATCGCCCTGGCCGCCTTGTTGCCGACCTTGTCCATCATGTCGGCGGCCTTCAGCGTCAACAGGCGAGCCTGTTCGATCTCGCACAGTGACTTCGCGATGTCCTCCCTGACCGACTGCTGCTTGATCAGTGGCCGATGGAACGCCACGCGTGTATTGGCCCGATCGCACATCAGCTCGAGCGCGCGTTGCGCCATGCCGATCATGCGCATGCAGTGGTGAATGCGCCCCGGTC
>JBNLDR010000227.1:0-508 GCA_050304495.1 Altererythrobacter sp.
GATTTTTCCATATTCGATTTCGAAGAACTCTCTTTTGACATGTTTTTCGATCAGGGTTTCCATATCCTCATCGGCCGGCCAGATGTCATCCAGGTAGACGGGCCGGCCATTGGGGTCCAAACCCACGGGTTCATAGGTCAAGTCGATGTCGATGTGGCCGGCCAAGGCGTACGCGACCACCAACATGGGGGAGGCCAGAAAGTTGGATTTAATGCTCTGGTGGATGCGGGCCTCAAAATTGCGGTTGCCGGAAAGGACTGCGGCCACATTGAGGTCATTCTCCTGGATGCATTGTTCGATGACCGGATGAAGGGGGCCGCTGTTGCCGATACAGGTGGTGCAGCCATAGCCGGCCAGGTGAAAGCCTAAGGCCTCGAGATAAGGCATCAGTCCGGCATCTTCCATATACCGCATGACGACTTTGGACCCGGGTGCCAGGGAGGTCTTGACAAACGGCGGTACCCTGAGGCCGCGTTTCACGGCATTCTTGGCCAACAAGCCGGCCCCG
>JBNLDR010000228.1:0-505 GCA_050304495.1 Altererythrobacter sp.
AGCGGCGGCACGGCGGTGTAGACCCGGCCCTCGTCGACGAGCTCGCGCATGTACTTGAAGAACAGGGTGGCCAGCAGACACCGGATGTGGGAGCCGTCGGAGTCGGCGTCGGCCATGAAGATGATCTTGCCGTAGCGCGTCGCGTCGAGGTCGAAGGTGCGGCCGGAGCCGGCGCCGACGACCTGGATGATCGAGGCGCACTCGGCGTTCTTGAGCATGTCGCCGACCGAGGCCTTCTGGACGTTGAGGATCTTGCCGCGGATCGGCAGCAGCGCCTGGTACTCGCTGCTCCGCGCGAGCTTGGCGGTGCCGAGGGCGCTGTCGCCCTCGACGATGAACAGCTCGGTGTGGTCGGGGTCGCTGCTGCGGCAGTCGGCCAGCTTCGCGGGCAGGGTCGAGGACTCCAGCGCGGTCTTGCGTCGTTGGGTCTCCTTGTGCAGGCGCGCGCTGATGCGCGACTTCATCTCGGAGACGACCTTCTCGAGCAGGGAGGCCGCCTGCTGTT
>JBNLDR010000229.1:0-500 GCA_050304495.1 Altererythrobacter sp.
GGTCGTCTTCCCCAAGGTCTCGGTGGGGGCGACGGAAAACCTGCTGATGGCCGCCTGCCTGGCCAAGGGCGAGACCCAGCTGATCAACGCCGCGCGCGAGCCGGAGGTCAGCGACCTGGGCGAGTGCCTCATCAAGATGGGCGCCGAGATCGAGGGCCTGGGCAGCGACAAGATCACCATCCGCGGCGTGGACAAGCTGCACGGGGCCGAGCACAGCGTGGTGGCCGACCGCATCGAGACCGGCACCTACGCCATGGCCAACATGGTGATCGCGCTCTACAACCACCCCGACCGCAAGAAGCGCGACCTGAGCGCCATGCGCACCGGGGTCACCCTCGCCGAGGCCGTCGACATGATGGTCGAGATGGGCGTGACCGAGATCGCCTCGGTCTATGGTCTCACCGAATCCTATGGAAACAGTACGGTCTGCGACGGCCGCGACCCCGTCGAATGGCGGCGGCGGACGGCCGGACCGCCCCTGCCCGGCAACGAGATCGTCA